>CBFGQM010000071.1:0-17610 GCA_965650905.1 uncultured Streptomyces sp. | reverse complement strand
CAACCACAGTAACCCGCACATAAGGTACTGTCTAATACTTTATTGGCCGGTCCGCTACTTCGTGTACCCCCAACTCCCCCGCCAGCGCCCGCAGATCTTCAGAGGGTGGCTGGCTCATGGTCAGCAGGTCCGCCGCGAGCTGCTTGACGATCGGCAGGGCCCGCACCATCTCTGGCGACAACTCACGCGCCCTCAGCAGTGCCGAGACCGCATCAGCGACCTGCCGACGCTGGGCGTAGGCCCTTGCGACATCGATCTGAAAGCGCGTCTGCCGTTCTGCGGACAGCCCCGAGGCGTCAACGCCCTGAGCGGCCCGCAGCGCGACTCCGGCGTCCCCGAGGTCGACCGCAACGGACACCTCGTGCAACCCGACGTTGGTCGGCCCGAACTCGGTGTTGTAGTCGTTGCGCCCGTCACCCACTTGTTCGGCCATCTCACGGGCATCACGGAGATACCCGTACGCCTCATCGGCCAGGTTCAACCGAGCGGCAGCGACCGCCCGTTGCAACGTCAGCGCACCACGCAACGCCACCGCCTCAACCTCACCCGACTTCGCCGCCAGGGACCGCAGCGCATCGGCCGCGCTCCCGGACGCATGCGCCGCCTGGTCGAAGTGGCGCGCGCCGAGGAAGACGATCGACAACCGGAACTCACCAGCTGCCATCAGCAGCGGATCGTTCGCCCGCTCGGCAGCGACCACCGCACGGTCGACGGCGATCCAGGCCGCCTCGGGCTCCCCCATGTTCGCCAGCGCTCCACCGCACGTGTGATACATGACGGCCATCAGCCGGAACAGCTCGGGACGCTCCGACTCCGGAACCGACCGGGTGGCCGACTCCAGCCGGGGAACCAGCCCTTCGAGCAACTCGGCCAGGTCGGCGTAGTTGCCCTGATGGGTCAGCGACCACGCGCGCTCAACCTCTGCGCGAAGCGCCGGCACATCTGGGGACGCATCCCGCTCGTCGAGGACCGCCTTCAGCGAGTGTGCGGCGCTCAGCACCAGCCGCAGCCGACTCGCGCCCGGCGGTTCCCCCTCGGTCACCGACGCCACGATGGGAGCCTCGGCCGCCAGCTCGGCAACCGGTACTTCGAGAACCTCGGCGACCTTCTCCAGCACGGTCATCCGGTCGATGCGGCGCACGCCCCGCTCCACCTGGGACACCCACGCTTCCGAGCGCCCCAACAGCCCGGCGAACTCCTTCTGCGACAGACCCCGGCGTTTGCGGTTGAAGGCGATCTTGCGTCCGAGCGTCTTCTGATACTCAGTGCTCAACGTCCACGCCCTTGCCGGACATGAAGTCCAGGCGGTCCACCTCTGTCGCAGAGAGGTACTGGTCCCGCTCGGAGAGAAAGGCGCGCACGTAGTCCTTCGACTCGTGCTCCTCGAAGGCGTCTTTGCCCCGGTAGAGCTCGTAGAACATCCGCTCCAGCGGACGGCCGTCAACACGATGCACCGCGTAGACCACCGTCCCGGGCTCGTGCGCATGGATCTGCTCACCAGTCCGCGCCACCAGGTCGTCGAACGCGGCCGCTGCCGTCTCGTCCTTGCAGGTGAAACGCACCATCAGTCCGAACATGCAAGGTCCTTTCTCTATCGGCGTCCGGATCGGCACCGGACCGCACGGCGAACGCTATGCGCCGAGTGCCCGCACGAAAAGTGCGATCTCGCACTCCATATACGCGCACATTAGGTACGGTGCTAGTACTAATTGTACGGCTCCGCTTGTGCGTGTTGGCCAGTCGACACGACCTACGGAGAAAACAGCAGGCCACGCCGTGGAGGACGCCATGCCCACCCATCGACGCACCTTCCCCGGAGCCCCGCAGGAGCTCCACATCGCCCGCAGTTGGGTCCGCGCCGTGCTGGACGGCCACCCGCACCGCGAGGACGCCGCACTGATCGTGACCGAACTCGGCACCAACGCCTTCATGCACACCGCCAGCGGCGACGACGCCGGGACCTTCCGCGTCACACTCACCGTCTCCGAGATGACCACCGCCATCGCGGTGACCGACTCCGGAGACACCAAGACCACACCCGAGATCCAGCACCCTGCCCTCAACGCCACCCACGGCCGAGGACTCGGCATGGTCGCCACCCTCGCCGACACCGTCGCGGTCCACGGCGACAACTCCGGCCGCACCGTCACCGCCGAACTCCGCATCCCGGCAAGCCGCAGCAACTACACGGCCACCGCGGAACTTTTCACATATGCGCGCCCCGGAGACTGCCCGTGCTGATGGGCACGTCGCGCCGCGGCTACTGGTGCGTAACAACCTTCTCTACGGGTCGCCGTCGCCGCTTGTTCGAGCGCGGTCCTGTGCCGACCCAAGCCGGGTCTCCTCTGGGCCGTCCGAGGACGCTCACGAGTGACTGACAACGACCACCGACGACTACCACGCAGGTAAGAACAGAACACCGCCCCTCACCAGCAAAAACCCAGCTCCCCAGGATCCCCGACAAGACACAGGGCAAGAAGAAGTAGCCAGAACACGTCGAGCCCCCTGCCTGCGGTTTTCTCGCAGGTAGGGGGCTCCGTCTGCATGTGTTCTTACGAGTCGCCGGCACGCCTACGAAAGTGCGTCGTACGCATGCGAATCGCTCAGCCGCACTGGCAGGGGTTGCCGGACTGGCAGCCGCACCCACAGCCGGAGCCGCAGCCGCAGGCGCCGACGAGTGGGAGGCTCTTGATCCCGGCGGGGTGCTGGGTCTCGCGCTGCTGGGTGGGGTCGGGTGTGGTGGGGGATTCGGCCATGGGGCCCTCCTCGAAGGCTGGTTCCTGTCGCCCAGTGCATGCCCGCACCGTCAGGCGCATCAAGGGCGTACAGGGGCGGCGCACAGAAGCGTGCCCGCCCGCTTCCTGTGCGCCCCCCTCACCCCGCCCGGCCGTGGGCCGATCCACCTCGACGCCCCAGCCCGTTCGTCGCGACCGACTCACTCTCGACACCCGCCAGGAGCATGCCCGCACCGTCAGACCTGTGTCTCCGCGGAGCGCTTCGTACTCCCTGCTTCTGCTCGCGGAGCGCTACTCACTCTCGCCGGCCGGCGCCGTCTGGATCTCGGCCGTCTGGAGCTCGTCCGCGTGTTCGCCCGTCACCAGGTACACCACGCGCTTCGCCACCGAGACCGCGTGATCCGCGAAGCGCTCGTAGTAGCGGCCCAGCAGCGTCACGTCGACGGCCGTCTCGATGCCGTGCTTCCAGCGGTCGTCCATCAGGTGCTGGAAGAGGGCGCGGTGCAGGAGGTCCATGGCGTCGTCGTCCTGCTCCAGCTGCAGCGCGAGGTCGACGTCCTTCGTGATGACGACCTCCGCCGCCTTCGCCATCAGGCGCTGCGCGAGCTGGCCCATCTCCAGGATCGTGGCGTGCAGGTCGTGCGGAACCGCCCGCTCGGGGAAGCGGAGGCGGGCGAGCTTCGCCACATGCTGTGCGAGGTCGCCGGAACGCTCCAGGTCGGCGGACATGCGCAGCGACGTGACCACGATGCGCAGGTCCGTCGCCACCGGCTGCTGCCGGGCCAGCAGGGCTATCGCCCGCGCCTCGAGGTCGTGTTGGAGATCGTCGACCTTCTGGTCGGCCGCGATCACGCTCTCCGCCAGCTTCAGATCGGCGTCGAGGATCGCCGTCGTGGCGCGACCGATCGCCGACCCGACGAGCCGAGCCATCTCGACCAGGCCCTCGCCGATCGAGTCAAGTTCCTCGTGGTAGGCGTCGCGCATCAGGATGTCCCTCTCTTACGTCTGCTTCGGGGGTCCAAGGGGGCTCGTGAACCCCACGCTCCCACGGTCCGGCCCGAACGCGTCCGTTTCCGCCACCCCAAATGAACCATCGCCGGCCCCGAGGTGAACTCTGAGCGACAACGTACCCTCCCCCTGGCGTGGCCTCTCCCGAAGCCGCCCGGAGGAAGTGAACCGGCATTGTCTCAGGAGTGAACTCTGAGCGACGAGTGTTCGAGTCGACCCACGGACCGGTGTGAGCCGGGCGTACCGCGTGCCTAACCTAAAGCCATGGATGTGAACGCGGCGGTCGCCGCAGCGGCAGCAATCGCCGGTGTGCTCACCGGCGTGATCGCCATGCTGGCGTTCCGCTGGAGCGAGCGCGAACAGAAGCGCCTCACCCGCACCTCCCTGCACACGGACCCGGTGCTTCCACCGGGCGTGGACACGGTCCTGTCCGTGCTCCGCTCCTCCGCCGTCGTACTCGACGAGGCGGACGCCGTGGTCAAGGCCAGCTCGGCCGCGTACGCCCTCGGTCTCGTACGCGGCGGGAAACTGGCCGTCGAACCGATGCGGCAGATGGCCCGTGACACGAGGCGGGACGGGGAGATACGGCAGGCCGAACTCGACCTGCCGCGACGCGGCACCGGCCGCGGCGAGGCCCTCGCCGTTTCCGCGCGCGTCGCCCCGCTCGGCTCCCGGCTCGTACTCCTTCTCGTCGAGGACCTCACCGAGGCCCGACGCATCGAGGCCGTACGGCGCGACTTCGTCGCGAACGTCAGCCATGAGCTCAAGACCCCCGTCGGCGCGCTCTCCCTGCTGTCCGAGGCTGTCATGGACGCCTCCAACGACCCGGAGGCCGTGGAGCGCTTCGCCGGACGCATGCAGATAGAGGCCACCCGCCTCACCAGCCTTGTCCAGGAGCTGATCGACCTCTCCCGGGTACAGAACGACGACCCGTTGGAGGACGCCGAGCCGGTCCGGGTCGACGAGCTGGTCGCCGAGGCGATCGACCGCTGCCGCCACCAGGCGGGCACGAAACAGATCACCATGGCCGCCGGTGGAACCGCCGACCTGCACGTCTGGGGCAACCGCGGCCAGCTGGCCGCCGCACTCGGCAACCTCGTCGAGAACGCCGTGAACTACTCGCCCGCCCGTACGCGGGTGGGGATAGCCGCGCGCAGGGTGACCGCGTCCGGCGGAGACCTCATCGAGATCGCCGTCACCGACCAGGGCATCGGCATCTCCGAGAAGGACCGGGAGCGCATCTTCGAGCGCTTCTACCGCGTCGACCCGGCGCGTTCCCGACAGACCGGAGGTACGGGCCTCGGTCTGGCCATCGTCAAGCACGTGGCCGCCTCGCACGGCGGGGAAGTCACCGTGTGGAGCTCCGAGGGACAGGGCTCCACGTTCACCCTGCGGCTGCCTGAGGCGGGTGCGGCCCGTGACCGCGCGACCGGCCACACCGACCGCACGTCCGACCTCGACGAAGACGTCGACGCCGGGCAGTCCGACGGGACGACCGCCGTCTCATCCCCGTACGAACCGCTTTCTGCCCTGGAGGTCCTTCCGTGACCCGAGTGCTCGTCGTCGAGGACGAGGAGTCCTTCAGCGACGTCCTGTCCTACATGCTCCGCAAGGAGGGCTTCGAGGTCGCCATCGCGACCACCGGGCCCGACGGCCTGGACGAGTTCGAGCGCAACGGCGCCGATCTCGTTTTGCTCGATCTGATGCTGCCCGGCCTGCCCGGCACCGAGGTGTGCCGCCAGCTGCGCAGCCGCTCGAACGTGCCGGTGATCATGGTCACCGCCAAGGACAGCGAGATCGACAAGGTCGTCGGACTGGAAATAGGAGCCGACGACTATGTGACCAAGCCCTTCTCCTCGCGCGAGCTGGTCGCCCGCATCCGCGCCGTCCTGCGCCGCCGGGGCGAGCCCGAGGAGGTCACCCCGGTCGCACTGGAGGCCGGCCCCGTCCGCATGGACGTCGACCGCCACGTGGTCACTGTCTCCGGCTCCAAGGTCGACCTCCCCCTCAAGGAGTTCGACCTCCTGGAGATGCTGCTGCGCAATGCGGGCCGAGTCCTCACCCGCATGCAGCTCATCGACCGTGTGTGGGGCGCCGACTACGTGGGCGACACCAAGACGCTCGACGTCCATGTGAAGCGGCTGCGCGCGAAGATCGAGCCGGACCCGGGGGCACCCAGGTATCTGGTGACGGTGCGCGGACTGGGCTACAAGTTCGAGCCGTGAGCCGTGAGCCGCGAGCCGTGAACCACGCCCGTTGAGCGCTGCGGCACCGCTGCGCGCGAAGGGCGGCACCACCGGGAGTGGGTGCCGCCCTTGCGTACGACATGAGCCGCGTACGAGAAGACCGTGGCCGTAAAAGGCCCCGCTCAGTGCCCGGCGGCGGACGCCCCGTCCGCGGTGCCGGCGTCGGACCCGGCCCCGTTCCCGGCCTCGCCCTGCCCCGCCTCGTCCGACCCCGGCTGGGACTACGAGCCCGAGGCGGAATGGGACGGCGACCCGGCGGGGCGCGTGGACGGCTCAGTGCCCGGGGTCTCGGGAACGTCGCTCGGGCCCCACCCGGAGTAGTAGCCCTCGGCCGGGACGACGAACGCCTCCAGCCTCACGGCACCGGTCTCGCTGAAGGTGAAGATGACCGGCTGGACGTCGCCGTCCCTGAACGCCTCGCCGCTGTCGGTCAGCACGGCGGAGGCGTTGCCCTTGCCGCCGAGGATGACCGAGCCGCCGGCCGGGATCGTCACCGAACCGGAGCCCTTCGCGGGCTTGAGCGTGGCGGGCTCGTTGACGCCTTCCAAGGCGATGGAGTCCAGTGTCTGGTCGGTGCGGCCGGCGTTGAACACGGTCGCGGAGACCGCCGTCGGATCGGTCGACTCGGGGTCGGGCGGTGTGATCACCACGGCGTTCTGGATCTTGATATCGTCGACGCTGGTCGCGGCGTTGTCCGGCTTGATCTCCAGCGTCTGAGCGTTGCTGCCGGCGCCGCACGCGGCGAGCGAGGCGATCGAGAAGGCGATGGCGGCGGCGGCGAGGGAGCCGCGTCGAAGGCTGCTGCTCACGGCGGCGGCAACTCCTTGAACGTGGGCGAAGCAGAGCGGCTTCCTTATAAAGCCACCCAGTGTCTGTCAGCGGCCTTAGGTTACCGAGCCGTTCCCGGGCCTCCGCACCCGACCCGCCTCTACGCTCCTCGGGGCACCGTCCCGCGGGAAGACGCCCTCATGCCCCTCACGCGCAAGGACACACTCCCGCCATCCCCAGCCCCATTGACCACGCTCGGACCAGCCCATTGACGACGTCAGCCATCGACTGATCGACGGCCCCAACATTTACACAAGAACCATGAAGCCCAAGCAGCTCAACAAGCCTTGAAACCTCAGTTGGACCCTCAAGTCAGATCATGCACCGGCTTGCGGATTTCCCGTAAGGAATACATGGGGGTACCGGGGAATTGATCTTCGGCCCCGGTGATCAATTCTAAATTTGTCTCGTACCTGACTCCGGACACCGAACGGAGTAGCGGGAACTCTCGTCCTTGGAACCCGACAAAACTGGACGTTCGGCCATGTGGGCGGGCCTCCCCTGTGTGGTGGCGTGCGCGTTTCACCTCGCCCAGGGAACCGCTCCGACCTGCGAATACCCCCCTCCGTCACCCCCTCGCAGCACGTTCCTGTCGTTGTTGTCAAGCCCCGAGATATGCCCTGACCTGCGAAAACGCCATTCAGAAGACACGGTTCTCGTGTTACCCTGGATAGCCACGGAAGGGGTACCTGTCACATGACGTTCAAGGTTGGCGACACCGTGGTCTATCCCCATCACGGGGCCGCGCTGATCGAGGCCATCGAAACTCGTCAGATCAAAGGCGTGGACAAGACCTACTTGGTGCTGAAGGTCGCCCAGGGCGACCTGACGGTGCGTGTGCCAGCGGACAATGCGGAGTTCGTCGGCGTGCGTGATGTGGTCGGTCAGGACGGGCTGGACCGGGTCTTCGAGGTGCTGCGCGCGCCGTATGCCGAGGAGCCCACGAACTGGTCGCGTCGTTACAAGGCAAATCTCGAGAAGCTCGCCTCGGGCGATGTCATCAAGGTTGCGGAAGTTGTCCGTGACCTGTGGCGTCGCGAGCGTGAGCGTGGCCTCTCCGCCGGTGAGAAGCGCATGCTCGCCAAGGCTCGGCAGATCCTGGTGAGCGAACTCGCCCTCGCGGAGAACACGAACGAGGACAAGGCCGAGGCTCTGCTCGACGAGGTCCTCGCGTCCTGACGCCCGTCGCACTCTGATCGCTTCCCGGCCAGAGGCGAGACGAGCAGTCCGGCGCAACTGAGATGCCGCGGTGCCCGATGACGTGATTATTGTCGCCGGGCGCTGCGGCATGTTCGTACCCGGGCGCCGGACGGGCGTATATCGGAGGCTGTGGAGATCTTCTCGCGCAATCTCTTCCGGCCCCGATACTTGGCGTGCCGGGCCCGGGCAGCTGGCTCGACCAGATGTCACGGAAGGGTCCGGTCAAGGCGTCGCGCCCGGCACGCTGTGGCCATACCCATGTCGGCCGAGCACACAAACCTGACAGGAACCGATGTCTGACGATTCGCGTCCTTCGCCTTCGGGCGCCCGGACTGCGGCCGTGATTCCGGCCGCGGGTCGAGGCGTGCGCCTCGGTCCGGGTGCTCCCAAAGCGCTTCGCGCGCTGAACGGCACTCCCATGCTCATCCATGCGGTACGCGCCATGGCCGCGTCCCGCGCCGTCTCACTGGTCGTCGTCGTGGCTCCGCCCGACGGCAACGCCGAGGTCAAGACGCTGCTCGACGCGCACACGCTCCCCGAGCGCACGGACTTCCTGGTCGTCCCCGGCGGCGCCACCCGACAGGAGTCCGTGCGGCTCGGCCTCGACGCACTGCCGCCCGGGATCGACATCGTGCTCGTGCACGACGCTGCCCGCCCGCTGGTGCCCGTCGATACGGTCGACGCGGTCATCGAGGCGGTACGCGACGGGGCCCCCGCCGTCGTACCGGCGCTGCCTCTCGCGGACACCGTCAAAGAGGTCGAGCCGCGTGCCGACGGCTCGCCCGAGCCGGTGGTCGCGACGTTCGAGCGGGCCCGGCTGCGTGCCGTGCAGACTCCGCAGGGCTTCGACCGGGACACCCTGATGCACGCCCACGAGACCGTCACGAACGGTGTCACCGACGACGCCAGCATGGTCGAGCAGCTCGGCAAGCCGGTCGTGGTGGTGCTAGGGCACGAGGAGGCCTTCAAGGTCACGCGGCCGCTTGACCTGGTCCTCGCGGAGGCGGTCCTGGCTCGCAGGAGGGCGAACGATGGCTTCTGAGATTTCTCCGCCTCCGCCTCCGCTGCCGCGGGTCGGTATCGGTACCGACATCCACGCCTTCGAGGAGGGGCGCGAGTTGTGGTGCGCGGGCCTCAAGTGGGACGGCGAGGGGCCGGGGCTGGCCGGCCACTCCGACGCGGACGTCGTCGCGCACGCAGCGTGCAACGCGCTGTTCTCAGCGGCCGGGCTGGGCGATCTCGGTGCCCACTTCGGTACGGGGCGGCCCGAGTGGGCAGGTGCCTGCGGTGTCACCCTCCTCGCCGAGGCCGCCCGCATCGTCCGTGGCGCGGGCTTCGTCGTCGGCAACGTCGCCGTCCAGGTCGTCGGCCCCCGCCCCAAGATCGGCAAGCGTCGCGACGAGGCGCAGACGCTTCTGTCCGACGCGGTGGGGGCGCCGGTCTCGGTGTCCGGCGCCACGACCGACGGCCTCGGCTTTCCGGGCCGCGGCGAGGGCCTGATGGCGATCGCGACGGCGCTCGTGGTACGTACGGGCTGACCCAGAGGTTTTGACCCCGCTTTCCCTACCCGTTCCCGTCCCTGGGGGCTCCGCCCCCAGGGACGGGAACATGTCACAGCCCCGCCCCCGCTGACGGGGCGCCCTCCCACCAGCCCGCAGTCGCCCATCGGCGGGAGAGGTCGTGTGCCGGTGCGTCAGCGCCCGTCGCTCACGGCTTCGATCAGGAAACGTTCACCGTGCACCCGCCGCGGGGCCGAACGCCGCCGCGGGGACGGGCAGAGGTACCGGCACACGGCCCCGACCACCCACCAGCCCGACAGGCAAGACGCGACCAGACCGCCGGAGGCACCCGCCCCGCTCAGCCACCGACCTGGGCGAGACGGCCAACCGCCGGAGGCACACGGCGTGGGGCACCGCCGCGGCCCACTACTCTGGAGTGGTGACTATTCGGCTGTACGACACCAGCGCCCGGCAGATCCGTGACTTCGCCCCGCTCACCCCGGGTTGCGTCTCGATCTACCTGTGTGGTGCCACCGTGCAGGCCGCCCCCCACATCGGGCACATCCGGTCGGGGCTCAACTTCGACATCATGCGCCGTTGGCTCGCCTACCGCGGCTACGACGTGACGTTCGTCCGCAATGTCACGGACATCGATGACAAGATCATCAAGAAGTCCGCAGAGCAGAACCGGCCGTGGTGGTCGATCGGTTACGAGAACGAACGCGCGTTCAACGACGGGTACGCCGTCCTCGGATGCCTGCCGCCGACGTACGAGCCCCGCGCCACGGGTCACATCACCGAGATGGTCGAGATGATGCGCACGCTCATCGAGCGCGGGCACGCCTACGAGGCCGACGGGAACGTCTACTTCGACGTGCGCTCGCTCCCCGGCTACCTCTCCCTCTCCAACCAGGACCTGGACGACCTGCGCCAGCCCTCCGAGGAGGGCGAGACGGGGAAGAGGGACCCGCGGGACTTCGCCATGTGGAAGGCCGTCAAGCCCGGCGAGCCCAGCTGGGAGACGCCGTGGGGGCGCGGTCGGCCCGGCTGGCACCTGGAGTGCAGCGCGATGGCCCACAAGTACCTGGGCTCTGCTTTCGACATCCACGGCGGCGGCATCGACCTGATCTTCCCGCACCACGAGAACGAGATCGCTCAGGCCAGGGGTTACGGCGACGACTTCGCGCAGTACTGGGTCCACAACTCGTGGGTCACCATGAGCGGCGAGAAGATGTCCAAGTCGCTGGGCAACTCCGTCCTCGTGAGCGAGATGGTCAAGCACTGGCGGCCCATCGTGCTCCGCTACTATCTCGGCACCCCGCACTACCGTTCCACCATCGAGTACAGCGAAGAAGCCCTGCGTGAGGCCGAGTCGGCGTTCGCGCGCATCGAGGGCTTCGTGCAGCGCGTCATCGAGATGGCGGGGGGCCCGGTCGAGCCCACGGCCGAGGTGCCGCTCGCCTTCGCCGAGGCCATGGACGATGACCTGGGGGTGCCTCAAGCCCTCGCCATCGTGCACACCACCGTCCGGCAGGGCAACTCCGCGCTCGCCGCTGACGACAAGGAAGCGGCCGTCGCCCGGCTGGCGGAGGTCCGGGCCATGCTCGGCGTCCTCGGCCTCGACCCGCTCGAGGCGCACTGGGCCGGCGAGAGTGACCGCGGCCAGGATCTGCACGGCGTCGTCGACACTCTCGTACGCATGGTCCTCGGCCAGCGCGAGGCCGCCCGCGTCCGCAAGGACTGGGACACCGCCGACGCTATCCGCGATCAGCTGAACCAGTCGGGCCTCGTCATCGAGGACAGCCCCCAGGGTCCGCGCTGGACGCTCGGCCAGCGCTGAGGAAAAACCGAGAGCACCGAGGTCGGAGAGGATGTGCCGCCCCGGCTCTTTGGGCGGCAGCACCCTTCATACTCGTGCAGTAGACACCAGTACGACATACGCATCACAGAGAACAGAGACAGGTAGGTCATGGCCGCAAACAACCGTCGCATGTCCGGCAAGAAGGGCGCGCAGGTCGGCAGTGGCGGCCAGCGGCGCCGGAGCCTCGAGGGCAAGGGCCCCACTCCGCCCGCCGAGATGCGCAAGGGGCACGCCAAGCAGCGCGCCGCGCAGGCCAAGGTGCGCCGCGTCACCGGACGCCCCGCGCCCAAGGGCCGGGGCGGCAGGTCCACGTCCGAACTGGTCGTCGGCCGCAACCCGGTCGTCGAGGCGCTCCGCGAGGGCGTGCCCGCGAGCACGCTCTACGTCCAGCAGTTCATCGACAACGACGAGCGGGTGCGCGAGGCGCTCCGGCTCGCCGGCGAGCGCGGCGGCATCCACCTCATGGAGGCCCCCCGTCCCGAGCTCGACCGTATGACCAACGGCCTGAACCACCAGGGCCTCGTCCTCCAGGTCCCGCCATACGAGTACGCGCACCCCGAGGACCTCGCCGCCGCCGCGTACGACGAGGGACAGGATCCACTGATCGTCGCGCTCGACGGCGTGACGGACCCGCGCAACCTCGGCGCCGTCGTGCGTTCCGTGTCGGCCTTCGGTGGCCACGGCGTCGTCGTGCCCGAGCGTCGCGCCGCCGGCATGACCGCGGGCGCCTGGAAGACCTCCGCCGGTGCCGCCGCCCGCACGCCGGTCGCGCGCGCCACCAACCTGACGCGCGCCCTGGAGGCGTACAAGAAGGCGGGCATCATCGTCGTCGGCCTGGCCGCCGACGGCGAGATGGAACTCGGCGACCTCGAGGCCCTCGCGGGCCCCGTGGCCCTCGTCGTCGGCAGCGAGGGCAAGGGCCTGTCCCGACTCGTGGGCGAGACCTGTGACTTCCGGGTGCGGATTCCGATGCCGGGTGGTGCGGAGTCGCTGAATGCCGGTGTGGCGGCGGGAGTTGTGTTGTACGAGGCCTCGCGGCGGCGCGCCTGAGGCCGTTTGGCCCGTACCCGGGGGCGGCCCGAAAGGCGTCCCCGTGGCAATCCGGGCGGTCGGTGTGATCTTGACGCGGTCCGGACAGATCGGCGGGGTCAAAACAGTGTCCTAACGACACGTCACTCGGTTAGATGAGTGTGGACACCAGAACACCCCGCACACCCACGGGGGACCGCTCGTTGGGCTACGACGACGCTCCCGCGCTGAGCATGGTGAAGGTGCCGAGCGATCCGGCGCAGGTCATCGTCAATCATGCGAGCTTCCGTGTGCAGCTCAACACTCCGTCGCGCAGGCAGTCCCCGCCTGTCGCACGGCACGTGAGCTCCACCGAGAACACCGCGCGCGTCCGCGTCGTCGGCACGGCCGCCGCCGCCCGCCGCCGCGCACCCGTTGTCTGGAGCGGGAGGTCCGCACCCGACGACACCGGCGCCACCCGGCTGCTGCAAGCCGTGCGGAACACGAGCGTGTACCACGGCGCCGAGGTCCCGACGGGCGACGCCGGTGCGACGCGGGTCATCCCGCGCCTCAGCATGGAGGGAAAACAGGCATACGGCGACGGCGGATTCGGCGACGGGGGATACGGTGACGGCGGATTCGGCGACGGAGCGTATGACTCCGGCGCATACGGCTCCGGCCGCGGCTACGACGCCGACGTCACCGTCGCGACCCCCACCGTCGGCGGTCCTGGTGACACCGGGGCCCGCATCCTGCCCAGGATGCGCTCGGCAGCCAGCGCGTACGGGGAGATCAAGGAACCCCCGCACGCGCCGGGCGAGTTCGAGGCCGACGCGTATCAGGCCGACTCGTATGGGGACGACTCCTACGAGTACAGGGCCGGGACCGAGTCCAGCGGCGACGTCCGGCTCAAGTCGCACCGCGCCGAGCCCGTGCGGCACGCGTACTACCCCGACCGGCGCCTGAACCTCGGCGTCGTCCTGCTCCCCCTGCGCGTCTTCCTCGGCTTCATCTCCATCTACGCCGGTATGGGCAAGCTCTGCGACCCCGTCTACTTCGACGGTGGCGAGCGCGGCTCCATGGTCAAGTGGCTGAACTCGCTGCATCCCTGGGAGCTGGCCGAACCGATGCGCCAGTTCGCGCTGCAGCACCCCGTCGGAGCCGGACTCCTCATCGCCTTCTTCCAGGTGATCGTCGGCGTCCTCACCGTGCTGGGCCTGTGGCAGCGGGCCGCCGCCGTCGCCGGCGCGATGCTGTCCGGGGCGCTGATCCTCACCGTCAGCTGGAAGACCGTCCCCGTCTACGACGCGCCGGACATCATCTACCTCGCCGCCTGGTCCCCACTGATCATCGCGGGTGCCCCCGTCTACTCCATCGACAGCCGCCTCTCCGGTGAGGCCTGGCGCAGGCTCGGGCCGCGCGCCGAGATCTGGGAGCTGCGCCGCCGCGTACTGCGCAGGGGCGCAGCTGTCGCGACCGTCGTCGCTGGACTCACGCTGCTGGTCGGCTCGCTGCTCGGCGGCGCCGTGCGCGACGCCGACCGCGTGGTCGTCCCCGGCCCCGGCGAGGCCCCACGCAACGAACTCCCGGGCTCCCCGCTTCCCGATGGGCCCGGCAGGGGCCGCGACAGGCAGAGCCCCTCGGCCGCCAACTCGCCCACCCAGGGCGCGACGTCGGCGAGCCCCTCAGGTGGTGCCTCGTCCACGCCCGGCGGGGCCCGCGAGTCCGTCACCGCCGGCGCCGGCCGGCCCAGCCAGACCCAGGGCGCCGGACAGGGCCCTGCCCAGCAGTCGGCCCCACCGCAGGCGCCCAGCACCAGCGCTGGCCCGTCCTCCCCGGGCGGCGGCAGCACGAGCGGGACGGGTTCCTCCGGCGGCTCGGGCGGCACCGGCTCGGGCGGCGGTTCCGGAGGCGGCTCGGACCGGCTGGTGGGCGGCCTGCTCGGGTAACGCCGTTGGTCCTTTGGTCAGTACGCAGATGGGCTCCGCACTCAACAAGCTTCACAAGTGCGGGGCCCATCGACGTACGTTCTGCTGAGGACGGCGGGGATCAGTTCGGAGGCCGGGCTGCCGGGCTCAACGTCCCAGCGCCGCCAGCTCCTTCGCCGCCTCCGTGAGGTCCTTCGCGGTGTCGATGGCCCGCCAGTAGGCGCCGTGGGGGATCGGGTAGCCGGCCAGGCTGCGCTCGCGGGCCAGGCGCGGGAACGTGGCGCGCTCGTGGTCGCCGAGGTCGGGGAGCAGGTCGGTGAACCCGGGGGTGAAGACGTAGACGCCGGCGTTGATCTCGTACGGCGACGGCGGGGACTCGATGAAGTCCGTGATGTGACCGAAGTCGTCGGTCTCGACGGCGCCCCACGGGATCCGCGGGCGGGCCAGCGCGAGGGTCGCCACCGCGTCGCGCTCGGTGTGGAAGTCCGCCATGTCGCGCAGCGAGAAACGGGTCCAGATGTCGCCGTTCGTCGCGTACCAGGGGCGGTCCGGACTTGGCAGATGCTTGGCGGCGAACTTGAGGCCGCCGCCGCGGCCCAGAGGCTCCGTCTCGACCACCGTGGTGACGCGGAGCGGGAGCTCGGTCGACTCCAGCCACTGCTGGAGGACCTCGGCGAGGTGGCCGCACGAGACGACCACGTCCGTCACGCCCTCGTCGGCGAGCCAGGCCAGTTGATGGCCGATGATCGGCGTCCCGGTGCCGGGGATTTCCACCATCGGCTTGGGCCGGTCGTCAGTGTAGGGACGCAGGCGGGAGCCCTGGCCACCGGCCAGGACAACGGCTTGAACGGGGCGCGACGCGGCGTTCGGATCGGTCATGACCGAACTGTACGTGGCGCCCCGCACACGGTTTCCGGGGCTTCTTTCGGGACGATCGACACCGGGATGCTGTGTCGGCGCTGTGCGTGCAGCCTTGTCGTGCGGACCGGGTTTCGGCCTGGCTTGTTCGGCCCGGCTGTTGGGCCCGGCTGTTCAGTCCGGTTGGTCGGGCCGGTTGTTCGGGCCCGGCTGTTCAGTCCGGCGCTTAATGCGTCTGGGTCGCGACGCCCGAGGCGAAGGAGGTGTCGCAGACGGGCCGGGCGAAGGCCTGGGCACGGGTCGGGCCGTACGCGCGGACGGCTGCGCGGCCCAGCGCGTGGGCGATGGAGGTGCAGTGCCCAGCGAGTGACGGGCGGTCGTTCACCGCCTCCTGGAGGTGCGTGAGCGCGAACCCCGGGCCCTTCTCCTGGAGTTCGACCAGGAGCTTGTCGCGCAGAGCGTCCTGCGGGGCGCGGGGCATGGCGGGTGAGGAGGCGTCCTGGGCGGAGGCGGCGAGCACCGAGGCCGAGGAGTTGGTCCCCGACCAGTTGACCTGGGCGACCGCGAGAGTCCCGGAGAGCACCAGGACGACGGGCAGAACGAGGGCGAGAGTACGGCCGATCCGGTGGGCCGGACCGCGGCCGGGCCGCGTCGGTCGGCCGGCGGGACCACGGCCGCCTCGCGTCGATGGGTTAGTGGAGTGCTTCACCCGAGTGAGAGTAGCGCGGGGTGATGGTGAGGCAACATTCTGTAATCAATGTGGGGGATGGCCGGGTGCTCGACGTTCGACACGGGGTTGACGTCCGCGGATCGACATGGCCATGTCTGTCGGATATTCCGCGACGAGGAAAAGTGCCCCGCAGCCTACTGCGGGGCACTTTTCTTCAACCTGAGGGATAATCACCCGGTATGGGGTGTCATTTCGTACGAGTCAGGTGGACTCGGCTCGGGTGGACTCCGCTCGGTCCTCAGTCGGAGAGGCGCTCACCGGTGGAGGTCGAGAACACGTGCGTCTCGCCCGGACGCGGCACCACGTGGAGGATGGCGCCCTTCTCCGGGACCGCGCGGCCGTTGACGCGGACGACCAGGTCCTTGTGATCGGTGCCGACCTTGGCGCTGCCGTAGACGTAGCCGTCGGCGCCCAGCTCCTCGACGACGTTCACCGAGACGGCGAGGCCCGCCGGGGCGTCCTCGGTCTCCTTGGAGAGGGCCTTCGCGGCGTCGCCGTTCTGCTCGACGATGTCGAAGTGCTCGGGACGGACGCCGACGGTGACGGTGCGGTCACCCTTGTCGCTGGCGGCCTTGAGTGCCTCGCGGTTGACCGGCACCACGCTGTTGCCGAACTTCACGCCGCCGTCCGTGATCGGGACCTCGACGAGGTTCATGGCCGGGGAGCCGATGAACCCGGCGACGAACAGGTTCGCCGGCCGGTCGTACATGTTGCGAGGCGAGTCGACCTGCTGCAGCAGACCGTCCTTGAGTACGGCCACCCGGTCGCCCATGGTCATGGCCTCGACCTGGTCGTGGGTGACGTACACCGTGGTGATGCCGAGGCGGCGCTGCAGCGACGCGATCTGCGTACGCGTCGACACACGGAGCTTGGCGTCGAGGTTCGACAGCGGCTCGTCCATGAGGAACACCTGCGGCTCACGCACGATGGCGCGACCCATCGCGACACGCTGCCGCTGACCACCGGAGAGGGCCTTCGGCTTACGGCCGAGGTACTCGGTGAGGTCGAGGATCTTCGCCGCGTCCTCGACCTTCTGGCGGATCTCGGCCTTGTTGACGCCCGCGATCTTGAGCGCGAAGCCCATGTTGTCGGCGACCGTCATGTGCGGGTACAGCGCGTAGTTCTGGAACACCATGGCGATGTCCCGGTCCTTCGGCGGCAGGTGCGTGACGTCGCGGTCACCGATGCGGATGGCTCCGGCGTTCACGTCCTCGAGTCCCGCGAGCATGCGGAGCGAGGTGGACTTGCCGCAGCCGGACGGACCGACCAGAACAAGGAATTCGCCGTCCTCGATCTCGATGTCGAGACCATCGACGGCGGGCTTCTCGGAACCCGGGTAGAGCCGGGTCGCCTTGTCGAACGTGACAGTGGCCATGGTGATGGGCCCCCTTCACCGGCAGGAACGTGCCGGACGATCCGTTGTAAAGGTGGTGTCCACCGCGGGTGGTTCCGTGGTGGTGTAGTCCACGCAGGTGAACTGGGTCAGGACGGTACCCGGGGTTCACCTGTTCTGTCAGTAGGCGGGGCCTGTGAACTTCGCGGAAAGTTTCGACGGGAGCGGCCCGTGACGTGGGTACACTGCATGAGCGCACATGCACGCACAACCTCTGTGCACGCCTGCACAGGCCTCCTTAGCTCAGCTGGTCAGAGCGCCGCTCTTGTAAAGCGAAGGTCGTCGGTTCGAATCCGACAGGGGGCTCAGAGAAACC
>CBFGQM010000070.1:0-17905 GCA_965650905.1 uncultured Streptomyces sp. | reverse complement strand
ATGGAGGACCTCGACCTCGATGTCTCGCTGCCGGACTCGGTGGTCGTAGTGGAGTGGGGCGAGGGCAAGGTCGAGGAGCTCACCGAGGACCGGCTGCATGTCGTGATCCACCGGTCGGTGGGGGACACCACGGACGAGGTACGGCATGTCACGCTCACCGGAGTCGGGCAGCGGTGGGCGACGGTCGACCTGAACGGGCTATCGGCCTGAGCATCCGCCCACTGCCGGCCCCGAGTGCCCGCCGGCTGCCGGCCCCGAGTGCCCCGCGCCCCCGGCTCGAGTCCCCGTGCCGGCAGGGTTCCGACAAGACGTCGGGAAGATGTTGCGTTCAGTGGGCTGGGCGTGATCACATGGAGGTGAGCTTGTAGTTAGGTCTACCTAACCATGTGCCCGACAGCCCCAGGAGGCGGCCCATGCCGGCTGCAGAACGAGACGAGGCACGGCCGCGCGTGGTGGCAGGGGTGTCCATGCGGGACCTGCTGGCGTCGTGTGCCGCCGCCAAGGCCGTGTCCACGCCCCCGCGCGATCCCGCCCCCCGGGCGCCCGCGCCGGAGAAGCGCCACCGCGAGGCGGCGTAAGTGCGAGAGGCGGTCGGGCTACCTCTGATCGGGTGGTCGTGCCCTGGCCCGCACACGTTAGACGTCGCAGCGCCGCGCCCCTGACCGGGCGCGGTACCGCACCAGCTTCGACAAGTCCGCCCAGGCCCCGCCTACTCGACGACGACGACCTTCGTGCCGACTGCCGCGAACTTCCACATCGCTTCGCCGTCCTCGCGCGACTCGCGGATGCCGCCGAGCTTCTTCGAGGCTGCCGGCGCGGGCGTCGAGCCGTCGACCGCCGCGCTGAAGCCGATCGTGACGCCGTCCACGCTCGCGAAGCGGACGACGTGTTCGACGGCGACTCCGTCGGAGCCGGTGACCGCGGTGGAGCGCGAGGTGACCTGGTACGAGGCGGGCGCCGGGTCCACCGTGCCCGGTGTGACCCTGAAGGTACGCCGGACCTTGTCGTTCGCGCCGACCAGCCACACGCGGTCGTCGTCCACCGAGTAGACGATCCGTTCACCCGTGCCCGACCGGGCGGGCAGCGCCGCCGGGCCCCGCTGGTCGCCCGGGGCCTTCGACGCGTGGGGCGTGGGTGACTCGGTGCGCTGCGGTCTGCCCAGATCGTCCGGCACGTTGGCCGATGCCCGGTAGGCGAGGAAGCCGACTGCGACGATCGCCGCGGCGGTGAGCCCGGCCACGAATCCCGAGCTGCTCCTAGCCACCTTGTGTGCCCACCTCTCGTACGGCATACGTCTTTTCCGTGACCGTAGCACCAGGGGCGGGCCGGTCCGGGGCGGCCGTGCCCAGGCCTCGGGCGCCGTAGGCTGTTCGTGTGCTCTTGCTCGCTCTGGATACCGCCACATCAGCCGTCACCGTCGCGCTGCACGACGGGACGTCCGTCGTCGCCTCGTCGAGCCGGACGGACGCTCGTCGGCACGGGGAGCTGCTGCTGCCCGCCGTCGACCGGGTGCTCGCCGAGGCAGCGCTGCGGCTCGACGCCGTCACCGCCGTCGTCGTCGGCGTGGGCCCCGGCCCGTACACCGGGCTGCGGGTCGGCCTGATGACCGCCGACACCTTCGGACTCGCGCTGGGCGTGCCCGTGTACGGCCTGTGCACGCTCGACGGCCTCGCGTACGCGGCCGACATGGGGAGCCCCTTCGTCGTGGCGACCGACGCCCGGCGCAAGGAGGTCTACTGGGCGCGGTACGCCGATTCCCGTACGCGGGTGACCGAGCCCGCCGTGGACCGGCCCGCCGAGATCGCCGAGGCCGTCGCCGGTCTGCCCGCCGTCGGCGCGGGTGCGCTGCTCTACCCCGACACCTTCCCCCACGCGCACGAGCCCGAGAACGTCTCGGCGGCGGCGCTCGCGTCCCTCGCGGCGAAGAAGCTGGCGAAGGGTGAGGAAATGCCGGCCCCCCGCCCGCTCTACCTGCGCCGCCCCGATGCCCAGGTGCCCAAGAACTACAAGGTGGTCACCCCCAAGTGACTGCTGCGCTGCGCGAGATGCGCTGGTGGGACATCGATCCCGTACTGGCGCTCGAGAAGGCTCTGTTCCCCGAGGACGCCTGGTCGCGGGGCATGTTCTGGTCGGAGCTCGCTCATTCCCGGGGGCCCGCGGCGACGCGGCGCTATGTCGTCGCGCAGGACGGTGAGCGGCTCGTCGGATACGGGGGCCTCGCCGCCGCGGGCCACGTGGGGGACGTACAGACCGTCGCCGTCGCCCGGGACCAGTGGGGTACCGGGCTCGGCGCGCTGATCCTGACCGAGCTGCTGCGGGCCGCTACCGCCTTCGAGTGCGCCGAGGTGATGCTCGAATGCCGGGTCGACAACATACGCGCCCAGAAGCTGTACGAGCGCTTCGGTTTTGAGCCCATCGGTTTCCGGCGCGGCTACTACCAGCCCGGCAGCGTCGACGCGCTGGTGATGCGACTGACCCCGGTGTCCGACAGCGGCTCCGCCGCGGGTTCCACCTCTGTACAAGGAACAGATATCCATGGCTGACGAACCTCTTGTCCTCGGCATCGAAACCTCCTGCGACGAGACCGGCGTCGGCATCGTCCGCGGCACCACGCTGCTCGCGGACGCGGTCGCGTCGAGCGTCGACGAGCACGCGCGCTTCGGCGGCGTCGTACCGGAGGTCGCCAGTCGGGCACATCTGGAGGCGATGGTGCCCACCATCGAGCGGGCGCTGAAGGAGGCGGGGGTGAGCGCGCGCGATCTCGACGGGATCGCTGTCACGGCCGGTCCCGGGCTCGCGGGCGCGCTGCTCGTCGGGGTCTCCGCGGCGAAGGCGTACGCGTACGCGCTGGGCAAGGCGATGTACGGCGTCAACCACCTGGCCTCGCACATCTGCGTGGACCAGCTGGAGCACGGCGCGCTGCCGGAGCCGACGATGGCGCTGCTGGTGTCCGGCGGCCACTCGTCGCTGCTGCTCTCCACGGACATCACCTCCGACGTACGGCCGATGGGCGCGACCATCGACGACGCGGCGGGCGAGGCCTTCGACAAGATCGCGCGGGTGCTGAACCTGGGCTTCCCGGGCGGTCCGGTCATCGACCGGTACGCGCGGGAGGGCGACCCGGGGGCGATCGCGTTCCCGCGCGGGCTGACCGGGCCGCGCGACCCGGCGTACGACTTCTCCTTCTCCGGTCTGAAGACCGCCGTGGCGCGCTGGATCGAGGCGAAGCGGGCGGCGGGGGAGGAGGTGCCGGTGCGCGATGTGGCCGCGTCCTTCCAGGAGGCGGTCGTGGACGTGCTGACGCGGAAGGCCGTGCGGGTGTGCAAGGACGAGGGTGTCGAGCATCTGATGATCGGTGGCGGTGTGGCCGCCAACTCGCGATTGAGGGTGCTCGCTCGGGAGCGTTGTGAGGCCGCGGGCATCCGACTGCGGGTGCCCCGGCCCAAGTTGTGCACGGACAACGGCGCGATGGTGGCGGCGCTCGGCGCGGAGATGGTGGCGCGCGGGCGCGCCGCCTCCGACTGGGACCTGTCGGCGGATTCCTCGCTGCCGGTGACTGATCCGCACGTCCCCGGACAGACGCATGATCACGTCCACGAGGTCAGCAAGGAGAACCTCTACCCGTGACCGTCGCGTTGATGTGGGAGGCGCGTGCCGTCGCGGGGCGGGGCGAGGAGCTGCTGGCCTGGGTGCGGGCGCAGGAGCTGCCGCACCCGCCCCTGCGCCGGGAGACGCTGCGGGCGCCGCAGGACCGGGTGCTGGTGATCACGTGGTGGGATACGGCGTACGACGCAGTCCTTCCCGAACTTCCTGATCCCGATGGGGGGTTGGTGACCCGGGCCGTGCACCGGTGGCGGTTCGAGTCGGTGGGGTGAGCGTCGGCTCACGCCGGAGCTCGGCCGGACGGAACACCCTGCACGGACAGAACACCCGGGGAGGCGTCACTCAGGACGTGAGTGGGTCGAGGCGGCCCGTAGCGACGCGCAGGGCCCGCCGCACAGGCCGGCGGCGGATCGGCGCCGGCTTCGAGGCTGTCCGGTTACCTCTGATCGGGCGGGCGGGGCCCGGCACGCACCCGTCCAGCGTTGCCGTCAGTCGCCGACGCTCCGCGTCGACTTCTTCCTCCGCCTTGGAATCGCGCGCACCAGGCCCCGCCCGCTTTCCGATCCAAGGTAGCCCGACAGCCGCTCAGGCCGCCGGACGTCCCATCGCCCGGTACGTCCACCCGGCCTGGCGCCACAGCTCCGGGTCGAGCGCGTTGCGGCCGTCGAGGAGTACGCGTGCCGTGGCGGCCTCGCCGAGTGCCGCCGGGTCCAGCTCGCGGAATTCGCGCCACTCCGTGAGATGCAGGACGACATCGGCGCCCCGTACGGCCTCGATCGCGGAGTCCGCGTACCCGAGCGTGGGAAAGAGCCGCCGCGCGTTCACCATTCCCTTGGGGTCGTACACCGTGACCTGACCGCCCTGGAGGTGGATCTGCCCGGCGACGTTCAGCGCGGGTGAGTCCCGTACGTCGTCCGAGTCCGGCTTGAACGTCGCGCCGAGCACCGCGACCCGCTTGCCGAGGAACGCCCCGCCGCCGAGCGCCTCACGGGCCAGTTCCACCATCTGTCCGCGCTGGCGCATGTTGATGGAGTCGATCTCGCGCAGAAAGGTCAGGGCCTGGTCGGCCCCCAGCTCGCCCGCCCGGGCCATGAACGCGCGGATGTCCTTCGGCAGACAACCGCCGCCGAAACCGATCCCCGCCCGCAGGAACCTGTTCCCGATCCGCTCGTCGTACCCGATCGCCTCCGCCAGCTTGGCGACGTCGCCGCCCGCGGCCTCGCACACCTCGGCCATGGCGTTGATGAAGGAGATCTTGGTCGCCAGGAAGGAGTTCGCGGAGGTCTTCACCAGCTCGGCGGTCGGGAAGTCGGTCACCACGAAGGGCGAGCCCCCGGCCACCGGAGTCGCGTACACCTCGCGCAGCAGTTTCTCGGCGACCTCGCTGCGCACGCCGACGACGATCCGGTCGGGGTGCAGTGTGTCCTTCACGGCGAAGCCCTCGCGGAGGAATTCCGGATTCCAGGCCAGCTCGACGTCCTCGCCCGCCGGAGCCAGCTCCGCCAAGCGGGCAGCCAGCCGGTCTGCGGAGCCGACGGGCACGGTCGACTTGCCGACGACGAGCGCGGGGCCCGTCAGATGCGGAGCGAGCGACGCGAAGGCGGCATCCACGTACGACATGTCACACGCGTACTCGCCGTGCTTCTGCGGCGTGTTCACACAGACGAAGTGGACGTCGCCGAAGTCCGCGACCTCGGCCCAGTCCATCGTGAACCGCAGCCGTCCGCTGGACCCCTCGATCCCGGCGACGTGCTTGCGCAGAAGGCCCTCGAGACCGGGCTCGTACATCGGGACCTTGCCCCGCTGAAGCATCTCGATCTTCTCGGGAACGACGTCGAGCCCCAGCACCTCGAAACCGAGTTCGGCCATGGCCGCGGCGTGCGTGGCGCCGAGATAGCCGGTGCCGATCACAGTGATCCTCAGGGCCATGGGTGCTCCAGCAAGTGTCGGGCGGGGTGCGGTGCCTGAGCATAGTCGTGGCATGGCCCAGCCCCTCACAGGGCACGTGTCCCGTTGTTGCCTAACTCACGTATCACTCCGGTGGCCGGACCCCTAGAATTCCGGTTACTCAACGGTAGTTATGGCCACCCATACACAACAGCGCCATCATCACAGCGTCCTTGGAGCGTGAGAGACCTTGGCCGGATCGGCTGACTTCGACCTGTACCGCCCGTCCGAGGAGCACGACATGCTCCGCGACACGGTCCGCGCCCTCGCCGAGGCGAAGATCGCGCCGTACGCCGCCGCGGTGGACGAGGAGGCCCGTTTCCCGCAGGAGGCCCTGCGGGCCCTGGTCTCCTGCGACCTGCACGCCGTGCACGTACCGGAGAGCTACGGCGGCGCGGGCGCGGACGCGCTGGCTACGGTGATCGTGATCGAGGAGGTGGCGCGGGTGTGCGCCAGCTCCTCCCTGATACCCGCCGTGAACAAGCTGGGCTCGCTCCCGCTGATCCTCTCCGGCTCTGAGGACCTCAAGAAGAAGTACCTGTCCTGCCTGGCCAAGGGTGATGTGATGTTCTCGTACTGCCTCTCCGAGCCGGACGCGGGCTCGGACGCGGCGGGCATGAAGACGAAGGCGGTCCGCGACGGGGACTCCTACGTCCTCAACGGCGTGAAGCGCTGGATCACCAACGCGGGCGAGAGCGAGTACTACACGGTGATGGCGGTGACGGACCCGGCGAAGCGCTCGAAGGGGATCAGCGCCTTCGTCGTGGAGAAGTCCGACGAGGGCGTCTCCTTCGGCGCGCCGGAGAAGAAGCTGGGCATCAAAGGCTCGCCGACGCGCGAGGTCTACCTGGACAACGTCCGCATCCCCGCCGACCGCATGATCGGCGAGGAGGGCACGGGCTTCGCCACGGCGATGAAGACCCTGGACCACACCCGCATCACGATCGCCGCCCAGGCCCTCGGTATCGCGCAGGGCGCCCTCGACTACGCCAAGGGCTACGTCCAGGAGCGCAAGCAGTTCGGCAAGCCCATCGCCGACTTCCAGGGCATCCAGTTCATGCTCGCCGACATGGCCATGAAGACAGAGGCCGCCCGCCAGCTCACGTACGCGGCGGCGGCGAAGTCGGAGCGGGTCGCCGCCGGAGACGGAGAAGGGGGCCTGACCTTCCAGGGCGCCGCCGCCAAGTGCTTCGCCTCGGACGTGGCGATGGAGGTCACCACGGACGCCGTCCAACTCCTCGGTGGCTACGGCTACACCCGCGACTACCCGGTCGAGCGCATGATGCGCGACGCCAAGATCACCCAGATTTACGAGGGCACGAATCAGGTTCAGCGGATCGTGATGGCGAGGAACCTTCCCTAGCGGGGGTTTTGCCGGTCAGCGCCGTATGACCGGTGTGCGCCGACGACGCACAGCACCGCGCCGAACGGTGTTTCACCCGGGGTTCCACCGACCCAGGATTCCGGCCGCGACGGCAGTCACTCGCTCAGTTCCCCGAAACGGTGACGGGCTCGTCGTTCTTCAGCTGGTTCACCAGGGTCTTGACCTTGGCGGTGTCCCACTGGAGGTTGCCGTTGGCGGTGTTGCCGGAGATGGGCATGTTCATGGACGTGCCGTCGCCCCCGGTGATGCCCTTCATGGCCCAGAACATGGAGGCGAGGTCCCAGAGGGACATGTCCTGGTCGACGGTGAGGGTGTCGAGGCCGGCGCCCATGGTCGGGTACAGCTTGAAGGGGTTGAGGACCGTGGACGGCGTCGCGGTCTGGTCGGCGAGGGCCGCGAGGAACTTCTGCTGGTTCTTCGTACGGTCCAGGTCGCTGCCCGCCAGCGCGTACCGCGTACGGACGAAGGCCAGCGCCTGCTCGCCGTTGAGGGTCTGCTCGCCCGCCTCGAAGTCGGCGCCGGACTTGGAGTCCTTCATGCCGCCCTCGGGTATCTCGATCTCCACACCGCCCACCGCGTCGACGATCTTCGCGAAGCCGCCGAAGCCTATCTCCGCGTAGTGGTCGATGTGCAGGCCGGTGTTCGCCTCGACCGTACGCACGAGCAGTTCGGGCCCGTCCTCCCCGTACGCCGCGTTCAGCTTCACCTGGCGGCCGGTGCCCTCGTAGAACTTGCCGGATTCGGAGCCCTTGAACGACGGAATCGTGACATTCGAGTCGCGCGGCAACGAGATCATCGTGTTCCCGTCGGAGCCGACGTGCAGGAGCATCATCGAGTCCGTGCGGCTGCCGTCGGCGGAGCCCGTGTGGAGCTTCTTCTTCTCCTCCGCGGACATGCCCTCGCGGCTGTCCGAGCCGACGATCAGGTAGTTCGTGCCCTCGCCCGCCTCGGGCCGGTCGATCACCTTCGACAGGTCCACCTGGCGCTTGAGCTTCGAGTCGGCCCAGAAGTACGTGCTGACACAGACCACGACCAACACTGTGGCCAGCGTGATCGTGGTCCGCTTGACACGGCGGCGCCAGTTCCGCGCGGGCCGGGGACCCCGCCCGCGAGTGCCGGGCCCGTCCGGGCCGCCGCCGCCCGGTGTGCCGTACACCTGGCCCGTGTTGTAGCCGCTGTCGTAGCCGGCTCCGGCGGGCCCGTCGCCGTAGCCGTAGCCGTCGTTGTACCTCGGCTGGGGAACCCCGCCGTGTGGCGGCGCCGACGGGCGCGAACCGGAGCCCGGCCCGCGCCGCACCTGCCGCATCACGCGCGCGCCCTCGGGCGTGGCGCTCGCGCTGCCGCGGCCGTAGCGGTCGCTGTCGTTGTCTCCGGACCATCCCTCGGGCCTGTTGTTCATGCGCCCCAGTGTGCAGTGCCCGACTACGTGCCTTACAAGAACCTGCGGGAAATCACACCACGGCTGTTGCAATCCTGACGCACAAAGGGCCTTGCGTGCCCGGCACAAGGGGGAGGCAGACCGTGACAGACCAGGCCACCGCCACGGAATCCGGCATTCCAGGCAAGCCGACTTCGGTGTCCCGGATCACCGGACCCTTGGACGACTCCAAGACCGTGTCTTCCTGCCGGCTCGGTCCCTCACGGACACACCACCTGGTCGCCCGTCACGACCACGGACTCCCGCCGCACCGGATTCTCCCCCCGCACCTTTCTCACCTCCCTGAAGTCCGCCCCCGCGATCACCTTCAACGTCGCGCCCTGCCCCTTGACCGCCCGCAGCCCGCTGCCCGGCAGCGCCGCCGCGAGGGACTTCGCCGAGCGGTCCCAGCGGGGGTCGTACGTGATGAGGGTGCGGCGCACGGAGCGGTCGCGGGCGTTCACCGGGTGACGCGTCGTTTGGAACCCGGTGGCGTGCAGCGCGCTGTCGACGCGTCGGCCGAGGCCGGCGAACGTCGTGCCGTTCTCCACCCGGACCCGGATCTGCTGCGGGGCGACACCGACGACCATGGCCTTCGAGCGGACCCGGTGCGCAGCGAGCGGCTTGTCCTCGCGCAGGGTCCAAAAGAGCCGGTCCGCCTTGTTCTTGTCCCACTTCAGCGTCGAGCCGAGGCCCTTCACGACGTGACCCATTTTTCCGATCGGGACCGTGGTGAACTCGGACGAGGACGGTGAGAAGTTCCGCATCGCCCGCCCCAGACCGATCAGCTCGCCCGTCCCGAACCCCTTGTCCGCCCGCACAGATCCGAGCACGGCCCGCGTCACGTCACGGAACTTCATCGGGTTCAGCAGCACCCCGGACGAGGTGGCCTGCGCGATCAGCGAGGCCATGAAGCGCTGCTGGCGCTGCATCCGGCCGAGGTCGGAGGTGCCGTCGACGTGCCGGGAGCGCACGTACTGGAGTGCCTGGCCGCCGTTCAGATCGTGCGTTCCGGCCGGCAGATCGAGCCCGGTGTGCGTGTCCTTCAGCGGCCGTACCGTGCAGATCCGCACCCCACCGAGTACGTCCACCGTCTTCATGAAGCTGATGAAGTCGACCTCCAGGTAGTGGTCGATCTTCACGTCGGTCATGCTCTCGACGGTGCGTACGGTCAGCTGCGGACCGCCCTCCGCGTAGGCGGCGTTGAGCTTGACCGGGTGCGGTTTGTGGCGTTCGCCGGTGGCCTGGTCGGTGTGCGCGGGCGTCTCGGTGTACGAGTCGCGCGGCAGGCTCACGACGCTGGCCCGTTTCCGGTCCTCCGAGATGTGCAAGATCATCATGGTGTCCGTGCAGTGGCAGGGGGTGCCGCCGAGGCGGTACGTCTTCCTGTCGGCTCGTGTGATCCCGTCCCGGCCGTCGGTGCCGACCAGCAGGACGTTCATGCCGTGGTGCTGCGTGGGCCGGTTCTTCATGTCCTTGAAGGGGTCGATCCGCTCGATGTCGGCCGTGAGGCCGGTGAGCACTGTGTGCCCGATGCCCGCCACCGCGAGCACCGTCACGGAGAACGAGGTCGTCATGCGCATGGCCCACCGCGGCGGCTTACGCCGTACGGGCGGCCGTGCCGGACGCGGCCGCCGAGGCCGGGTGGGGGAGCGGCGCGGCTTGGGCAAGGGGACACCTCCGCGGACGCGGGGTGCGGGATCCGTGTGCATAGGTACATACGATCTGCTGACCGCAGCAATGCTCCTGGCGGCGCGCGCCCGTGTCCCCCATTCGCGGTAACGTACCTCCGATCCTGCATCCCGGGGGCGACCCCCGAAAACCCCGGCCGTCAAGACGATAGGGAACCCCAGTACGTGACTTCCGACGGGCGCCTTCCCGCCGTATCTGTGATCATGCCCGTCCTCAACGAGGAGCGGCATCTGCGCGGAGCCGTACAAGCGATCCTTGCTCAGGAGTACGCGGGCGAGATGGAGGTCGTGATCGCCCTCGGTCCCTCCACGGACCGTACGGACGAGATCGCCGCCGAGCTCGTCGCCGAGACCGCCTCCCGTGAGAGCAAGCGCGTGCACACGGTCCCCAACCCGACCGGGCGCACGCCCGCCGCGCTGAACGCCGCGATCAAGGCGTCCCGCCACCCCGTCGTCGTACGCGTCGACGGGCACGGCATGCTCTCGCCGAACTACCTCGCGACCGCCGTGCGCCTCCTGGAGGAGACCGGCGCGCAGAACGTCGGCGGTGTCATGCACGCCGAGGGCGAGAACGACTGGGAGCGCGCGGTCGCGGCCGCCATGACCTCGAAGACAGGTGTGGGGAACGCGGCGTTCCACACGGGCGGTGAAGCGGGTCCCGCCGAGACGGTCTTCCTCGGCGTCTTCCGGCGGGCGGTCCTGGAACAACAGGGCGGCTACAACGAGGAGTTCATCCGCGCCCAGGACTGGGAGCTGAACTTCCGCATCCGCGAGGCGGGCGGCCTGATCTGGTTCTCGCCGGAGCTGAAGGTCTCGTACCGGCCTCGTCCTTCGGTCAGGGCCCTCGCCAAGCAGTACAAGGACTACGGCCGTTGGCGCCACGTCGTCGCCCGCTACCACCAGGGCTCCATCAACCTGCGCTACCTCGCCCCGCCGATCGCGGTCTGCGCGATCGCGGCGGGCATCGTGGTGGGCGCGATACTGACGCCGTGGGCCTTCGCTGTCCCGGCCGGCTATCTCGCGGCCATCGCCGCCGGTTCCGTACCGGCCGGCCGAGGACTTCCGTTGAAGGCTCGCCTGCAGATCCCGGTCGCCCTCGCGACCATGCACATGTCCTGGGGCTGGGGCTTCCTGACCAGCCCCAAGGCGCTGGCGAAGAAGGTCATCGCGTCGCGGAGACCGGCGGTGCCGAGCGAGGCCTGACCGTGCCCGCAGCACACTCCTGTCAGGGTGTGCCGTGGCCGCGGTGGGTCGTCGCCTCGTTGTCCCGAGAGCCGTAGCCACCGGCCGAAGCCGTGGGAGCACTGATGACCGGGGTGGCTGCGGCGATGCCGAGCGCGCGCTGTCCCGAAGGATGCGTCAGAGGTCTCCTCCGGCGAGGACGAGGCCTCTGACGCATCCTGCCGAACCGTCACCAGCGGTAGGGCTTGTACACGTCCATGCACGCGTCACTGTCGGAACCGTTCACAGCGTCGGCACCCTCGGGGAGATCTCCGGCCTTCGGCGCGGACTGCTTCGGGTAGGTGGTGCCGCTACGCCAGTCCGCGCCCACGACAAGGGTGACACCGGAGACGTCGGTCGACTTTCTCACCGAACTCAATGGAATTCCCAGCGACTTGGCGATGCGCTGGGCGTCGCCCTCCAACTCGGCGCTCGGGAAGCGGACGACCGTCGTGTCCTCGGCCACGGCCGCGGATGTGTCGGCCGTCGCCCTGGTGAAGCCCCTCTGGGCCAGCAACCGGGTGACCGTGCCCGCCCTGCCGCCGACCGCGCCGAGTGTGGCCGACTGTGTGCCGTTGCGCACCACCACCCCGATCTCGGCGGCCGAGGCCGCGGGGTCCCTGGAGACCTGTTCGTCGGAGACCTGTTCCTTGGTCCTCTTCTGCCGGGAGTCCCCGCCCCTGTCGAACGAGATGTCGTCGCGGAGCATCGTCCACAGCTTCTCGGCTTCGGCGCCCGCCGGGATCAGGTGGTTGGCGTTCTGCGGGTCCTGGACGGTCGGCATGGTCGTCATGGTGATGCGGTCGGTCGGCACCGTCTTGAGCTGCGTGCCCAGGTCGTACAGCTTATCGACCGAGCCGATCTCCTCGGAGACCTTCAGGGACTTCGTGGCCGCCTCGGCCAGGCTCATCAGCCGCCCGCCGTCGGCGAAGACGTTCTGGTCCTTCAACGTGCGGATCATCGAGTTCATATACATGTGCTGGGCCTTGGCCCGGCCCACGTCGCTGAGGAAGGCGTGCCTGGTGCGCAGCCACTGCAGCGCCTTCTTCCCCCGGACCTTCTGCTTTCCGGCCTCCAGCTTCAGGCCGGAGCCGCCGGGCACGCCGGGCAGCGGGCGGTCCCACACGTTCTGCTTCACACAGACCTCGACACCGCCGATGGCGTCCGCCATCTTCACCACACCGGCGAAGTCGATCGTCATCCAGTGGTCGATGTAGACACCGGTGAGGTTCTCCCAGGTGGCCAGGGTGCAGCCGGCTCCGCCGCGAGCCAGCGACGTGTTGATGATGGTGTTGGTCGCCGGGTACGGCTCGTCGGTCTCGGCGTCCGTGCACGTCGGGATGTCGACCCGGGTGTCGCGGGGAATGCTCACGACGGCGGCGCTCTTGCGGTCCGCGGACAGATGGATGAGCATCTGGACGTCACCCAGCGGCTTGCTGCCGACGCTGTCCCTGCTGCCGCCGAGCTTGAGGTTCTCCGCGGAGTTACGGCTGTCGGAGCCGATCAACAGGATGTTCATCGGTGTCTGGCCGGCCGCGTTCGGCTCCGCCTTCTCGGCCTTGGAATCTCCGCTGCTGCGCTTGCCCTGGCGAATATTGCTGTTCAGATGCTGGTAGTAGAGGTAACCGGCGCCGGCCGTCCCGAGTATGAGGACCGCGAGAGTCGTGGCGGACCACCGGAGTATTCGGTGTGTGCGTCGCCGCTGTCGTCGGCGGGGCCGGCTGCCGCCGACATCAGCCTCCTCCAGCGTGGTCGCACTACTGTGCGAGCTGCCCTTCCCTGCGGCCTGTTGGCCACGTGGTCGGGTCTCCTCCACACGCACACTGCCTCGCACCATGTCCAGCCTCCCACCCTGCGCCCGACACACGGCGGAACCGGTGGGTTACTTGGCGCACTTGACTTTGTCCGCCGTTGATTTCTCGACCTCCCCCGGCGCCGTCGACGGAGTGGTCAGGGAAACCCCGGCCCCCTTGAAGTCTTCTCCCAGCGTCAGCGTGATCGCGGGCAGGCCCTGGGAGTTGGTCACGCTCTTGCCCGGTTTCATGGCCGACCCGGACAGACCCATGAGGTCGGCGAGCCTGCGTGCTTGGTCGGCCTGCTCGGGAGCGTACTCGACCGTCGTCTTCCTCAGCGTCGTCCCGGCGTTGCCTGCGTTCTCGGACTTGGTCACGCCCTTTTCGATCTGCAGCCAGTTGAGGGTTTCCTGCGCGGAACCCGCGGGGGCGCCGCCATTGAGGACCCTGACGCGTACGTCCGCGGGGGCGGCCCTGGTGCCCTTGAGCCGGGCGGCCTTCTCCTTCTTCTGCTTCTGCTTGACCGCGGTGAGCGACACGTCGTCCTTGACCAGGTCGAACAGCTCCCTGGCATTGGGCTCTTTGAGGACGACCGTCGTCTTGACCTCCTCAGCCGGGTTGTCGATCACCGGCACCGTGGTGAAGGACAGGTTCTTGGTGTCGAACTTGCCCAGCTCCAGGCCCAGATCGCGGAGCTTGGTGATGCTGCTGATCTTCGAGTCGACGGTCAGCGCCTCGGTGCCCGCCTCCGCCAGTTTCACCAGCTTCGTGGGGCTGGTGAGGGTGTCGTTCGACTTCAGTTTGCGCATCAGCGCGCTGAGGAACTGCTGCTGCAGCTCGATCCGGCTCAGGTCGCCACCGAAGCCCACGGCGTGACGGGTACGGACGAAGGAGAGGGCCGTCTCGCCCTCGATCTTGTGCCAGCCCGCCTTCAGGTTGAGCTTCGAGTCAGGGTCGTTGATGTCCTTGGCCAGACAGACTTTCACCCCGTCGACGGCCGTGGTCAGCGTCTTGACCGCGTTGAAGTCGGCCACCATGAAGTGGTCGGGAACGATCCCGGTGAGCTCGGTGACGGTCCGCATCGTGCAGCTCGGGGTGCGGCCGTCCTGACCGAGGCTGGTGTTGAAGCGGGTGTGCGGCGTGCCCTGGATGACCTTGGTGGTTCCGTCCTTCTGCGTCGTCGGACAGTCCGGGATGTCGGTGATCAGATCACGCGGGATGCTCATCGCGGTGGCGTTCGTACGGTCCTTGGAGACATGCAGCAGAACCGTGGTGTCGGCGTGTCCGGGGCTGCCGGAGTCCCCGTAGCCGCTGTTTCCGGCACCGGTGCGCTTGTCCGTGCCGATCAGCAGGATGTTGATCGCGCGGTCACTGCTGAAGCCGCCGGTGCCGGCGCCGTCGTCGGGGACGGACGTGATGTTGTCGTTGAGGTGCTCGTAGTAGAGGTACGCCGCTGCGCTCACGCCGACCAGGAGGAAGGCCATCGTGCCGCCCGTCCAGACCAGGACCTTCTTGACCTTCGACTGCTTCGGGCGGCCCTTGCGACGGCTGGCCGGCGGACCCTGCTGCGGACGCCGCCTGCGCTGCCCGGGAACATCCGGCTCAGGCGCCTGCTCCGGCGCCCTGCGTCGTTCCTGTCCCGGCACGGTATGGCCGCGCGTGGGCGCGACCGTACCGGCGGCCCCGCTTCCGCGAGACCGGGCTCCCGGGGCCTTCGGCTGCTCTGCGGAAGGTTGCAGTCGCAGTTCGTAGTCGCCGGTGTTCGGATTGAGTACCCACTGATCTGCGGGGTCGATGTTGTCCGCCCGCCCACGGCCTTGCGCGTCCACGGTTGTCTGAGTCCTCCGTCGGGGCCACGCGGCGCCTTCCCCCCTTCAGAGGCGCTCTGTCTGGTTCCAGCAGTGCGCGACCTCATGGCCGGGTGCACCGGATCGCTCACACTATCCGCCCAGATCAGCGTCAAGGGACGCCGGTGACGCATCCCACGTCTTACAACCGGGCAATCCGTCCTATTTCTTGGACAGGTGTTCCCTGTCTTGGCGTGTGCTTTACCCGCAGAGGGGATCGGGAGCTAACCGCAGGCGTCCTCGGCGGCCGTGTACCCGCGGAAAGTCGGCGCCGGACTCGACGCGGACGAAGGTCCGTCAAGTCGTTTTCCGCCCGATGTGCCGCTCCCCTCGCCGCTGTCTCCGTGAGATTTCTCGTCGCCGTCCGGCACCCCATCGCCCCGTTTTGCGCCGGAATCCCCCGGAAGCACCTTCGCGACTTCCACCGGGGCGTCCCTCCGCAGCCTCTGGAAGAGTTCCTTCGCCTCGGGTTCCACGAGCTGGTCACGATTGGCGTCGTAGGTGTACGACTCCCGGGGGACCGTCAGAAACCGCACATGTTCGGTGGGGATGTCGCGCATGCCGCGGACCAGGTCGTACAGGCCCCGCAGGTTCGCCAGCGCGGGGTCCGTGGTGAGCGACGAGGTCGCCGCGTCGAGCAGCGGATAGAGCTTCACGGGATTCAGCAGTACGTCGTTGCCGCGGACCTTCTTGACGAGCGCGCCGAGGAATCGCTGCTGGCGGCCCATCCGGTCGGTGTCGCTGCCGTTGCCGATGCTCTTGCGGGCGCGTACGTAGCCGAGGGCCTGTTCGCCGTTGAGCTCCACCTTGCCCGCGGGGAGCCGCAGTTTCGCGGCTGGGTCGTCGATCGGCTCCCTGAGGCAGACCTGGACGCCGTCGACCGCGTCGACCATGTCCTTGAAACCGCTGAAGTCCACGACCACGTGGTGGTCGACGCGGATGTTGGTCAGCTTCTCGAGCGTACGGATCGTGCAGGCCGAACCGCCGGTCTGGAAGGCGCGGTTGAGCATCCCGTACATCGGCTCGGAGCGGGTGCCGTCCGGGCGGCGGCAGCCGGGCACGTGCACCATCAGGTCGCGGGGCAGCGAGACGGCTGTCGCGCTGCGCCGGTTCGCCGCCAGATGCAGCAGGATCGTGGTGTCGGAGCGCCCGGTGCCGACGTTGCGGCCGTACTCGCCGTTGCCGTCACCGGCGCGCGAGTCCGACCCGATCAGCAGGATGTTCCTGGCGCCCCGCACCAGAGCGGTCGGCCGCTCCTTCTCGTAGCGGGCGAGCTCGGCGGCGCCGGCCTCGTCAGCGGTGATGTTGGCGTTCAGCTTTTCGTACACCGCCCAGCCGACCCCCGTGGCCCCGAGCACGGCGACGGCGACACCGATCGCTGTGCAGCGCAGCCACCGCCGCCGTCGCCGCGTGACCCCGGCACCGGTGGGGGACGCACCGACGCCCGGCCCGAGGACGCCTTCGCCGGCCGTCGGCCCGGGCGCTCCCAAGGGACTGCCCGCGGTGTCGCTCACGTCTGGGTCCACCCCTCATGGCGTATGAGCGTGTCGTGCTCCTACGACCATGACCCGGGTGGGCACGTGGGGCCCGTGGGCGGAGGGGAGAAGTAGGCCGAACGGGTGATGTCGCTCGTGCGACGGTATGGGGCGCTCCTGTAAGGGGGCGGGGGGCCGCGGGGGCCCTGGTTCAAGATCACCCCACCGTGCATCTCGTCACCCACCTCCGTGGACAGAACACCTAGCGTGCCGTGGCGGTCACCCGTTCGCTCTCGATCCGCTTGACGAGGGCGTCCTCGCCAAGCTGCTCCAGATGCCGGCACAGGACCACGGAACCTCCGACCGAGAGCGGCGCGTACAGCCCGGCGCTGAGGCCCTCCCAGGTGTCGTAGGGGAGCGCCGACAGGAGCCGTGAGCCGGGTCCCGTCAGGTCGAGCCCAGGGGCGTGGGCGCGGGCGCGCTCGACGACCTCGGCGCCCGTGTACTGCGCACCGGCCACGATCAGCGCGGGGGCCTCCGGGTCCACGGGGGCGTACGGCTGGAAGTGATCGCCCTGGGTGGGCACCTCGACCGCGTAGTCGGCGTACCCGGCGGGCGGAGTCGGGAAGCGGCGGCCCAGCGGTGCGAGCGACAGGGCGATCCGGTCACCGGAGCAGGCGAGCCCCGTGTCGAACTGCCCCGGCCCGGCGACGACATGGTCGGCGGCAGCCGCGTCGCCCCCGACATCCGCGACCACCCCCACCGAGGAGCACGCGAGCAGCCACACCGCCGTCTGCCAGTGCGCGGGCAGCAGCAGGGCGACCCGCTCGCCGGGCTCGGCGGACAGCTCGTTCTGCAGCAGATTGGCGGTCTTGGCCACCCAATTGGCGAAGGTGGCCACGGACAGTTCGACACGTTCGCCCGTGGCGTCGTCGTAGAAGGTCACCAGGGGGCGCGCGGGGTCCGCGGCGAGCGCGGATCGCAGCAGGTCGGCAGGGGTGCGGTCGGCGGCGGTCACGGACGCAAGCGTACGCGGGCGGCCGTCCGGGCGGGGGAACGCGGCCACCGGTTCGGGCGATTGTGCCCGACGGTCCGTCAAGTGCCGGATGGACAGGTAACTATGGCTCTGTCCAAGATCAGGGGTATGTGTGGATATCTAGTTTCCTCGATCGCTGTCACATGCGCGGCCGCCCTCGCCCTCCCGCCGCCCTCGCCCTCCGGCGCGCCGGCCGAGACCTCGACCGAGAGGCCGGCTGCCTCGAGGCCGGCTGTCCAGGGGGAGGCGGCTTCGGGGACGACGGCCGACAGACCGGCGGCTGCCGAGGCGGCGACCGAGCGGTCCGCGGTGGCGGGCAGCGGTCCAGCCATCCCCGGCAGCACCCAGTCGCTCCCGCTCGCCCCCCTCACCCTCTTCGGACAGCGCATCTTTCTCCCCGGCGGCCGCACTCTGAGAGCCGCCCCCGCCGGGCAAGGGGCTGGCCACGAGCGACCGGCCCGCCTCGTCGTCGCCGACGCATCCCAAGAGCG
>CBFGQM010000069.1:0-18124 GCA_965650905.1 uncultured Streptomyces sp. | reverse complement strand
CCCTGCTCGCAGGCAATCTACAAATTCTTGATCTGGACTCCAGACAGGACCTAGTTCGACAAGATCTGGCCCGTGCCTCGGCCGGAAACGTTCGCCGGTCAAGGAGCGGCGTCCGGTGCTTGCTCTCGGCAAGCGGGCCGGAAGTCCTCGTTCGTGCGGGGTACCCGGGCTTTCGGCTGGTATCCGATGAAGGCCGGCAGCGCGAAGGCCCGGTACCCCGAGCTCGGGCCGAGCTCGGGGTACCGGGCCTTCGTCGGGTGTCCGTCAGGAACGTACCGCCCTGGAGGTCGACGCTTTCGACGCTCAGTGGGCGTGGCCGTGGCCGCTGCCCGCTGCCTCCGGCTCCTCCTCGGCCGGCTTCTCGACGACCAGGGTCTCGGTCGTGAGGAGCAGGGAGGCGATGGAGGCGGCGTTCTCCAGGGCGGAGCGGGTGACCTTGACGGGGTCGATGACGCCCTGCTTCACCAGGTCGCCGTACTCGCCGGTCGCGGCGTTGAAGCCCTGGCCCTTGTCGAGGTCGGCCACCTTGGAGGTGATGACATAGCCCTCGAGGCCCGCGTTCTCGGCGATCCAGCGCAGGGGCTCGACGACCGCCCGGCGGACGACGGCGACACCGGTGGCCTCGTCGCCGGTCTTGCCGAGGTTGCCCTCGAGGACCTTGGCGGCGTGGACCAGGGCGGAGCCACCACCGGAGACGATGCCCTCCTCGACCGCAGCACGGGTCGCGGAGATGGCGTCCTCCAGACGGTGCTTCTTCTCCTTCAGCTCCACCTCGGTGGCGGCGCCGACCTTGATCACGCACACGCCGCCGGCCAGCTTCGCGAGGCGCTCCTGGAGCTTCTCGCGGTCCCAGTCGGAGTCCGTGGTCTCGATCTCGGCCTTGATCTGGGCGATGCGACCGGCGACGTCGGCGCTGTTGCCGCCACCGTCGACGATCGTCGTGTCGTCCTTGGTGACGGTCACGCGGCGGGCGGTGCCCAGCACGTCCAGGCCGGCCTGGTCGAGCTTGAGGCCGACCTCCTCGGCGATGACGGTGGCACCCGTGAGAGTGGCCATGTCGCCGAGCATCGCCTTGCGGCGGTCACCGAAGCCGGGGGCCTTCACGGCCACGGCGTTGAACGTGCCGCGGATCTTGTTCACGACGAGGGTCGACAGGGCCTCGCCCTCGACGTCCTCGGCGATGATCAGCAGCGGCTTGGAGGAGTTGGTCTGGATGACCTTCTCCAGCAGCGGCAGCATGTCCTGGATGGAAGAGATCTTGCCTTGGTGGATCAGGATGTACGGGTCGTCGAGGACGGCCTCCATGCGCTCCTGGTCCGTCACGAAGTACGGCGACAGGTAGCCCTTGTCGAAGGCCATGCCCTCGGTGAAGTCCAGCTCCAGACCGAAGGTGTTGGACTCCTCGACGGTGATGACACCGTCCTTGCCGACCTTGTCCATCGCCTCGGCGATGAGCTCGCCGACCTGCTGGTCCTGGGCGGACAGCGCGGCGACGGCGGCGATGTCGGACTTCTCGTCGATCGGGCGGGCGGTGGCGAGGAGGTCCTCGGAGACCGCGGCGACGGCGGCGTCGATGCCCTTCTTGAGGAGGGCGGGGGACGCGCCGGCGGCGACGTTCCTCAGGCCCTCGCGCACGAGCGCCTGGGCGAGCACGGTGGCGGTGGTCGTACCGTCACCCGCGATGTCGTTGGTCTTGGTCGCCACCTCCTTCACCAGCTGGGCGCCGAGGTTCTCGTACGGGTCGTCGACCTCGACCTCGCGGGCGATGGTGACACCGTCGTTGGTGATGGTGGGGGCGCCGAACTTCTTGTCGATGACGACGTTGCGGCCCTTGGGGCCGATCGTCACCTTGACCGTGTCGGCAAGCTTGTTGACGCCGCGCTCGAGGGCGCGACGGGCGTCCTCGTCGAACTTCAGGATCTTCGCCATGGAGCGTTTCAGTCCTCTCGTTGCGATCCTCGGTCGCTTCCTGAAGCGACCGCCATCGCGGGAAAACGAACCGCGCCCCGGGCGCCCGGCTTCTTACGGTCGCGGGGGCCAGGGGCGCAGCTCAAAGCACAAGCAATCTGCTTCGGTGAACTTCGGTGAACTACTTCTCGACGATCGCGAGCACGTCGCGAGCCGAGAGGACGAGGTACTCCTCGCCGTTGTACTTCACTTCGGTGCCGCCGTACTTGCTGTACAGCACGATGTCGCCGGTGTTCACGTCGAGCGGCAGGCGCTCGCCGTTCTCGAACCGGCCCGGGCCCACGGCAAGGACGACGCCCTCCTGGGGCTTCTCCTTCGCGGTGTCCGGGATGACCAGGCCAGAGGCCGTGGTCTGCTCGGCGTCCAGCGGCTGGACCACGATGCGGTCCTCGAGCGGCTTGATGGCAACCTTGGAGCTGGCGGTCGTCACGATCCGACCTCCCCCTTCGGAGATCTCACGGGGTTAACTGTCTGAGGTGGCGACCAGGTCGATCCGTCGTCGCGGGTGCCGGACCTGCCCGTCGCTTTGTTGGCACTCTCCAGGGGGGAGTGCCAGATCAGAGACTATGACCGCGATTAGCACTCGGTCAAGCGGAGTGCCAATGGACTCCGGCGCGGCGCGGCTTTTCCGGCACCCCTGCACCCGAGGGTGCCCGTCCCTGGGGGCTCCGACTGCCGACAACTGGCCCACAATGGAGCCGTGACCGATCACGACCCTCTGGCCTCCTTCGCCGCTCTGCTCACCGACCACGGACGGTTCCTCCTCGATGAGGTGCGGGGTGTCGAAGCGGCTCAGGAGCTGGCCGTTGCCACCCGGCTGCGGCGCGAGCACCCCGCTGAGCTCGTGTCCGCGGCGATCGGGCAGGCGCGCCTTCGGCAGCGGGCGGTGGGGAAGTTCGGGAGCGCGGATGCCGGCCGGATGTTCTTCACGGCGAACGGGGTCGAACAGGCGACCCGTGCGAGGGTCGCAACGTATCGGGCGGAGCGTTTCGCGAGGCTCGGTGTGCGTTCCGTCGCCGATCTCTGCTGTGGCATCGGCGGGGACGCGATCGCGCTCGCCCGTGCCGGGGTGCGCGTCCTCGCCGTCGACCGCGACCCGCTGACCTGTGCGGTGGCGCGGGCGAACGCCGAGGCGCTCGGGCTGGCCGACCTGATCGAGGTGCGGGAGGCGGATGTCACAGGGGTCGATACGTCCTCGTACGACGCCGTTTTCATGGATCCGGGCCGGCGGGGAGGGCGGGGTCGGATCTTCGATCCCGAGGCGTACTCGCCGCCGCTGTCGTGGGCCGTCGCCGCCGCCATCGAGGCGCCCCGCGCCGCCTTGAAGATCGCACCCGGCATCCCCCATGAGGCGATCCCCGACGAGGCCGAGGCCGAATGGGTGTCGGATTCCGGGGACGTGAAGGAGGCCGTGCTGTGGTTCGGTACCGAGCCCGGGCTCGTGCGCGCCACGCTGCTGCCCGGCCCGCGCAGCCTCGCCGGCCGCGGACTGCCCGACCCCCAGGTGCGGCCACCGGGGCGTTACTTGTACGAGCCCGACGGCGCCGTCATCCGCGCCCACCTGGTCGCCGAGGTCGCCGAGGAGGTCGGTGGCGGGCTGCTCGACGCGACGATCGCGTATGTCACGGCGGACGACCTGCGTCCCACTCCCTACGCCACCGCATACGAGATCACCGACCGACTGCACTTCGGCGTCAAGAGGCTGAAGGCGCTGCTGCGGGAGCGTGAGGTCGGCATCCTGACCGTCAAGAAGCGCGGCTCGGCGGTGGAGCCGGAGGAACTGCGCCGCATGGTGAGACCACAGGGGCCGAACGCGGCGACGGTGTTCCTGACCCGGGTGCGGGGCGCCCCGGCCATGCTGCTGGGGCACCCCGCGGCGTAACACAGTCGTTGCTTAGGGGGGACCCCACCGAGGACCTTCCGGCGCCTTGCGATCGCACGCGCCACGGCCCCGCTCCCTGGTCCAGCCCGAAATTCAGTACAGGCCCTGGCCGTCCAGTTGCTCCAGCGTCGCGTTCGACGGGCCCCTGCCGGACTGCACGTCGCGTGCCACGTCCTCCGCCGCCCCGAGGACCCGTACCGCGTTCTGCCAGGTCAGTTTGGCGAGGTCGGCTGTCGACCAGCCGCGGTCGAAAAGCTCCGCGACGAGGTTCGGGTAGCCCGAGACGTCGTTCAGGCCCTCCGGGGTGAAGGCCGTGCCGTCGTAGTCGCCGCCGATGCCGATGTGGTCGACGCCGGCCACCTCGCGCATGTGGTCCAGGTGATCGGCGACCGTCGCCACCGAGGCGAGCGGGCGCGGGTGCGACTCCTCGAAGGCGCTGTGCACCTTCATCGCCTCCGACGTGGTGTCCAGGGGATGGAAGCCGTGCTCGCGCAGGTTCTCGTCCGCCGCGTCCGTCCAGTCGACGGCCGCCTGCAGCACAAACTTCGGTACGAACGTCACCATCGCCACACCGCCGTTGGCCGGCAGGCGTTCCAGCACGTCGTCCGGGATGTTGCGCGGGTGGTCGCACAGCGCCCTCGCGGAGGAGTGGGAGAAGATCACGGGCGCGACGGACGTGTCCATCGCGTCCCGCATCGTCGTCACCGCGACGTGCGAGAGGTCCACGAGCATGCCCTCGCGGTTCATCTCCCGGACGACCTCGCGGCCGAAGGCCGACAGACCGCCCACGCCCGGCTCGTCCGTCGCGGAGTCCGCCCAGGCGATGTTGTCGTTGTGCGTCAGGGTCATGTAGCGGACGCCCAGCGCGTACAACGCGCGTAGCGTGGCGAGGGAGCCCGCGATCGAGTGGCCGCCCTCCGCGCCCATCAGCGACGCGATACGGCCCTCGCCGCGCGCCGCCTCCATGTCGGCGGCCGTCAGCGCGGCCCGCAGGTCCGCCGGATGGCGCGCGATCAACTGCCGTACGCAGTCGATCTGTTCGAGTGTCGCGGGCACGGGATCGGGCAGGTTCGAGCGGACGTACACCGACCAGAACTGAGCACCGACCCCGCCCTCGCGCAGCCGCGGCAGGTCGGTGTGCAGGTGCGCGTTCTGGGGAACGGCGATGTCGCGGGCGTCGAGGTCGTAGCGGACCTGCTCGCGCAGCGCCCACGGAAGGTCGTTGTGACCGTCGACGACTGGGAACTCCCGCAGCATGTCCCGGGCTTCGTCCAGGAAGGTCATCGGCGCCACTGCCCCTAGTTCCCCGAACCGAAGCCGAAGCCGCCCGCCGCGCTCTCGACCTTGGCGCGCAGCCGCTTGCCCTTCTCCGTCGCCTGGTCGTTCAGCTCCCGCTGGAACTCCCGCATCCGGCCGAGGAGTTCCTCGTCGTGGGAGGCGAGGATGCGGGCCGCGAGCAGGCCCGCGTTGCGCGCGCCGGCCACGGAGACGGTGGCGACCGGTACCCCGGCGGGCATCTGGACGATCGACAGCAGCGAGTCCATGCCGTCGAGGTACTTCAGCGGGACCGGCACGCCGATCACGGGAAGAGGGGTGACGGAGGCGAGCATGCCCGGCAGGTGAGCGGCACCCCCCGCGCCCGCGATGATCGCCTTGAGGCCGCGCTCCGCCGCCTCCTCGCCGTACGCGATCATCTCGCGCGGCATCCGGTGCGCGGAGACGACATCGACCTCGTACGCGATCTCGAACTCGTCCAGGGCCTGTGCGGCCGCCTCCATGACGGGCCAGTCGGAGTCCGAGCCCATAACGATGCCGACGACGGGGGACGGTGAAGACTTGGCCGAGGTGCTCATTCGGTGATCGTGCCTCTCAGGTAGGCGGCTGCGTGACGGGCGCGGTCCAGTACTTCGGCCAGATCGTCGCCGTAGGTGTTGACGTGGCCGACCTTACGGCCGGGCTTCACGTCCTTGCCGTACATATGGATCTTGAGCTGCGGGTCGCGGGCCATGCAGTGCAGGTACGCGGAGTACATATCGGGGTAGTCGCCGCCGAGAACGTTCACCATGACCGTCCATCCGGCGCGCGGGCGCGGGTCTCCGAGGGGCAGGTCCAGGACCGCGCGGACATGGTTGGCGAACTGCGAGGTGATCGCACCGTCCTGGGACCAGTGGCCGGAGTTGTGGGGGCGCATGGCGAGCTCGTTGACGAGGATGCGGCCGTCGCGGGTCTCGAAGAGCTCGACGGCGAGGTGGCCGACCACACCGAGTTCCTTGGCGATGCGCAGGGCGAGCTCCTCGGCCTGCAGCGCCCGCTCCTTTGGGAGGTCCGGGGCCGGGGCGATCACGGTGTCACAGACGCCGTTGACCTGCTGCGACTCGACGACCGGGTAGGCGACGGCCTGGCCGTGGGGCGAGCGGACGACGTTCGCGGCGAGTTCGCGCACGAAGTCGACCTTCTCCTCGGCCAGCACCGGGACGCCGGCGCGGAACGGCTCCGCGGCCTCCTCGATGGAGCGTACGAACCAGACCCCCTTGCCGTCGTAGCCGCCTCGGACCGTCTTGAGGATGACCGGGAAACCGTCACCCTCGGCGGCGAACGCGGCCACGTCCCGCGGATCGCTCACGATTCTGTGGCGTGGACACGGCACACCGATCGCGTCGAGCTTCGCGCGCATCACGCCCTTGTCCTGGGCGTGGACAAGCGCTTCGGGACCCGGGCGTACGGGGACGCCGTCCGCCTCCAGAGCCCGGAGATGCTCGGTGGGGACGTGTTCGTGATCGAAGGTGATCACGTCACAGTCCCGAGCGAAGTCACGCAGCGTGTCGAGGTCGCGCGGGTCGCCGATGACGACGTCGCTGACGACCTGCGCCGCGGAATCCTGAGGAGTGTCACTGAGAAGCTTGAATCTGATGCCGAGCGGGATGCCCGCCTCGTGTGTCATACGAGCGAGCTGGCCTCCGCCGACCATGCCGACTACCGGGAATGTCACGCCCCCAGGGTATCGGCCGTGTCGGGGCGCCTCCGCCACACGCGTGATCATCGGGATCTCCACCTGCTCATCGCAGGCCGAACACATCTTCCGGTCAAGCCCGGGCACGAGGAGGACCCGCTGGATAGCATGGCCGTGACGAAGTTGGCGTATCCGACGAGACGGGGGCTGGGCGGCACCATGGGCAAGGGTGGTACACGCGGGGCACGAACACCGCGCAGCGCCGTGCGTCACCGCATCGACCGGCTGACACGGGAGATCGCCAAGTTCGGCGCGGTCGGCGGGGCGGGCCTCCTGGTCAACCTCCTCGTGTTCAACCTGGTACGGAGCGTCACGGACCTGCAGGTTGTCCGCGCCAGTGTGATCGCCACGCTCGTCGCGATTCTCTCCAACTACATCGGGTTCCGCTACTTCACGTACCGTGACCGCGACAAGAGTGGCCGCACTCGGGAACTGGGCCTCTTCCTGCTGTTCAGCGCGGTGGGCCTGGTGATCGAGAACGGCGTTCTGTACGCCGCCACGTACGGCCTCGGCTTCGACAGCCCGCTGCAGAACAACGTCTTCAAGTTCGTCGGCATCGGAATCGCGACCCTGTTCCGCTTCTGGTCCTACCGCACCTGGGTCTTCCGCGCGCTCCCGGCCCGCGAGGCCATGGCCGGCGCGGCATCGGTCCTGGCGGAGCAGCGGCAGCGATCGCGGCCCGCCCAGCGGGTCGGCTGAACCGTCACCGGGACCCTCGGGCAACACCAGCGCTACCGGATCGTGCGCTCTGGCTCCGCGTCCGTCTCCGTCGGCCTCATTCTCGGCGAACGCGACAGGAACAGGCCGAAGACCGGGGGCTGGGCCTGGAGCATTTCGAGACGGCCGCCGTCGGCCTCTGCGAGGTCGCGGGCCACGGCGAGGCCGATGCCCGTCGAGTTGTGGCCGCTGATGGCGCGCTCGAAGATGCGGGCGCCGAGGTCGGCCGAGACGCCATGGCCCTCGTCAGTCACCTCGATCACCGCCTGGTTGCCGGTGACACGGGTGCGCAGGGCGACCGTGCCGCCGCCGTGCATGAGGGAGTTCTCGATCAGGGCGGCGAGGACCTGGGCAACGGCTCCCGGGGTGCCGACAGCCTGCAGATGGCGTTTGCCGGAGCTGACGACGGCGCGGCCCGCGCTGCGGTAGGCCGGGCGCCATTCCGCCAGCTGCTGCTGGATGACCTCGTCCAGGTCGAAGGTGACGGCGGAGCCGGTACGAGGGTCCCGGGAGTTGGTGAGGAGCCGCTCGACCACGTCCGTGAGGCGCTCCACCTGGGCGAGGGCGATGGTCGCCTCCTCCTTCACCGTGTGCGGGTCGTCGGTGAGGGTGATCTCCTCCAGGCGCATGGACAGGGCGGTCAAGGGCGTACGGAGCTGGTGCGACGCGTCGGCGGCCAGCCGCCGTTCGGCCGTGAGTATCCGGGCGATGCGCTCGGCGGAGCCGTCCAGCACGTCCGCGACCCGGTCCAGCTCCGGGACCCCGTACCGCTTGTGGCGCGGCCGCGGGTCCCCGGAGCCGAGCCGCTCGGCGGTCTCCGCGAGGTCGGTCAGCGGGGAGGCGAGCCGGTTGGCCTGGCGTACCGCGAGCAGTACGGCGGCGATCACCGCGAGCAGCGCGACCGCCGCGATGATCAGAAACGTACGGCCGACCTCGCGCGTGACCGAGGAGCGCGGCTCCTCGACCATGACCGTCTCGCCCCCCTCGCCCTTCGCGGTGGACCGGATGACCTCACCGGTGGGGGCGGTGCCGATCTCGATCGGGTCGCGGCCCGGGAAGTCGATGCGCGCGTAACGCTCGTCGGCGATCTGGTCCTCGAGTATCTCGGCGCTGATGTGCTCGTCGCCGAGGATCCGGCTGTCGACGATGCTCGCCAGCTGCAGGGCCTCCGACTTCACGTGCTCCTGAGCGCTGTCACTGATCGTGCGGGTCTCGACGATGACGAGCGAGACGCCGAACACGGCGATCACGACCAGCACGACGGCCAGTGTGGAGTTGATGAGACGGCGACGCACGGGCCCTCCGGGAGGGGGCGAGTTGTTCAGTGGGCGGGTTGTTCACGTGGGCTTACACGGACCAGTGTGCCCCGGCGGCCACACCGCGCCAGGCTGGGGCGCCCACGGCCGTACCGAGACGTCCCCGCTGCCCCCGGTCGGGTCCCTTGGTTCAGCCACCCGTCCCGTGGCGCTCAGCTCTTCTCGAAACGGAAGCCGACGCCCCGGACCGTGGCGATGTAGCGCGGGTTCGCCGCGTCGTCGCCGAGCTTTTTCCTGAGCCATGAGATGTGCATGTCCAGAGTCTTGGTGGACGACCACCACGTGGTGTCCCAGACCTCGCGCATCAGCTGGTCACGGGTGACGACCCGGCCCGCGTCCCGCACCAGCACCCGCAGGAGGTCGAACTCCTTGGCCGTGAGCTGGAGCTCCTCGTCGCCCATCCAGGCGCGGTGCGACTCGACATCGATGCGCACGCCGTGCGTGGCGGGCGGCTGCTGGGGCTCGGCCGCCCCGCGCCGGAGCAGGGCCCGGACCCGGGCGAGCAGCTCGGCGAGGCGGAACGGCTTGGTGACGTAGTCGTCGGCGCCGGCGTCGAGGCCGACCACGGTGTCCACCTCGTCGGCGCGCGCGGTCAGGATGAGGATCGGTACCGAAAGGCCCTCGGCGCGCAGCCGCCGGGCCACCTCCAGTCCGTCCATGCCGGGCAGCCCGAGGTCGAGCACGACGAGATCGACGCCGCCCTGGATGCCGGCGTCCAGCGCGGTGGGTCCGTCCTCGCGTACCTCGACCTCGTATCCTTCCCGGCGCAGGGCGCGGGCCAGCGGCTCCGAGATGGACGCGTCGTCCTCGGCGAGCAGTACACGGGTCATGCAGAGATGGTAGTCCGCTGCGGAGAACCGTCGTAGGGAAGATCGGCATCTCTCCCGCAGGCCTGCGATCTGGAAATACAAACCGCTGAAGAACCTTTGAATATGTGGTCACGATTGGCCTTTTATCTGCGATTCATCAATCAGCACAGGAGTCGGCACTGTTGGTGTGGTTGCCTTCCGGCTACGCGGGCGCCCCAAGCTCCGCCCACACCGTCTTGCCCGCGACCCCGGGTTCCCGGACCACACCCCAGTCCAGACACAATCGCTGCACGATAAACATCCCGTGGCCGCCGGGGCGCCCGGCGCGATGCGGGGTGCGCGGGGCAGGCCGACCGGTACCCCGGTCGGAGACCTCGATGCGCAGCACCTTGTTGTCGCAGGCGATCCACAGCTCGTCCGGGCCCCCGGCGTGAAGGCAGGCGTTGGTGACGAGCTCGGAGACGACCAGCAGGACGTCCTCGGCGGCGGCCCGCCGGTCGGCGGTCGCGGCGGGCAGCCAGCCCCACTCGTGCAGCGCCTGGCGGGTGAAGTCGCGGGCGAGCGGGACAACACCGCTCTCTTCGTCGAGCTTCAGCCGGCGGACCTGGCGTGCGGCGGCGTGCGCGGACCCGTCGCTTTGGGCCGTCCCGGAAGCGCCGTCGGCGCCCGGTTCCGGGCCACGGTCGCCCGGCGAGCAAGGCCGGGTGGTGCTCATCAGCGCTTCACCTCACCGATTCACCAGTTCGCGATTCAAGACTCAGGACGCCAGGAAAGCTCAGGACATTCAGGATCCAGAAGTACCGCGCGCCTCCCGTTCGGTCTGTTGACATATTCATGGGATCTCCTGCCCGACCGAACCGCCCGAACACCCACTCGTTCGGCACGGACGCTGTGACGCTGGTAACGCCTCGATCACATAGAGACAACCGGGCCATAACTTTGCCCGATGATGTCGGACACCTAGTCAGCCAGGGCCGCTTCCAACGTGTCGTGCACGCTGAAGACGGCGTCAACCCCGGTGATCTGGAAGACCCGGGCCACCACCGGCAGCATCCCGGCCAGGTGGACTTCGCCCCCGGCGGCCTCGGCTTTCAACCGGGCACCGAGCAGCACGTTCAGACCGGTGGAATCGCAGAACTCGAGCCGTGAGCAGTCCACAACGAGGCGCGCGAACCCCCGGTCGAGGCAGTCCTCGAGTGGTTCGCGCAACAGATCCACCGTGTGGTGATCCAACTCACCCGCCGGGGCCACGACGGCACTGGGGCCCTCTTGCCGCACCTCGACCAGAAGCCGGCCCGACTGTGCGCTGCCGACCGTCCCGCGGTCCATGCCGTCTCTCTTCCGACCGTCGTGGCTGTTGATTGACGCCCTTGAACACTACGCCTTCCCTACGACCTGGGACACCCGAACTACCGTCCAGAAACGGACATTTCTCCAGGCAACGCACTTGCGGTGTGCCTGCGAAAGCGGGTAGGGCTAGGAGGGACACACATCGATACGGCCGGCTTTGGAGGCGCCGCACACCGCAGAGCACGTATTGGCATCGGCGGCCATATGCCGAGAACGATGGAGGACATCATGTCACCCCGGCTCGACGCATCGCAGACGCCCCAGGCGACGTCGACACCCTCTCCGGAACACACGTATCTCGTCCAGGACGAACTGGATGTATTCGTCCGACTTCCGGAGATCCCCCCCTTCGACAAGGTGGGGCCGGTGGACGCACGGGCCCTGTCCAAGACCCTTTTCGAGCGGCTCGAATCCCTGGAAGAAGGCACGCACGAGTATGCGTACGTACGCAACACACTGGTCGAACTGAACCTCGCCCTGGTGAAGTTCGCCGCCTCTCGGTTCCGCTCCCGCAGTGAGCCGATGGAGGACATCATCCAGGTCGGCACCATCGGCCTGATCAAGGCGATCGACCGCTTCGAGCTCAGCCGAGGTGTGGAGTTCCCGACCTTCGCGATGCCGACGATCATCGGCGAGATCAAGCGCTTCTTCCGCGACACCAGTTGGTCGGTGCGCGTCCCGCGCAGACTCCAGGAACTCCGTCTCGACCTGGCCAAGGCCGGCGACGAGCTCGCCCAGCAACTGGACCGCTCTCCCACGGTGGGAGAGCTGGCGGATCGTCTGTGCCTCTCGAACGAAGAGGTCGTCGAAGGGATGGCCGCGTCCAACGCGTACACCGCGTCCTCGCTGGACGCCCAGCCGGAGGAGGACGACTCCGAGGGCGCTCTGGCCAACCGCATCGGCTACGAGGACCACGGTCTGGAAGGCATCGAGTACGTCGAGTCCCTCAAGCCCCTGATCGCCGAACTCCCGTTTCGCGACCGGAAGATCCTGTCCCTGCGCTTCGTCGCCAACATGACCCAGTCGGAGATAGGCGACGAACTGGGCATCTCGCAGATGCACGTGTCGCGCCTGCTGTCGCGAACGCTGGTGCGCCTGCGGAAGGGACTGACGGTCGAGGAGTAGCCCCCGACACCCCTCTGCCGGTAACCGCCGAACTGAGCATCGCCGGGGGCTGGGGGCGGAGCCCCGGTACACGGCCTCGTCAGGTGCGGCGTCGTGGAGGAGAAGCCCGACGACAGGGCGGCCGTACACACCTGAATCACTGTTCAGGAACGGTTCACGCCCAGGACGTGGAGTACGTCAAGGAGCCGGCGTTGCAGGCGCTGCGCCAGGCCTGATCCGCCCGCCCGATCAGACCTCGCGGACGCCGCGCCGCCACACCTGGGTGACCAGCGGTACGCCCGGGCGGTACGCGAGGTGGACATGGCTCGGGGCATCGAGGAGGGCCAGGTCGGCGTACGCGCCCGGGCTGAGGCGGCCGATGTCGTCGCGGCGGAGAGCTGCCGCGCCGCCCGCTGTAGCCGACCAGAGGGCCTCGTCCGGGGTCATCCTCATGTCCCGTACCGCGAGGGCGACGCAGAACGGGACGGAGGACGTGAAGGACGAGCCCGGGTTGCAGTCCGTCGAGAGGGCGACCGTGGCACCCGCGTCGAGGAGACGGCGGGCGTTCGGCCACACGGCGCGGGTGGAGAACTCGGCGCCGGGAAGCAGGGTGGCGACCGTCGAGCTGTTAGCCAGCGCGTCGACGTCGTCGTCCGTTACGTGCGTGCAGTGGTCGGCGCTCGCCGCGTCGACTTCGACCGCGAGCCGGACGCCGGGGCCGTACGAGAGCTGGTTGGCGTGGACACGTGGATGCAGGCCCTTCGCCTTGCCGGCTGTCAGGACGGCGCGGGCCTGGTCGCCGTCGAAGGCGCCCTTCTCGCAGAAGACGTCGACCCAACGGGCGTACGGGGCACAGGCGTCGAGCATCTCGCCGGTGACGAGGGCGACATACTGCGCGGGACCATCCGGGTCGTCGGCGTGGTCGGGGCTGATGATGTGCGCGCCGAGGTAGGTCACCTCGTCGGTGTGGCGGGCGGCGATACGCAGGGCGCGGGCCTCGTCCTGGACGGTCAGGCCGTAGCCCGACTTCGTCTCCAGGGTCGTCGTGCCCTGGCGGAGGGCCTCGGCGAGGTAGTGCGTGAGATTCCGCTCCAGTTCCTCGTCCGTCGCGGCGCGGGTGGCGGCGACGGTCGTGCGGATGCCGCCCGCGCTGTAGGCCCGGCCCGACATGCGCGCGTGGAACTCCTGTGTGCGGTCGCCCGCGAAGAGCAGGTGCGAGTGGGAGTCGACGAAGCCCGGGATCACCGCCCGGCCGCCCGCGTCGACCCGATTGTCAGTGGCGGGTGCTTTGCTTGATTCACCGGTCCACACGATGCGGTCGCCGTCGATGACGAGGGCCGCGTCCTGGATCAGACCCAGGGGGGATCCGTCACCGAGGGAGGGGTCGTTGGTGACCAGGCAGGCGATGTTGGTGATGACGGTGGTGGGGCTGCTGGTCGGGCTGCTCATGGCGTCCTCGGGAGCGTGGGGGCTGGGGGCGGGCATCGGCAGGGCGGTCCGCCGGACAGGCTGCGTCAGGCGCGCAGGGCATCGATGGCGTCCGCGAGCGCTGAGGGGACGTCGGGGACGAGGGTGTGCGCCCCGTCTCGTACGACGTGACGGCCGGCCACGATCGTGTGGCGGACATCCGCGGCCGTCGCGGCGAATACGGCGGTCTCGGCTCCCAGGCGTGGCGGCGGTCCCGCTGTTCTGACCGAGTCGAGGGCGATGGTGGTGAAGTCGGCCAGGGCGCCGGGTTCCAGGGTGCCCGCCCGGTCCCAGCCGAGAGCCGCGTGGCCGTCGGCGGTGGCGGCGCGCAGGAGTGCGGCCGCTGTCCAGTGACCGCGGGTGCGGGTGCGCAGGCGCTCGTTCAACTCCATCGCGCGCGCCTCTTCGAGCAGGTCGACGACGGCGTGGCTGTCGGAGCCGAGGGAGAGCGGCGAGCCGGCTTTCTGCAGGGCGGCGGCGGGTCCGATGCCGTCGGCGAGGTCGCGCTCCGTGGTCGGGCACATGCATGTGCCGGTCGTGGAGTCGCCGAGCAGCGCGATGTCCTCGTTCGTGAGGTGCGTGTTGTGGACGCCCGTCGTGCGCGGGCCGAGCACACCGTGGTCGGCGAGCAGCCGGGTGGGGGTGCAGCCGTGCGCGGCCCGGCAGGCGTCGTTCTCCGCCGTCTGCTCGGACAGGTGCACATGGAGGGGGGCTTGCCGCTCCTCGGCCCACCGCGCCACCGTGGCCAGCTGGCGCCGGGGCACAGCCCGTACGGAGTGGATGGCCGCACCGATCCGCGCGTGATCCCGTTCCTTGAGAACTGAACAGCGTTCTGCCCAGGCTTCCGCCGTACCGTCACAGAAGCGGAGCTGGTGGTGGTTCGGGGGCTGCCCGCTGTGCTCGTTCAAGATCGCGGAGGAGAGGTAGGCCGTGTCGAGGAGCGTGATGCGGATGCCCGCATCCGCCGCGGCCTCGATCAGCGCCTCGCCCATCGCGTTCGGGTCGGCGTAGGGGGTGCCGCCCGGGGCGTGGTGGACGTAGTGGAACTCGCCGACCGCCGTGATACCGGCCAGCGCCATCTCGGCGTACACCGCGCGCGCGAGCGCGTGGTACGTGTCCGGGGTCAGCCGGTCCGCGACGGAGTACATGACCTCGCGCCACGTCCAGAAGGTCCCGGATCCGACCTGGACGGTGCCGCGCAGGGCGCGGTGGAAGGCGTGGCTGTGGGCGTTGGCGAGGCCGGGGACGGTCAGGCCGCGGAGGACTTCGGCGCCGGGAGGCGGGGCGTCGGTGCCTCTGCGGACGACCGCGATGCGGCCGTCGGAGACCTCGACGGCCAGGCCGGGCTCGACGAACGAGTCGAGCCAGGCATGCTCCAGCCAGTACGTCTGCGTCACCTGCAGGCCAGCCCTTCCAGTACGTCGGCGAGTGCGGTCACCCCGGCCACACAGTCGTCCTCGGCGGCGTACTCGGCCGGGGAGTGCGAGACGCCGGTGGGGTTGCGTACGAACAGCATGGCGGTGGGGATGCTCCCGGAGAGGATTCCGGCGTCGTGTCCGGCACCGGTCCCCAGGACGGGCACTTGTCGGTCCGTGCCCTTGCCGAGGATGCGGGCGAGTTCGTCGCGCAGGGCGTGCTCGAACTCGACGACGGGGGTGAACGACTCGCGGACGACGTGGAGTTCGACCCCATGGGCGTCGGCGTACGCGCGGGCCGCCTCCTCGATGCCGTTGACGACCGTGTCGAGGGTCGCCTGGTCCGCCGCGCGGGAGTCGAGCCAGCCGCGTACGAGGGAAGGGATGGCGTTCACACCGTTCGGCTCGACCGAGATCTTGCCGAAGGTGGCGACGGCGCCCGCGAGCCGGGCTTCCCGCCGGGCCGCGAGAACGGTCTCCGCGTAGGACAGCATCGGGTCGCGGCGGTCGTCGAGGCGGGTGGTACCGGCGTGATTGGCCTCGCCCCGGAAGTCGAACCGCCAGCGGCCGTGCGGCCGGATGGCACTGGCGATACCGACCCGGTCCCCGGAGAGATCGAGCGCACGGCCCTGCTCGACGTGCAGTTCGACGAACGCGCCGATCCGGGCGAGCCGCTCCGGATCCGGGCCGATGGCGGCCGGATCGTACCCGGCGCGCTCCATCGCCTGCTCCAGACTGACCCCGTCGGCGTCCGTGAGCCGCCGGGCCTGCTCGACGCCGAGCTGCCCGGCGCTGAGCCGGGACCCGACGCAGGCGAGCCCGAACCGGGCGCCTTCCTCGTCCCCGAAGTTGACGATGGCGAGGGGCTTGCCGAATTCGGCCCCTCGCCCGCGGAGTTCGTCCAGCGCGGCGAAGGAGGACACGACACCGAGGGGCCCGTCGAAGGCACCGCCATCGGGTACGGAGTCCAAATGGGACCCCGTGACGACGGCGTCCCCTGCTCCGGGATCCCCCAGCCAGGCCCACTGATTCCCGTTCCGGTCCACCTCATGGACCAGCCCACGTTGCTCGGCCTGCGCCCGGAACCAGGCCCGGCAATCGGCGTCGGCCTCGGTCCAGGCGTACCGGCGACAGCCGCCGGAGCCTGCGTCGCGCCCGATGGGCCCGAGGTCGCGCCACATCTCGTGGAACGAGGCGGACACGCCGCCGTACCGGGTCACGTCTCGTCACCCTCACGCATGGGAACCCGCACCCCACGCTGGTCCGCCACCGACTCCGCGATGTCGTACCCCGCGTCCACATGACGGATGACACCCATCCCGGGGTCGTTCGTCAGCACGCGTCGGATCTTCTCCTCGGCGAGCGCCGTACCGTCGGCCACGGTGACCTGGCCGGCATGGATGGAGCGGCCCATGCCCACACCGCCGCCGTGGTGGAGGGAGACCCAGGAGGCACCGGAGGCCACGTTCACCATGGCGTTCAGCAGCGGCCAGTCGGCGATCGCGTCGGAGCCGTCGAGCATGGCCTCGGTCTCGCGGTACGGGGAGGCCACGGAGCCGCAGTCGAGGTGGTCGCGGCCGATCGCCAGCGGGGCCCGCAACTCCCCGCTCGCCACCATGTCGTTGAAACGCTCGCCCGCCCGGTCCCGCTCGCCATGGCCCAGCCAGCAGATGCGCGCCGGAAGCCCCTGGAAGTGGACCCGCTCGCCCGCCATCCTGATCCAGCGGTGGAGCGACTCGTTCTCGGGAAAAAGGTCGAGGATCGCCTGGTCGGTCTTGGCGATGTCGGACGCCTCGCCGGAGAGCGCCGCCCACCGGAAGGGGCCCTTGCCCTCGCAGAACAGCGGCCGGATGTAGGCCGGCACAAAGCCGGGGAAGGCGAACGATCGTCCGTAACCGGCGAGTTGGGCCTCGCCGCGGATCGAGTTGCCGTAGTCGAAGACCTCGGCACCGGCGTCCATGAAGCCGACCATGGCCTCGACGTGCTTGGCCATCGACTCACGGGCGCGGGTGGTGAAGCCCGCCGGGTCCTTCGCCGCGTACGAGGCCATGTCGTCGAAGTCCACGCCGAGGGGCAGGTAGGCCAGCGGATCGTGGGCCGAGGTCTGGTCGGTCACGATGTCGACGGGGGCGCCCTCGGCGAGCATGCGCGGCAGCAGCTCAGCCGCGTTGCCGAGCAGGCCGATCGACAGCGGGCGGCGGGTGTCGCGCGCCTCCACCGCCAGCTGGAGGGCGTGCTCCGGGGAGTCGGCCCGCACGTCCAGGTACCGGTGCCCGATGCGGCGCTCGATCGCGCGCGGGTCGCAGTCGACACAGATCACGACCCCGTCGTTCATGGTGACGGCGAGCGGCTGCGCGCCACCCATACCACCGAGGCCGGCGGTGAGGGTGATCGTCCCGGCGAGCGAACCGCCGAACCGCTTCGCGGCAACGGCGGCGAACGTCTCGTACGTGCCCTGGAGGATGCCTTGCGTACCAATGTAGATCCATGAACCGGCCGTCATCTGGCCGTACATGGTGAGCCCGAGCCGCTCCAGGCGCCGGAACTCCTCCCAGTTGGCCCAGTCGCCCACCAGGTTGGAGTTGGCGATGAGCACCCGCGGCGCCCACTCGTGGGTCCGCATGACACCGACGGGGCGACCGGACTGGACGAGCATGGTCTCGTCCTGCTTCAGGGTCCGCAGCGTACGGACCATCGCGTCGAAGGAGCGCCAGTCGCGGGCGGCCTTGCCGGTGCCGCCGTAGACGACGAGCTTGTCGGGGTGCTCGGCGACCTCGGGGTCGAGGTTGTTCTGCAGCATCCGCAGGGCGGCTTCCTGCTGCCATCCCAGGGCACTCAGTTCCGTACCGCGCGGCGCTCGGACGGGGCGGGGTCCTGACATGGTCTGCCTCCCAGCGGACTGTGACTGCGAACTGTTGAGCTGGATATTCACATCCTGAACTGCTGAATAGAACTAGTCAATACATGCGCGGGCCAGCGCTCGCGCGTCACGGGTGTTTGGCTGGATACATGGGCTCGTACGACGACACGACGGGGGATGACGTGGACAGCGGACTGGGCGACACGGCGGGCGGGGCAGCGGGCAA
>CBFGQM010000068.1:0-18141 GCA_965650905.1 uncultured Streptomyces sp. | reverse complement strand
ACAGGAGCAGCGCCGCGACGGCGACCCCTGGGGCGAGCAGGGCAGCGCGGCCAAGGGTGCGGTTCGAGCGCTGGAGAGTGGGGTTCGAGCGCTGGGGACTGCGGTTCGAGCACTGGGGGGCGCGGCGGGCGGCACTCATGTGAAAAGTTTCGCATGTCCGTTCCGGGGATCTTGGGCACCCCCCTCGCGGACGTGAACCCGCATTTCAGCGGCCTATCGGCAGCCTCTCCGGCCCCTTCGCGGAGCTCGGGTCGACGTCGTCGACATCCCCGAGGAACGGCTTGCCGGCCGACCGCGTTTCCCATGCCCCGTCCGAACGCCCCACCCGGCACAGCGCCTACGCTCCGAAGGCCTTGTCCTTCCCCTTCACCGGCTTCGCGCCCGCGAGGAGGTGGGCCGGTACGAGATCCCGGGCGGGCTCGGTGTAGCCGACGGACACGATCTTGTCGCCCCGGTACGTGAACGTCGTCAGCGAGGCGAGCGTGCACTGCCGCTTGCGCGGGTCGTGCCACAGCCGCCGCCGCTCCACGAAGCTGCGCACGATCCAGATCGGCAACTGGTGGCTCACGCACACGGCCTCATGCCCACGTGCCGCGTCCTTGGCCGCGTCCAGCGCCCCCAGCATCCGTACGACCTGCTCCAGGTAGGGCTCGCCCCAGGACGGCCTCAACGGGTTGAGGAGGTGCTTCCAGTTCCCCGGCCTGCGCAGCGCGCCGTCACCGACGCCGAAGGTCTTGCCCTGGAAGACGTTGTCCGCCTCGATCAGGCGGGGGTCGGTCGCCAGATCCAGCCCGTGTCGCTCCGCCAGGGGGCCGGCCGTCTCGCGCGCCCGCTCCAGCGGTGAGGAGACGACGTGCGTGATGTCCCGGGAGGCGAGGTGGTCGGCGACCCGCTCGGCCATCCGGCGCCCCAGCTCGGACAGGTGGTAGCCGGGCAGGCGCCCGTACAGAATCCCGTCCGGATTGGCGACCTCGCCGTGCCGCATCACGTGTACGACGGTGATGTCACTCATACTGCCGTGGCCTCCGCTGCTGCCCGCGCCGCCGCCGGAAGGGCGTCGGCGATCCGCTGGACCGCACGCTCGTCGTGCGACGTCGAGACGAACCAGGACTCGAAGGACGACGGAGGCAGATAGACGCCCTGGGCCAGCATTGAGTGGAAGAAGGCGGTAAAGCGGTACGACTCCTGCGCCTTCGCGTCTTCGTAGTTCCGTACGTCCCTGTCCGTGAAGAAGACGGAGAACATGTTGGAGGCGTTCTGCAGCCGGTGCGCCACGCCCTCCTTGGTGAGCGCGTCCGTCACCAGCGTACGGACCTGCTCGGACACCGCGTCGACCCGGTCGTACGCGGCGTCGTCGAGCAGCCGCAGCTGCGCGAGCCCGGCGGCGGTCGCGACCGGGTTCCCGGACAGGGTGCCCGCCTGGTAGACGGGCCCGGCGGGGGCGAGGTGGGCCATGACGTCCGCCCGGCCACCGAAGGCGGCGGCCGGGAAGCCACCGCCCATGACCTTGCCGAAGACCATGAGATCAGGACGTACCCCATCGACACCGAACCATCCGGCCCTGCTGGTCCGGAACCCGGTCATGACCTCGTCGGAAATATAGAGAGCACCGTTCTCGGCACAGACGTCCTTGAGCCCCTGGTTGAATCCGGGCCCGGGTGGCACGACGCCCATGTTGCCGGGCGAGGCCTCGGTGATCAGGCAGGCGATCTCGCCGGGGTGGGCACGGAAGGCCTCCCGTACGGCATCGAGGTCGTTGTAGGGGAGGACGACGGTGTCGCCGGCCTGGGCGCCGGTGACGCCGGGCGTATCGGGCAGCGCGAGGGTGGCGACCCCGCTCCCCGCGGCGGCCAGCAGGGCGTCCACGTGCCCGTGATAGCAGCCGGCGAACTTGATCACTTTCGCACGGCCCGTGAAGCCGCGCGCGAGACGGATGGCGGACATGGTCGCCTCGGTGCCGCTGGACACGAGACGAACCTGTTCGACGGGTTCGACCCGGGCGACGATCTCCTCGGCCAGCGCGACCTCACCCTCGCCGGGCGCCCCGAACGACGTGCCACGGGATACGGCTGCCTGGACAGCAGCGCTCACCTCGGGATGGCCATGGCCCAGGATCATCGGCCCCCAAGAACAAACGAGGTCTACATACTCCCTTCCGTCGGCATCCGTCAGGTACGGACCGGTGCCGGACACCATGAACCGGGGCGTACCGCCCACGGCGCGGAACGCACGCACGGGAGAGTTCACGCCGCCGGGCGTGACGGCAGCCGCACGGTCGAAAAGAGTCTGCGAAACTGGGGCTTCGTACGTATAGCTCACGCGTGCCATGGTGTCAGAAGCTTCGAAGATCCTGCGTCGAGGTGTTTGACGCACGTTTCGGCGGACGGCCGTGGGGGAGGTCACTGAGACGATGATCGGGTTGCGAGGCGGGGGTCGCGCGCCTTGGAAAAGCAGTCGGGTGGAGATATGCATCGCGGTGGCGGACTCGGCGAGGGGACCGATGACCTCGGTCCTCGGCGTGCCCGGCGGGGAAGGCACCGGCGCGAGGCGGAAGCGGCCGAGACACGGCAGACACAGAATGAGCCCGAGCAGATGGACCGGACGAGCCGGATCGATCACCCACGGGTCGGGAGCAGGAATGGTGGTCGGGTGGGGGTGACGTACAAATACTTCGGGGCCCCGGACGGCGCGACAGCCGCTCGTGTCCCGGTCTCCATGCGTCCCGAGGAACTCGGCGGCGACGAGCTCGGCATGAACGGCATGTTCACGAAGATAAAGCCGGAGACGATGGCCGCGATGGTCCTCACCGGTATCGAGGGCATACCCCTGCACAGGGTCCCCCCGCTCGAACTCGTCGTCCTCCACCCCGACTACGCCGTCGTCAGGCTCCCCATGACCGTCGTCGACCCTCTCCGCGGAATAGGCGAGGAGGCGGTGGGCGCGGCGGCCTTCATCTGGTCCACGGTCCCCGATCGCGGCGGGCCACGGGATGCCTTCAACGTGTACCAACTGCTGCACGAGTGGCAGGACTTCAGCCATCGGCTGCATGAGGCGGGGCATCAGCCGTACTGCCTTGTGTGGCCCTGAGCTGGGGTTTCTTGCGGTTTGGGCGGGGCCTTCGGGTCCCGCCCTCGTTATGATGCGTGTACGCCCGCAGCGTAAAGAGCCGGACGACTACGCGGACGAGCCGGCTGCAGGGACTGGGCCTCGCCGTTCACCGCGATGGTCGGCATTCAGCCCACGTCCTGGGTGTCTCCGATACCTTGACCGCGGTCAACTCGGGATACCGATCGATCCAGAAATCGAAGATCCATGCGGCCAAGTTCTCTGCCGACGGAGAGATACCCCCCCCCCATCGCCTCATTCAGGTGACGGTGGTCGAGGGTGTCATCCATCCATTTCTTGAACGCGTCGAGCTCGCGGTAGTCACGGACGAAGCCTGCCTCGGTGAGGTCCTCACGGCGGGCGGACAGTTCCAACACGACGACGTAGTTGTGGCCGTGCATGCGGGCGCAGGGGTGCCAGCTCGGCAGCCGGTCGAGGACGTGGCTGGCCGAGAAGTGGAACTCCTTGGTGATCGTCAGCATGACGGCTCCAGTCTGCCACCTGCTGTCACAACCCCTCGTCGGTCGTCCGTACTGATCACTGGTCGACCCCCGCACCATGGACAATGGCGTTGTTGAGGGGGACCCGCGTGAGGAACCGGTCGCGCAGCAGGTCGTCGGTGACGTGTTCCGCCTTGCGGGCGACCTCGCGCCGGGCCCGATCGAGAAGTACGTGCGCCTCCTCGCGTACGCCCCCGGCGGCCAGCGCGACGGCGGAGTGGTACAGAACCTCCTCTGTACGGAGAGCGGGCATGTCGCCGACCTCGTCCACGATGCGAACGGCCTGACGGGCCTGCTCCTGCGCTGCAACCGTGTCGCCTCGCCGGAGCAGGATGCGGCTGCGCAGCAGGTGCGCGGCGATCTCACTGCGGATCATGCCGCTGCGCTGGGTCTCGACGCAGGTGGCCGCCGCCAGGCGGTCGGCCCTATCCAGGAATTCTCCGGATTCGTCAGCGGCGAGAAGCAGGATCTCGGCATACAGGTTGCGGACGATGGGGACGAGGTTGGCCAGCCAGGTCCGCTCTGTCTCCGCCCACGCGTCGGCGATCAGTTCCTGGGCCCGGCCGCGCTTCGTCGGCTGCTGGACGAGGAGATGTGCGAGCAACGCCTTGTTGTAGGCGTGCCAGCCGCTGTCGCCTCCGCGGCCGGCCTCGAAAGCGAGAGCCTCGCCCAGGACATCCTCGGCATCCTGATAGGAACCGAGGCCCATGTGCACCTGCGCCAGGTAGTTCAGCGCTATGGGCAGCTCGGCCTTCAGCGGCTCGTCGCGCAGCCGCTGAACGCAGCGGCTCAGCCGGGTCAGCGCCTCGCTGAGGTGCCCGCTGTCGTAGAGGGTGATGCCGAGTTGCATCTCTCCCAGGTTGCGCGCGTGCTGAAGCACCGGATCACTGGTGCCGCCGAGGAGCGGGTCGGAGGCATACATGCGCTCGGCCTCCCGCAGCTGGGCCAGACCGTCGGCCAGCCGTCGCTTGGACACCTGTCGCCCGTATTCGACCCGGGCCACGAAGAGTGGGACGGGATCGCCGTGCTGCTCGGCCAGTTCCACGGCCGTGCGGAGCCTGTCCAGAGACGGCACCAGGCCCTGGGTCGCGAGCAGGGTCTTGCCGCGCAGGAGCGTCGTACGGATCGCCGGCTCAGGCTTTCCACAGCGCCTCGCCGCGGCTTCGGCCTCGGCGGCCAGGGCGTCGATGTCCGGGCCGCCGGCCGGCTGGTGCTGGCCACGCCAACGCACCTCCGTCAGCGACAGCAGCAATTCCACAGCTTGGATGAGCCACCGGTCCCGGCTCTCCTCCTGGTGCGGCAAATCCCGGACCGCCCTGATCACTTCTTCGCAGTGCCGTTCCGCCTCCGCGAAGGACAACCCCTCCATCGCGGCGTCCCGGGCCAGCCCATAGTGCACCTCGGCCGAGGCGAGTAAGCATTCGGTTCCGCCGTTGCGAAGGTGACGGGCGATCTCCAGTCGGCGTTCCAGCGGCATCCCGTCCAACGAGCCGGACATGAGCACCGCCGCGATACGGGCCCTCCGGGACCGCATCTGCTGAGGTGTCTGCCGGTCGTACACCACACCCCACAGGGCGCTGTGCTCGAACCGATAACAGTCGGATGCGTCCAAGCGCGCCCACCCGGGAGGCTGGGTCGGCAGGATCAGGCGGTGCTGAGCGGCGATGAGCCGCAGCCGCTCCATCACTTCGTCGTGCGGCGCTCCCCTGACCTCGGCAACCGTACGCGACAGGAACGTCTCGCCCTGAGTCGCCCCGATCACGAGCAGTTCGCGATCCAGCTCGGTGAGCAGCCGAAGACGGTCTTCCACCACTCGCGACAGACTGCTGGGCAGCTCGACGACGGGCCCGTCGTCCGGATGCCACTCCTCCAGACAGAGGGTGACGAAGACGGCGTGGCCGGCCGTCAGCCGACTCAGCTGCTCCGACAGAGCCGGCGGAGCCTCCGGATGCCGGGAGCGCACCAACTCGGCGACCGCGTCCTGTGGCAGGCCCTTCAGCATCCGCCGTCGCAGGAGTTGGTCCTTCGCCCAGTCGTGCAGCAGATCCTCGACCGTGGATCCCGGCCCGTCGACGTAGGCCCCGTCCGTCGTGTGGCTGAGCACCAGACCGAGCGGCTCGCCGGGCAGCCGCCGGAGCAACCGGTCAAGGACCAGCAAGCTGCTGGGATCGCCGTGTTGGATGTCGTCGATGAGCACGACCGTGGGCGGCCCCTGCCGTACGAGATCCAGCAGGGCGTCCACGATCTGCGCAGCCGCGCCCTGCTGGAAAGGCAGCAGGCTGTCGAACGGCATCGAGCCAGAAGCGAGGGACGCTTCCGCGACTTCCTTGCCAAGGGTGAACAGCGCCCCCAGGCCGGGCACGATCGCGGACAGGACCTCCGGCGCAGAGCGGAGGACGCCCTGACCGGTGAAACTCCGTAGCCGACGGAAGATGCCCGGCTGCTTGACCTCCTGATCCCGCGCCAGCTGCAGGAGCAGTTCGACAATCGCTCCGTAGTGCAGCCCTGCCCCGATCGACGGCTGACACCGTACGGATACGACACGACAGACGCCCGGCCCGTGAGAGGCGGCGACCTCCGCCTCGAACGCTCGAAGCAGCGCCGACTTACCCATGCCCGAGGCGCCGTCGACCACGAGCGCCCGGCCACCGCGCCCTTCGGTCACGTCCGCCATCAGCGAGCGCAGCTCGTGCATGTGCTCCACGCGGTCGACAAACCCGGTCCGCACCCCAGCCCCCGTCTCGGTCATCTGTCGTGGAACTTCCGTACCCGCAGCGTTACTTGTCACCCACGGTAGATCATGCGAGACGCATCTTTGATACTCGGTTCAGCCATGTTGGCTACCGACTTGTTGTGGGGCCCTGGCTCGTTGGGCCGGGGTCCGCCGTGGATCAGGACTGGTTCGCCGTGTCGCTCTTCCCCTTCAGCGACGCCGCGACCCGTTGCGTCAGCTTCTTCGCGCTCGCGGCGCCGTTGTCGCTGCCGTCCGTGGACAGCACGCTGACGACCGCGGTGCCCACGCGGGCGGCGATCAGGGTGGTGCCGCTCTCCCAGGCGCTGTCGGTGAGGGTGATGGTGTAGGCCTCGTCACCGAGCCCGGCCGTGGACGTTCCGGTCACCGTCACCTTGCTGTGGGTGTCGGAGTCCGTGTAGCTCCCGCACTGGGCGACGACCTTCGCCAGGTCCTTCATCACGCCCGCCGAGGTCGTGCCGCGGTAGACGTCTATCTCCTGGTCGAGTTCGGCGGACGTGTTCTTGTTGATGTACGAGTTCTGCGCGAACGACACCCCCTCGACTCCGGTGAGGTCGATCCAACTCGTGGCACCGAGGTCGGCGCAGTGTGGCTTGGCGATGCTCTTGGTGGCAGGCGGCCGGTACGTGTCGCCGGTGTCCCGGGCAAGGCCGGCGTCGGCGGCGAATCCGGACGCGAAGTACGACGCGGGCGCCAGGGCCTTCTTCAGCTGCGTACCCGTCATCAGACCCGCGTTGGGGTCCTTGGCCTTGGCAGGCTTGGTGGCTGTGGCCGAGTCGCCGGAGGAACCGGAGGAGTTGGAAGTGCCGGAGGAGCAGGCAGCCAGGGCCAGCGGGAGTGCGACCACGGCGGCGAGCACCTTGACAGCACGGGACGGGAGACGCATGGAAGTCCTTCAGAAGTCGCGCAGTACGCCGTACCGGGGCCGGGAACTTCGCAGGTCCAGGAGCCGGCAGGCGGGGCCCTGTGATCACCGAGCCCGAGCAGACCCTAAGGAGCCCTTGTCCATGGACAGGTGTGCAATTGCTCAAAGCTCGGTCAAAGCACCGCCATATCATGAAGATTTGCCGCGTTTGGGGTGAGTCTTGTGATGCTTGAGGAAGTGGCTTCCTGAACGCTGATCATGCCGGCGCCCCGGCCATCCGCCGCACCGCCTCCGTGAGCAGGGAGAAGTCGCCGGGTTCAGCCGTACGTGGCCGGAGCCGCCCGTGCCGAAGGTGATGCCCGGGTGGAGGGCGACCCGGCCGCGGTCCAGGAAGCCGGACGCCGGGTCGTTGCCGAGAGGCGGGGCGCGGCTGTCCGGCCACGCCGGATACATGGCCTGGGACGGCCCTCGGGCTGCCCGCCCGAAGTCATCGCTCAGCCGCCCACCGTGAAGCCGCCCAGCGTGAAGCCGATCACCGAGCCGCCGCCCTCCCGCCGGCGGACGAACGGCGCCCCTCCGTGGGCCGTCGCTACCTCCCGCACGATCGCCAGACCGAGCCCGGAGCCGGGCAGGCTACGGGCGTCCGGCGCGCGGTAGAACCGGTCGAAGACCCGGACGAGGTCCTCCTCCGCGATGCCGGGGCCGCGGTCGAGGACCTCGATACGAACGGGGCCGCCGCCACCGGTCACCACGATCTCGATCGGCTCGCCCCCGCTCCCGCCCGTGCCCCGACCCTCACCCCGGTCGAACTTCGCCGCGTTCTCCACCAGGTTGGACAGCGCCCGCTGCAGCGCCGCGGGCCGACCGTTCACCACGGTGTCGTCGCCGATCACCCGCACGGTGACGTCCCATCCGGTCCGCCGCCGTGCCGCCACCGCCACGTCCTCGGCGATGTCGGCGACAGCGACCCGCTGGAGCGGCTCGGCGTTCGGCTGGCCGGCCGCGAGGTCGACCAGTTCGTTGACCAGATCGGTGAGTTCGCGGGACTCCTGGGCGAGGTCGGCGACCAGTTCCTCGCGGGCGGCGGGCGGGAGTTCGTCGATGCGCCGGAGCATCGAGATGTTCGTACGGAGGGAGGTCAGCGGCGTACGCAGTTCGTGGCCCGCGTCCTGGACGAGGCGCCGCTGGTCCTCCTCGGACTGGGCGAGGCGGCCGAGCATGCGGTCGAAGGAGCGGCCGAGACGCGCGACCTCGTCGCGCCCGGCGACCGGCACCTGGATCCCGAGCCGCCCGGTGCGCGCCACGTCCTCGGCGGCCCCTGCGAGCCGGACCAGCCGCGAGGTGATCCGCCGGGCCAGCCACCACCCGAACAGCCCGGCGGCGATCACGACGGCGGCCACGAACAACACGGTCCGCTGCTGGAGTTCACGCAGCAGATCCTCCGTGTCGCTGAACTGCTGAGCGACCTGCACCGCGCCCCGCCCGCCGCCGAGCGCGACGGTCGCCACCCGGTACAGCTCGTCGCCGACCTCGACGTCGCGGTGCTCCACCAGCCGCCCGGCGGCCTGCGCCGCCGCGGCCCGCCAATCGTCGGCGTCCGTCGGCAGCGCGGGACTGCCCGGGTCGACGACCGTGCCGCCGGGCCCGAGCAGCTGCACTACCGTGCCGCTCGGCCGGATCAGGTCGTCGCGCGGGCCGCCGGGGTCCAAGGAGGCGACGAAGTCGTCAGGCGACAGGGCACGCTGCCGCACCTGCTCGCGCAGGTCCCGGACGACGTCCTCGAACACGGTCCGCTGGTCCACGCGGACGAGCCGGGCGGCGGCGTCGTACGACAGAAACCCGACGAGTACGGTCACGACGGCGGCGACGGCCGCGAAGGACACCGTGAACGTCGTACGCAGCGACGACAGCCGCGGTCGCGCGAACAACGGTCGCCCGAGCAACGGTCGCGCGAGCAGACGCCGCTGCCGCCCGGGACGCGGCTGCCCGGGACGCCCCTGCCCGGGACGGGGCCGCCGCACTCAGTCCTCCCTCAGCACGTACCCCACGCCCCGCACCGTGTGGATCGGCGCGGGCGCGCCCGGCTCCTCGAGTTTGCGCCGCAGATAGCCGACGTACACGGCGAGGTTCTTGGAGCCGGGCCCGAAGTCGTACCCCCAGATGCGGTCGTAGATCGTGGCGTGGTCGAGGACGATACCGGCGTTGCGGGCGAGGAGCTCCAGGAGGTCGAACTCGGTACGGGTGAGCTCGATCTCACGTGTCCCGCGCCAGACGCGGCGGGCCTGCGGTTCTATGTGCAGACCGGCGGCGGCGAACCGGCCGTCGGGCATGTGCTGCTGTTCTCTGGGTATGCCGGCAGGGGCACCGGGGGCACCCGTACGCCGTAGCAGCGCGCGCAGCCGGGCGAAGACCTCTTCGACCTCGAAGGGCTTGATGACGTAGTCGTCGGCTCCGGCGTCCAGGCCCGCGATGCGGTCCGCGGTCTCCACGAGCGCGGTGAGCATCAGGATCGGCGTACGGTCGCCCTCCGCACGAAGGACGCGACAGACTTGGAGGCCGTCGATGTCCGGCATCATCACGTCGAGGACGAGCACGTCGGGCGGGGTGCGGTGGGCCTGCGCGAGCGCCTCGACGCCGTCGGCCACCGCGGTGACCTCGTATCCCTCCAGAGTGAGAGCCCGTTCCAGGGCATGGCGGATGGCGCGGTCGTCCTCGGCGAGCAGCACATTGCGGGGCACGGGACCAGTCTGCCAAGGCCCGAATTACGCATCACCTGATGAGCAGGGCCGCGGCGGGGTCTCTTACCAGGCTCTCACCCTGCCGGAAGCGGTGGCTTACCTCGCCCGGCCACTGTATTCCGTTGTACGGCTCCCGCCAGTCCGGCCGGGCCGCCCGCCGGGCACAGCGGGCGGCCCCTCCCCGCAGCCCCGCGAGAACCGCGCCGTGCACCGCGTCGGCGACTTCGCCCGCGCAAAGGGCGTCTCGGTCCGTGCCCTGCGCGGCTCTTTGAAGAAGGCGTACGAGGCCATGTAGCGGCGCGACTCGGAGGACAGCTCGTCGATGAGCCGCTCACGCGCTTTCCCGGCCACGCTCACCCTCTTCGTCTGCGCTGTGCAGAAAGCGTAGGGCGCAGACATCGCATCCACGCAGACGTGGCCCGGTCCGAACGACCTAGAAGGCGTACAAGTCCCCGGTGTCCAGGGCCAACACCCGCTGCCGGTCGTTCTGACGATTGCGGTCCACCGTGCGTCCGCTCCACACCGTGTCGATCACCAGCGTCATCTCCGACGGCGTCCCCTTCAGCCGAACCCACAGCCCGATCGGCTCCCCCACCCAGTCCGCGGCCAGCGGCCCCGTCCGGCACACCACAGACCGCGCTTGCGACCGCACGCAGCCGACCGGCAACCGCTGCCGATCGGCGAGCGGAACCGACCACCGCAACCGCACCGTAGCGTCGGCGACGTCGGACGGCCCGTGGTTCCGCGGGACCAGCCGCACCTCGACGCGCCCGTCCGCCATGGACACGTACCCGTGATGGGCGAGATCGGCCTCGGGAACGGCAATGTGCCCGGCATCGCCCGGCCGACCGGCACCGGGGGCGAGGGCCACGGCCGGCGATACCGCCGTCGCCACCAGGAGCACGCTGCCCGCACCCCACGCACAGAGGTTTCGCGTACGTCTTGTTCGCATACCCGGATGTATCCCACCGGGGCCGTGCGACAGGCGCCGCCCAACAGGTGAGTCAGGGGACGTGCGAGAGTGACCGCATGCTCGTCCTCCGTTCCGCGGCCCTCTTCGTCCTCGCCGGGCTCCTGGAGATCGGTGGCGCCTGGCTGGTCTGGCAGGGAGTGCGCGAACACCGCGGCCGGCTGTGGATCGGCACCGGTGTCATGGCCCTCGGGGTGTACGGCTTCGTCGCCACACTCCAGCCCGACGCGAACTTCGGCCGCGTCCTCGCCGCGTACGGTGGAGTCTTCGTCGCCGGCTCGCTCGCCTGGGGCATGGTCGCGGACGGCTACCGCCCCGACCGCTGGGATGTGATCGGCGCCCTGATCTGCCTCGTCGGGGTGGCCGTGATCATGTACGCGCCCCGCGGCGGCAACTGAGAGCCGCCTGGGCGCCGCGCGGGCCTTGGCACAGCCGTGCGCCTGGCACAGGCGTTCCCCTGGCACAGCCGTTCCCAGGCATTCGACGTCCGCGCCCGCCGCCTGCCATCCTGGCGAGCATTCGAACGCACCGGCTCGCGCAAAGTAGTCCGGACTCCGTACACCCGCCCGAGGAGCAGCCCATGACCGCCCCCGCCGCGCCCACGGCCGCCTCCCGTATCGCCGTCGTCACCGGTGCGAGCAGCGGTATCGGCGCCGCGACGGCCCGGAAGCTCGCCGCCGCCGGTTACCGCGTCGTCCTGACCGCCCGCCGAAAGGAGCGTATCGAGGCGCTGGCGAAGGAGCTCAACGCGGCGGGCCACCAGGCGACGGCGTACGCGCTCGACGTCACCGACCGGGCGGCGGTGGACGAGTTCGCGACCGCGTTCCGCACGATCGGCGTCCTGGTCAACAACGCGGGAGGGGCCCTCGGCGCCGACCCGGTCGCGACCGGCGACCCGGCCCACTGGCGCCAGATGTACGAGACGAACGTCATCGGCACCCTCAACGTCACCCAGGCCCTGCTCCCCGGGCTCACCGCCAGCGGCGACGGCACGGTGGTCGTCCTGTCCTCCACCGCGGGCCACGGCACCTATGAGGGCGGCGCCGGATACGTCGCCGCCAAGCACGGCGCCCACGTCCTCGCCGAAACGCTTCGCCTGGAGATCGTGGGCACCCCGGTCCGCGTCATCGAGATCGCGCCCGGCATGGTCAAGACGGACGAGTTCGCACTCACCCGCTTCGGCGGCGACGAGGAGAAGGCGGCGCACGTCTACGCGGGCGTGGCGGAGCCCCTGACGGCCGACGACGTGGCCGACACGATCACCTGGGCGGTCACCCGCCCCTCCCACGTCAACATCGACCTCCTGATAGTCCGCCCACGGGCCCAGGCCTCCAACACAAAGGTGCACAGGGACCTCTGATGCCCAACGCGCGGAACACCTCACCTGGGCCCCTTGGATCCCCCGAACTCTCCGACTCCCCGGAAAAACGCCGCCTGGCCGAGGAGAAGAAGAACGAACGCCACGTCTGGTGGTACCTGGCGTACTTTCTTTTCGGCATCCACATCGTCGCGTTCGTCATGATCTACGCGGTGACACACGCGAAGTAGACGTGGGCGCCAGCCACTGTCGCCACGCCCCCGTCGGCTCAGTCAGTCAGCGTGGCGACGTTCTGGAGCTGACGCAGAGCCACGTCCTCCACCGAGGCGGGGTCCGTCCACATCCGGATCGGAACCCGTGCCCCGGCACCTCTGCATACGACATAACTCTCCCGCTCCCCCGAAAAGCGATAAAAGCCTGACATCGCATATACCGGCGCCAAGGTCGATGAAAGGGATGACAGACCGGCAGCCACGGCCGTGCGTGCGATACACATGGTGGTCATCGGCCACCTTCGGCCGGCAAGCGAACAACCAGCACACACCGCAGATCAGCGAACACCGACACATCGTCGAGAGGAGCCCCGCCGTGCAGCGGAAGGCCTACGTATCCGGCGTCGCCGCGCTCCTCGCGGCGCTGCTGGCCGGCTGCGCCGGTTCCGGAAGCGAGGACGAGGCGGACAGCTCGAAACCGGGCCAGTCGAGCACGAGGGCCGCCGCGGCTGAGCCCGGCAGATACCGCACGCTTCCGGAGCCCTGCGGTGCCATCGAGCAGGACGCGCTCGACTCACTGCTGCCGGGCATGGAGCAGGTCACGGACGAAAAGCAGCGCGAGAAGGCGTACGCGGGGACGGCGACGCTGACGTACGACACGGACCGTAAGGTCGGCTGCCGTTGGAAGGTGGACTCGACGAGCGCGGCCGATCATCTGTGGGTCGATTTCGAGCGTGTGGTGTCGTACGACAACTCCGTCAGCGACGACAGTCGTGCGTCGCAGATCTACGTGACGAAGCAGGAGGCGGCGGATCTTCCCGCGCCGTCGGAATCCGCGTCAGCAGGGTCAGCGGGGTCCTCGGAGGGGTCGGACGAAGACTCTGCCGGCGCCGGTTCACGTCGGACGCCCGACAAGTCCGGCACATCAGAGGACAGTCATGACGGCAGCGGCAAGGGGAACAGCGAAGACCGCGACAGCTCCGCTTCCCTCACCGGCGATGAAGGCGCGACGTCGAGCACCACTTCCACCCCCACCGCCCTCCAGCCCCGCACGCTCGACGGCCTGGGTGACGAGGCGTTCCTGGATGATGCGCTGAGCGACTCGCAGCAGCGCACGGTGACTGTGGTGTTCCGCACGTCCAATGTGATCGTGACGATCCAGTACGACGAGCAGCCGACGAGTACGACGGACACCCCCGGCAGCAAGGAAATGCAGGACAGGGTACGAAAGTTGGCGGATCAGCTCGCCGTAACGTTCGAGGAGTAGTGGTCGTCCAGGGGGTTTTCCGGCTCGGCGGAACCGAACTCGCATTCGTCTCGTACGGCGTACCGTGGCCCATCGGACCCGACCGAGCGCGGTCGGCCGAAGCTGCAGAGCCGTAGAGCCCGACCGCACGCACACCCGCGTCTTGAGTGAAGGAACCATGCACCGACCCGCACAGCGACTCACCCGCCTCCTCGTCTGCGCAGCCGTCGTCCCGGTGATGCTCGTCGCCGCCGGCTGCTCCTGGGACTTCGGCTCCGGTGACGACGCGAAGAAGGACTCCGGCGCACAGTCCTCAGCCTCCGCCACGAAGGCCGCGGTGGTGAAGGAGGCCGCGTACGGGAAGCTGCCGGAGCCCTGCAAGGTGTTGCCGTCCAAGACTCTGGGCGAGCTGGTCCCCAAGGCCGACAAGTCCGGCAAGGAAGGCGAGTCGGACGACACGGCGACGCGTGGCAGCTGCTCCTGGGACAGCCTCGACGACAACGGCGTGAAGGGCTCCCAGTTCCGTTGGCTGAACGTGTCCCTGCTGCGCTTCGAGTCGGGCGCGGCCCGCGGCACGGGCGAGAAGCTGGCGGCGACGTACTACGACGATCACGTCCAGCGCGCGCAGTCGGTGAAGGACGCGAAGAACACCAAGTCGGAGCCGGTGTCCGGCACGGGTACCGAGGCGACGGCGGTGAGGTACGAACTGAAGAAGAAGGAAGGCACCTTCAAGCAGCAGACGATCGTGGTCCGGGCCGAGAACATCGTCCTGACGCTCGACTACAACGGCGCCGGCCTGGCGGGTGACAAGTCCCCGAGCGCCGCGGACATGTCGAAGGCGGCGCGGAAAGCCGCGAAGGAAGCCGTGGAGGCGGTGGTGATGGCGAACCAGGCCGCCGACTCCGGCGACTCCGGCGCTGCCGGCACAAGCAAGAGCCCGAACAAGCGCCCGAGCAAGAGCCCGACCAGGGACGCCGAACCCTCCCCCTCGGCCAGCAAGTCCGCCGCGAAGAAGCACTGAGCAGGCCCCGCACCTGGACCCCGCGTGGCGGGAGCCCGGCCCCCGCGCAGGCCGGGCTCCCGCCCTACCGGCCACCGGTACCCCGCACACGTGTGCCACCCTGTTGCGCGCAACACGTCGCAAGGGGAGGGGAGTACGGGTGACCGCGTCCATGCAGCTCACGAAGACGCACCGGCTACTCATCGGGGTCGTCGTCTTCGGAGCGGTCGTCATCGCCGGTATCGGCTTCGCCGGTTCGTACGCGGCGGTGCGCGAACTCGCCCTCCAGAAGGGCTTCGGAAACTTCAGCTATGTCTTCCCGATCGGCATCGACGCGGGCATCTGCGTCCTGCTGGCCCTGGACCTCCTGCTGACCTGGATCCGTATCCCCTTCCCGCTGCTGCGGCAGACGGCATGGCTGCTGACGGCGGCGACGATCGCGTTCAACGGCGCGGCCGCCTGGCCGGACCCGCTCGGCGTCGGCATGCACGCGGTCATCCCGATCCTGTTCGTCGTCGCGGTCGAGGCGGCCCGGCACGCGATCGGCCGGATCGCGGACATCACGGCCGACAAGCACATGGAGGGCGTACGCCTCACCCGCTGGCTCCTCTCCCCCATCCCGACCTTCCTCCTCTGGCGCCGTATGAAGCTGTGGGAGCTGCGCTCCTACGATGCCGTGATCAAGCTGGAGCAGGAACGTCTCGTCTACCGAGCGAGGCTCCGCTCCCGCTTCGGGCGGGCATGGCGCCGCAAGGCCCCGGTGGAGTCCCTGATGCCGCTGCGGCTGGCCCGCTACGGCGTCCCTCTGGCGGAAACGGCCCCGGCGGGCCTGGCAGCAGCGGGAATCGAACCGGCGCTACTGCCGCCGGCACCGCAGGTCGACATCGCCCCAGCTGCGGACAGTCGTGCCGCCAGGGCGACACGGGTGGGCACAACGGCAGCTCACAGCGAGCAGCGCCCCCAGTTGGAGAGCATCCCCACCCAGCAGCAGCCCGAGCCCACCGAGTACAAGGAACAGGGATACGCCGAGCAGGAACCCCCGGCAGACGAAAGCCCCTGGCTCCACGCCCGCCACCCCCAGAAGGTCCCCTACCAGGGCGGCTACGCCCCCTCGTACGAGCCGGAGGAACCGTACGGCGAGTGGTACGAGGAGCAGGACCCGGAGCAGTACCAGCAGTTCGAGCCGGACTCCCGGGACCCCCGCTACCAGCAGCAACAGTCCGAGGCCCCCGACCTCCAGGATCCGCAACCGGAACCCTCCCCCGAGGACACCGGCAGCTTCCCCATCCCCGCCGGCCCCGGCCGCACCCGCGAGTTGGGCGAGGGCGGCGGCCCGCCGGAAGCCCCGGAACCGGACGAGGAGTCGTACTACCAGGTGTTCAAGCAGTCGATAAACGGCAGCTACCCGACACCGCGGGAGTTCAGCGCCGACGTGGAGGCGACGTACGGCGTCCCCGTCCCGGACGCCGATGCCAAGCGGATGGTCAACCGCTTCACGAACCGCCACACCGCGGAACTGCAAGAGGACCACATCGCGTAACCGCCAGCAGTACGAGGGCGGGGGCGCCCGGAGTTCACCGGGCGCCCCCCATCTTCGTAGAACCGGGTTACTCCCCCAGCAGCTTCCGCACCCGCTCCTGCCCCACCGCCAGCAGCAGGGTGGGCAGTCGCGGCCCCGTGTCCCGCCCGACCAGCAGGTGATACAGCAGCGCGAAGAACGACCGCTGAGCCGTCTTGATCTCAGCCGGCAGCTCCTTCGGCCCGGCGTCGGGCGAGAACCCGGCCTGCACCTTGGGGACGCCGTACACGAGGTGGGACAGCCCGTCGAGGGACCAGTGGTCGGCGAGCCCGTCCAGCAGCAGCCGCAGCGATTCCCGCCCCTGCTCGTCAAGGGACTTCAGCAGTTCGACGTCCGGCTCACCCCGCACGATCGTCCGCTGATCCGCCGGCACCTGGGTGTTGATCCACGCCTCGGCCTTGTCGTACCGGGGCCGGACCTCGTCCAGCGAGCCCAGCGGGTTCTCCGGATCCAGCTCGCTCAGGATCCGCAACGCCTGGTCCTGGTGCCCGGCCGTGATGTCGGCGACGGAGGCCAGCGTCCGGTACGGCAACGGCCGTGCCGTGCGCGGCAGTTCACCTCCCGAGGTGCGCACCGCCCGCGAGTGCGCGGCCACGTCCGCGGGCAGCGGGGCCCCGTCGGCGACCTTGGCGCCGAGCTTGTCCCACTCGTCGTACAGCCGCTGGATCTCCTGGTCGAAGGCGATCTTGAAGGACTGGTTGGGCCGGCGCCGGGCGTAGAGCCAGCGCAGCAACTGCGGCTCCATGATCTTGAGGGCATCCGCCGGCGTGGGCACCCCGCCCCGCGAGGACGACATCTTGGCCATGCCGCTGATGCCGACGAAGGCGTACATGGGCCCGATCGGCTGCTCGCCGCCGAAGATCCCGACGATCTGCCCGCCGACCTGGAAGGAGGACCCGGGTGACGAGTGGTCGACACCGCTCGGTTCGAAGACGACCCCCTCGTACGCCCACCGCATGGGCCAGTCGACCTTCCACACCAGCTTGCCGCGGTTGAACTCGGTCAGCCGGACGGTCTCCGAGAGGCCGCACGCGGAGCAGGTGTACGTCAGCTCGGTGGTGTCGTCGTCGTACGCGGTGACCGTGGTGAAATCCTTGCCGCAGCCGCCGCAGTAGGGCTTGTACGGGAAGTATCCGGCGGAGCCGGTGCCGTCGTCCTCGGCGGCGGCGCCGGATCCCTCGGCGGCCTCGAGCTCGGCTGCGTCGACGGGCTTCTGCCCCTGCTGCTGCTTCTTGGGCGGGGCCTTCTTGGTCCGGTACTGGGCGAGGATCGCGTCGATGTCCCCGCGGTGCCTCATCGCGTGCAGGATCTGCTCGCGGTAGACCCCGCTCGTGTACTGCCGGGTCTGGCTGATTCCGTCGAACTCGACGCCGAGCTCGCCCAGCGCCTCGATCATCGCGGCCTTGAAGTGCTCGGCCCAGTTCGGGTGGGCGGAGCCCTTCGGGGCGGGGACGGAGGTGAGGGGCCGGCCGATGTGCTCGGCCCACGAATCGTCGATCCCGGCGACGCCCTTCGGGACCTTGCGGTACCGGTCGTAGTCGTCCCACGAGATGAGGTGCCGGACCTCGTATCCACGCCGCCGGATCTCGTCCGCGACGAGGTGCGGCGTCATGACCTCCCGGAGGTTTCCCAGGTGGATGAGGCCGGAGGGCGACAGGCCGGACGCGACGACGACGGGTTTCCCAGGCGCCCGACGCTCCGACTCCTCGATGACCTCATCCGCGTAACGGGAGACCCAGTCGGTGGTCTCGGTGCTCTGAGCCACGATCGGCACGTCCTTCTTTCCTACGATGCACACGGCTGACGGCGCCATTGTCCCAGCTAGCCCCCCAACCACGAAAACGCCTTTACTCGCC
>CBFGQM010000067.1:0-18478 GCA_965650905.1 uncultured Streptomyces sp. | reverse complement strand
CCGTGCCGCCGGCGCCGGCCCCGGTGGTGCCCCCCACCTCGGCGGCGTTGAGGTCGTCCACGTCCTCGGCACCGAGGACCGCGCCCGTGCTCCTCTTGCTGCGGCGCAGCCTGCCCTCCAGCCAGGAGGCGAAGCTGGTGAGGATGAAGTTCAGCACGATGAAGATCACCGCGACGATGATGAAGCTGGGGACGACGTTGGCGTAGTTGGCCGCGAGGGTGCTGCGCGCGTTGAGGAGCTCGGTGAACTGGAGCATCACTCCGCCGAGCGCGGTGTCCTTCACGATGACGACGAGCTGGCTGACGATCGCCGGAAGCATCGCGGTGACCGCCTGCGGCAGCAGGATGAACCGCATCACCTGGTTCTTGCGCAGCCCGATCGCCGACGCCGCCTCCAACTGGCCCTTGGGCAGCGAAAGGATGCCGGCCCGTACGATCTCGGCGAGGACCGAGGCGTTGTAGAGCACCAGGCCGGTGACGACCGCGTAGAGGGGCCGGGCCTCACTGCTGATGTCCGTGGAGCGGACATAGACCTCGTTGGCGAACAGCATCAGCAGCAGCACCGGGATCGACCGGAAGAACTCGACCACCGTACCGGCCGGAATCTGAACCCAACGGTGGTCGGAGAGACGCGCGATGCCGAAGAACGCGCCCAGTGGAAGGGCGATCACCATGGCGAGCGCCGCGGCCTTCAACGTGTTGGCGAGGCCGGGCAGCAAATACGTCGTCCAGGCCTGGGACTCGGTGAACGGCTCCCACAGGGACCACTTCAGCTGTCCCTTGTCGTCCATCGTCTGCCAGAGCCACCACAGGGACAGGGCGAGCAAAACGAAGAAGACGACCGAGATGATCAGGTTGCGCCGTTTGGCACGCGTGCCGGGGGCGTCGTACAGAACGGAGGTCATCGCTTCACCGCCAGTCGCTTGCTCAACCAGCCGAGGAAGAGGCCGGTGGGCAGGGTCAACACCACGAACCCGAAGGCGAAGATCGCGCCGATGAGCAACGTCTGGGCCTCGTTCTCGATCATTTCCTTCATCAGGCTGGCGGCCTCGGCCACGCCGATCGCGGCCGCCACGGTCGTGTTCTTGGTCAATGCGATCAACACGTTGGCCAGCGGACCGATGACCGACCGGAAGGCCTGCGGCAGCACGATGAGCCGGAGGATCTGGCTGAAGCTCAGCCCGATGGCGCGTGCCGCCTCGGCCTGCCCGACGGGCACGGTGTTGATGCCGGAGCGCACCGCCTCGCAGACGAAGGCCGCGGTGTAGGCAACGAGCCCGAGCACAGCCAGCCGGAAGCCCTGGAGCTCGAAGTCGTCGGGCGCCCCCATCGTCATGCCGAAGATGTCGGCGAGCCCGAGTGAGGTGAAGACGATGATGACGGTCAGAGGGATGTTCCGGACGATGTTCACATAGGCGGTGCCGAACCCGCGCATGAGCGGTACCGGGCTGACCCGCATGGCGGCCAGCACAGTGCCCCAGACCAGAGAGCCGATCGCCGAGAAGACGGTGAGTTGCACCGTCACCCAGAAGGCGCCCCACAGGCTTGGGTTGTCATAGTCTGCAAGAAAGTCGAACACGATCTCCCGCGCTTTCCGGGTGTGTGACGTACGTGGAGGGCGCGGCACACCGCCACCGTCACTGTGCAGGGCTGCGGTGGGTGGCGGCGTGCTTGGCCGGCCTCTGCGTTACTTGACGATGTTGCCGATCTTCGGGGCGGGCTCGTTCTTGTAGTGGGCGGGACCGAAGTTGGCGTCGACCGCCTTCTGCCAGGAGCCGTCGCTGACCATCTTCTCCAGGGCGTCGTTGACCTTGTTCACGGTCTCGGTGTCGCCCTTCTTGACCCCGACGCCGTAGTTCTCGTTGCTCAGCTTGAGCCCCGCGAGCTTGAACTGGCCCTTGTACTGCTCCTGGGCGGCGAAGCCCGCGAGGATCGAGTCGTCAGTGGTCACCGCGTCCACCTTGCCACTCTGCAGACCGGCGATGCACTCCGAGTAGCCGCTGTACTCCCGCAACTGGGCCTTCGGCGCGAAGTCGTCCTTGACGTTCTGCGCCGAGGTGGAGCCGGTCACGGAGCAGAGCTTCTTGCCGTTCAGGTCCGTGCCCTCGGAGATATCGGAATCCGCCTTGACGAGCAGGTCCTGGTGGGCCAGCAGGTACGGGCCGGCGAAGTCGACCTTGTCCTCGCGCTCCGGCGTGATCGAGTACGTGGCCGCGATGATCTTCACGTCGCCGCGGGTGAGCGCGTTCTCACGGTCGGCGCTCCTGGTCTCGACCCACTCGATCTGGTCGGCGTCGTAACCGAGTTCCTTGGCCACGTACGTCGCCACGTCCACGTCGAAGCCGGAGAAGGATCCGTCCGGCTCCTTCAGGCCGAGGCCGGGCTGGTCGTACTTGATGCCGATCTTGATCTTGTCGCCGTCGCCAGAACCACCGGTGTTGCTGCTCTTGGCGTTGCCGCAGGCGGTCGCGGTCGCAGAGAGGACGAGTGCAGCGGCGACCGCGGTGGTTACCTTGCGAAGCTTCATGGTGAACATCCTTTGCTGGTAAAGAGACGCGGGCCGTTCGGATGCGTGTGACACGAACGGTCGATGGACCGGTGAAGGGGCCCTTAGTGGTGCAGGATCTTCGACAGGAAGTCCTTGGCGCGGTCACTGCGCGGGTTGTTGAAGAACTGGTCCGGCACAGCCTCCTCGACGATCCGGCCGTCGGCCATGAAGACGACCCGATGGGCGGCCGACCGGGCGAAGCCCATCTCGTGGGTGACGACGACCATCGTCATACCCTCACGGGCGAGCTGCTGCATGACCTCCAGGACCTCGTTGATCATCTCCGGGTCGAGGGCCGAGGTCGGCTCGTCGAAGAGCATGATCTTCGGATCCATGGCCAGCGCCCGCGCGATCGCGACACGCTGCTGCTGACCCCCCGAGAGCTGCGCGGGGTACTTGTCCGCCTGTGTGCTGACGCCCACCCGGTCGAGCAGCGCGCGGGCCTTGTCCTCGGCGAGCTTCTTGTCCGTCTTGCGGACCTTGAGCTGGCCCAACATCACGTTCTCCAGCGCCGTCTTGTGCGCGAAGAGATTGAACGACTGGAAGACCATGCCGACGTCGGCGCGCAGTCGGGCGAGTCCCCTGCCCTCCTCGGGCAGCGGTTTGCCGTCGATCGAGATGTGTCCCGAATCGATGCTCTCCAGGCGATTGATGGTGCGGCACAGCGTGGACTTTCCGGACCCGGAGGGTCCGATGACCACGACGACTTCACCACGGGCGATGGTCAGGTCGATGTCCTGGAGCACGTGCAACGCGCCGAAGTGCTTGTTGACGTTCTTCAGCACGACCAGATCGTCACCCGTGGGTACGGCGTCCTTGGTCACCGATACTTCGGTCATCGGCCTCTTGCTCCGTCCTCCTCGGTTGCGGAGACAGTAGTAACGCCGTACGACCAGCGTCATTACATCTGAGGGGAAATTGAGCATAACGAGCTGGGGGCAACCGGACACACTGTGTGTGAAGGGCGGCCTTTGGGGAGCACAGGCTGAGTACCGGCTGAGTAACGGAAGCCACCCTCGGCTCGATCCCCCTTGACGCGGTCCTCGTCCATCGGCGTGACTTCCTTGAGGCACACGCGCCTGCGTACGTCTATGTGCCGACATTGTATGACCGATGAACCGGAGGGGGCCGGAATGAGACTGCTCCTCGTCGAGGACGACAACCATGTCGCCGCCGCTCTGTCCGCGGTCCTCGCACGCCACGGCTTCGCCGTCGTGCACGCCCGCAGTGGCGAGCAGGCCCTGCAGGCGCTCGTTAGGGAGGGTGACGGCTTCGGGGTGGTACTTCTCGACCTGGGGCTGCCCGATCAGGACGGCTACGAGGTCTGCGGCAAGATCCGCAAACGCACCAGCACCCCGGTGATCATGGTCACCGCCCGCTCCGACGTACGCTCCCGGATTCACGGGCTCAACCTCGGTGCCGACGACTACGTGGTGAAGCCCTACGACACCGGGGAACTGCTCGCCCGTATCCACGCCGTCAGCCGGCGCACCGTCCCCGACGACGTGGCGTCTCCCGCGGAGACCGCGCTGAGGGTCGGGTCCGTGCAGATCGAACTGCCCACCCGCCAGGTCAGCGTGGACGGTTCGATCGTGCAACTGACCCGCAAGGAGTTCGACCTCCTCGCGCTGCTGGCCCAGCGCCCCGGAGTGGTGTTCCGACGCGAGCAGATCATCAGCGAGGTATGGCGCACCAGCTGGGAAGGGACCGGCCGCACCCTGGAGGTACACGTCGCGTCCCTGCGTTCCAAGCTGCGGATGCCGACTCTGATCGAAACCGTGCGTGGCGTCGGCTACCGGCTCGTCGCCCCCGCGTCATAGCGGGTCCAGGTGCGCGCACGCCTCCTCCCGCTGCTCATCGTCCTGATGGCGGCCGTGCTGCTCGCGCTCGGCATCCCGCTCGCCGTCAGCGTGGCGGCGGCCGAGCAGCAGAAGGTGGTCGTCGACCGTATCGACGACACAGCACGCTTCGCGTCCTTGGCGCAGTTCGTCACCGACCGCCCGACCGGCTCCCGGGTCGCCTCCACCCCCAACGAGCGCCGTGAGACCCTCCGCCAGGAACTCGCCAAGTACCACGGGCTGTACGGCATCCGGGCGGGGGTCTTCTACCGCACCGACCAGAGAACCATGGCCAGCGCACCCACGAACTTGTACCTGCCCGACGAGAGCGAAGGCCTCGAGGCGTTCAACGAGGCGCTCCTGGGCCGCCGCAGTCACGACCCGGAGCAGGTCTGGCCGTGGCAACGGGACCGTCTCGTCGTCGCGTCCCCGGTCATCCGGGACGGCGACGTCATCGCGGTCGTGGTCACCGACTCGCCCACCGGACAGATGCGTTCGAAGACCCTGCACGCCTGGCTGATCATCGGCGCGGGCGAGGTCGCTGCGATGCTCCTGGCCCTCGGCGCCGCGCTGCGCCTGACCGGCTGGGTGCTCCGGCCGGTGGGCGTCCTCGACGCCACCACCCACGACATCGCTACCGGACGCCTGAAGTCCAGGGTCGCGGTCGCCGGCGGGCCTCCCGAACTCCGGCGCCTGGCCCGCTCGTTCAACGAGATGGCCGACCACGTCGAGGACGTTCTGGAACAGCAGCGCGCCTTCGTCGCGGACGCCTCGCACCAGCTGCGCAACCCCCTGTCCGCGCTGCTGCTGCGGATCGAGCTGCTCGCCCTGGAACTCCCCCGGGACAACGAGGAGATCGCCGCCGTCCGCACCGAGGGCAAGCGCCTCGCACGCGTCCTGGACGACCTGCTCGACCTGGCCCTGGCCGAGCACGCCCAGGCGGACCTGCGGCTCACCGACATCGGCGAGCTGACCGCCGAGCGCGTGGCGTCCTGGTCGCCGGTCGCCGATGACCAGGGCGTACGACTCGTCGGGAGCTGCCCGGCCACGACCGCCTGGGCCGACCCGATCGCCCTCTCCAGCGCGCTGGACGCGGTGATCGACAACGCGCTGAAGTTCACGCCCGAGGGAGAGTGCGTCGAGGTGGAGGTGGCGTCCAACGGCGAGGCCTCGACCATCGTGGTCACCGACCGCGGCCCCGGACTCGGCGACGACGAACTTGCCCGCCTCGGCGACCGGTTCTGGCGCAGCGCCGGCCACCAGAACATCAAGGGTTCGGGCCTCGGACTGTCGATCTCACGGGCACTGCTCGCGGCGGGCGGCGGGTCGATCGCGTACGCCCATCACGAGCCGCGCGGTCTGAAGGTGACGGTGACCGTGCCGCGTTCGAGACCTACGGCATGAGGGCGGCGGCCCAGAGGACGGGTGAGAGGCCGTCGGAGAGGCCGCTGAGGGGAGCCGCCACGGCCTGGGCGTGCCTCGGACTCGGTTGCCACTTCGCGGCGTGACCGCGTTACGGCTCAACCTCCACCCGGGTCACGGCTTGACCGAGCGGTAGTAGCGCTGCGCGCCCTCGTGCAGATCCAGGGGGTCCGTGTAGATCGCCGTCCGCAGGTCCACCAGCTGCGCCGCGTGCACCTCGCCGCCGATGTGGTCGCGGCTGTCGATCACCGTACGGGTCAGCCCCTCGGTCAGCTTCGCGTCGGTGCCGGCCCGCGTCATGAGCAGGTTCGCCACCGCCACCGTAGGTACGGCGGCGCCCTCCTGTGCCTCCGGATAGGCGTCCGCGGGCATCAGGGCGGCCCGGTAGTAGCGGGACGCCCCGCGTTGCCTGTGCAGCTTGTCGACGAGGTCTTCGCCGATCGGGACCAGCCTGATGCCGAAGCTGGTCGCGAGGTGGGTGATGGCACTGGTCGGGAGTCCGCCGGACCAGAAGAAGGCGTCGATCTTGCCTTCCTCGAGCAGCTTCGGCATGGCTCCAATGCCGTCGGACACCGGCGTGATGTCCTTCTCCAGGTCGAGACCGGCCGCGTCGAGGACATGCTCGGCGATCAGCCGTACCCCGGAGTCGGGCTGCCCCACGCCCACCTTCTTGCCCCGCAGTTCCTTGATGGAGTCCACGGAGGACGTACGCGCAATGACCACGTGCACATAGTCGTCGTACAGCCGCGCACAGCCGCGCAGCTGGTCCGCGCCCGGTCCGCCCTCCAACTTGTACTTCTCCACCGCATCGGCCGCCGCGATCGTGAAGTCCGCCTCCCCGGTCGCCACCCGCGCCACGTTCTGCTGTGATCCCACGCTGTTCACCAGCGTCACGTCCAGGCGCGGCATGTCCTTCGCCAGTGCCTTCTGCAGCCGCTTCCCGTAGAGCTGGTAGACGCCGGTCCGAGTCCCCGTGCTGAAGGACACCTTCCCGCCCGGCGAGCTCTCGCTCAGGGGCAGCAGCCACCACAACAGCAGCCCGAAGGCAACGAACGCAGACGCCGAGCCCTGCAGGACTCGGCGTCTGCCGATACGGGGCAGTCCCTGGAACATGCGCGCGATCCTGCCAGCCCACCGACGGAGAAGACCAGGGCCGGCGCAACGGCTCGGTCCCGACCCGCCTGCGGGCCTGCGCCAGCGCGCCGGCCGTCGGAGCTGCTGTCTCCAGTCCTTCCAGACCGGCCGTCAGCCGCTGCCACACCTGCTGCCGGCCGACGCCAGGGAACAGAGCCGGGCCCGTTCTCCAGTGATCACTTCCGCAGTGCCGCGGTGGGACCTCCCGCGTGGACGTCTTCGTGACAGCGGCGGCAGATCACCAGGATCTTGCACCGTCGCATCGCCATCAGGAGGGTTCACCGTGGTCGCGTATCACCGTAAGTCGGGACGTGGCGGGGCGTCGGGTCAGGGGGAGACCCAGCTACTCATCGCGCCTGGACCGGATCTTGCGGTGCGGCTACGGAGGCGAAGGCTGCCCGACGTACCGCCTACCCTTGTCGCATGAGCAGCATCGAGCGGAGCCAGGCCGTGGACGTCGAGCGAACATACGAGGTGCGCACGTACGGGTGCCAGATGAACGTCCACGACTCCGAGCGGCTCTCCGGGCTGCTGGAGGACGCAGGCTACGTGCGTGCGCCCGATGGTGCGGACGGCGACGCGGATGTCGTCGTCTTCAACACCTGTGCCGTGCGGGAGAACGCCGACAACCGCCTCTACGGCAATCTCGGCCGTCTCGCGCCGATGAAGTCGAAGCGGCCCGGGATGCAGATCGCCGTCGGCGGCTGCCTCGCGCAGAAGGACCGCGACACCATCGTGAAGAAGGCGCCCTGGGTGGACGTCGTCTTCGGGACGCACAACATCGGCAAGCTGCCCGTCCTCCTGGAGCGCGCCCGCGTACAGGAAGAGGCGCAGGTCGAGATCGCCGAGTCGCTCGAGGCGTTCCCGTCGACGCTGCCGACCCGCCGCGAGAGCGCGTACGCAGCGTGGGTCTCCATCTCTGTCGGGTGCAACAACACGTGCACGTTCTGCATCGTCCCGGCGCTGCGCGGCAAGGAGAAGGACCGCAGGACCGGCGACATCCTCGCCGAGATCGAAGCACTGGTCGGCGAGGGCGTCTCCGAGATCACGCTGCTCGGGCAGAACGTCAACGCATACGGCTCCGACATCGGCGATCGCGAGGCCTTCAGCAAGCTGCTGCGGGCCTGCGGGAAGACAGAGGGCCTGGAGCGCGTGCGGTTCACCTCTCCTCACCCCCGCGACTTCACGGACGACGTGATCGCGGCGATGGCGGAGACGCCGAACGTGATGCCGCAGCTCCACATGCCGCTGCAGTCCGGCTCCGACCCCGTCCTGAAGGCGATGCGCCGCTCGTACCGGCAGGACCGGTATCTCGGGATCATCGAGAAGGTCCGTGCCGCGATCCCCCGTGCGGCCATCACCACCGACATCATCGTGGGCTTCCCCGGGGAGACCGAGGAGGACTTCGAGCAGACACTGCACGTGGTTCGGGAGGCACGTTTCGCGCAAGCGTTTACGTTCCAGTACTCCAAGCGCCCCGGCACTCCGGCGGCCACCATGGAAAACCAGATCCCCAAGGAGGTCGTGCAGGCGCGTTACGAGCGTCTGGTCGCCCTCCAGGAGGAGATCTCCTGGGAGGAGAACAAGAAGCAGGTCGGCCGCACCCTGGAGCTGATGGTCGCCGAGGGCGAGGGCCGCAAGGACGGCGCCACGCACCGCCTCTCCGGCCGGGCCCCGGACAACCGCCTGGTGCACTTCACCAAGCCCGACATCGGCGTCCGCCCCGGTGACGTGGTCACCGTGGAGATCACATACGCCGCCCCGCACCACCTGCTCGCCGAGGGCGCCGTCCTCGACGTGCGGCGCACGCGTGCGGGCGACGCCTGGGAGAAGCGCAACGCGGCCGAGGCCGCCAAGCCGGCGGGCGTGCTGCTGGGGCTGCCGGGCGTGGGCGTCCCGGAGCCGCTGCCGGCCCCCACCGGAGGCTGCTCCGCACACTGACCGCACCGCGTGAGGGGAGGCATGGCGCGCAGGATGATCACGATGGAGTATCCGGCACTCCGACTGGGAGCCGCGCCACTAGGCTGACGATCATGCTGGTCGCCGCCGCCGTCTGTCCCTGTCCGCCGCTGCTCGTGCCCGAGGTCGCCGCGGGCGCGGCGCCCGAGCTGGACACCGCGCGCGCGGCCTGCGCGGCCGCCCTCGGCGTACTCGCTACGGCACGGCCCGACCGGCTGGTCGTCGTAGGCACCGCGGAGCGGAGCGGACGCGGATCGCATCCGCAGGGCACGCACGGCTCGTTCCGTGGCTTCGGCGTGGACCTCGACGTCCAACTCGGCGGGAATGGTCCCGGTGGCGGCCTGTCCGGCACGTCGGGGCGTGAGCTTCCGCTGTCACTGGCCGTCGCCGCCTGGCTGCTCCAACGAATGGGCTGGTCCGACGGCCCCGTTGAGGGTCTGGGCGTGGGGGAACCGCTCGCGGCCGAGCGGTGTACTCGAGTCGGAAGGGGAATCGTCGCGCAGGACGAGAGGGTGGCACTGCTGGTAATGGGCGACGCCAGCGCGTGCCGGACGCTCAAGGCACCGGGGTATCTCGACGCACGGGCGACGGGGTTCGACGCGGAGGTCGCGCGGGCGCTGGCGGCGGCGGACGTGGCCGCGCTCAAGGCGCTGGATGCCGAGTTGGCGTACGAACTGAAGGCTTCCGGCCGCGCGCCCTGGCAGGTACTCGCCGGGGCGGCCGAGGGAACGGGCCTCGGCGGCGCGCTGTTGTACGAGGAAGCGCCTTACGGCGTGGGGTACTTGGTGGCGGCCTGGTCGTAGGCGTGCGAGGAGAGGCCCTGAGGTTTGCGAGACTGTTGCGGTGAGTAGCTCAGCCCCCGCCCCGCGGGTCATCGCCGTCGTCGGTCCGACCGCCGCAGGAAAGTCCGATCTGGCAGTCCATCTCGCCCAGCGCCTTGGTGGCGAGGTCGTCAATGCCGACTCCATGCAGCTCTACCGGGGGATGGACATCGGCACCGCCAAGCTGGCGCCCGAGGAGCGCGCCGGCATCCCCCACCACCTCCTGGACATCTGGGACGTGACGGTGACCGCGAGCGTCGCCGAGTACCAGCGGCTCGCGCGCGCCCGTATCGACGCGCTGCTCGCCGAGGGGCGCTGGCCGATCCTCGTCGGCGGCTCAGGCCTCTACGTCCGCGGGGCCGTCGACAACCTGGAGTTCCCCGGCACCGACCCCGCGGTGCGGGCCCGCCTGGAGGAGGAGCTCAGCCTGCGCGGCTCCGGCGCCCTGCACGCCCGGCTGGCCGTCGCCGACCCCGAGGCGGCCCACGCGATTTTGCCCAGCAACGGCCGCCGTATCGTCCGCGCCCTCGAAGTCATCGAGATCACCGGTAAGCCGTTCACCGCCAATCTCCCCGGCCACGACTCCGTGTACGACACCGTGCAGATCGGCGTCGACGTGGGGCGCCCCGAGCTGGACGATCGCATCACCCGCAGAGTGGACCGGATGTGGCGGGACGGCCTCGTCGACGAGGTGCGTGAACTGGAGGCACAGGGGTTGCGCCAGGGGCGTACGGCATCGCGGGCGCTCGGCTACCAGCAGGTACTCGCCTCGCTCTCCGGACAGTGCACCGACGACGAGGCGCGAGCCGAGACCGTGCGCGCCACCAAGCGCTTCGCGCGCCGCCAGGATTCCTGGTTCAGGCGCGACCGGCGGGTGCATTGGCTGAGCGGGGCTGCGGTGGACCTCACGGAGCTGCCGCAGCGTGCCCTGTCGTTTGTCGAACGACCGGTCACAGCCTGATCACGTCATGGCATCGGGACGCTCCGCCCGTCTTCCAAGCCACTGAGGCCGTGCCATCATCGAGCTTCGATCGACCAAGTGGAGTCCGAGTTGGGAGGGCGCGTGGCGATGGAGGCCGGCCCTCGCGACACGGCACAAGACGTGGAGCACGACACCGAACAGGATCCGCAGGATCCGGACGGGGACCGACTGAGCCCCGACGGGCCCGACGAGACCTCGGGCGGTGTGAGCGTCGACGGGCCCGGGCCCGACGAGATGTTCGCGGAGCCCGAGGTCGAGGTCGAGCTGCGCCCGCAGCGCCGACTGCGCATCTGGCAGCTCGCGCCCATCGTGGGTCTCGCCGCCCTCGGCTCCCTGATGTTCGCCTTCCCGCTGGCGTTCAACTTCGGCGACAGCGGGGCCATGATCGCGACGCTCGGCCTGCTGATCTCCTCCTGCGCCGCGGGCTGGGGCATGACGGCCGCCCGCCGCGTCGGTCACACCTGGCCGGGCCTTTCCGGCCGCCGCCCCGACTGGCGGGTCGCGATCGCGTACGCCGTGCTGGTCGCCGTGGTCGTGGTCCTCGCCGTGTGGCGGGTGACCCGCCTGCGCTGAGGTCCCCGCGCGGGCCGCAGTGTCGTACCGACCTCGTACGATCGAGGAATGAGCCCCCGGATCGCCTTCCTCAAGGGACACGGGACCGAGAAAGACTTCATGATCGTCCCCGACCCCGACGCCGACCCCGACAACGCCATCGACCTGCTCGCACCCCCGCCGTTCAGCCCGGCGTCCGCTTACCCGTACGGGGTGAACGTCGAGTTCGTCGTCAACCAGGTTCCTGGCGTCGCCCTGGGTGTGTACGAGCGCGGCGCCGAGACCCGCATCGAGCGGCCCGACGGCGAGATCGAGATGACCGGCCCCGCGGTGATCGTCGCCGAGGGCGAGATCGACGCCGAGTGGCTCGAAACCGTCAACCCCTGAACCTTCGCTCGAATGGGTGATCCGTTTCACGCTCGGCGAGAGGTGGTCAGACGGGCGTGGTGGGCTCGGTAGCATCAAGCACCGGCCCGGACGGGGGAACGACACCATCCCCAGAGCCGTGTACGCCATGGGGCACCCCGTCCGTCGGTCCACGCAGCCGGAGGTGCCCATGAGTGCGGAGGCCACGAACCCCGCGACGCCCGGCCCCCTTGCGCCCGAAGCGCACCGCAGGAGGAGCCGTCCACGCATCGATCTGCGCCGCCTGGGCCGGGCCGCGCTGATGGGGACCGCGACCCGCGATCGACTGCCCGACGCGATCGGCCATGTGGTCGAAGCGCATCGCGCCCACCACCCCGACGCCGACCTCGAGCCACTGCGCCGGGCGTATGTCCTCGCCGAGTCCTCGCACCGCGGCCAGATGCGCAAGAGCGGCGAGCCCTACATCACACACCCCCTCGCCGTGACCCTGATCCTCGCCGAACTCGGCGCGGAGACCACGACGTTGACGGCATCTCTGCTCCACGACACCGTCGAGGACACGGAGGTGACGCTGGACCAGGTCGGGGACGAGTTCGGCGCGGGAGTCCGCTATCTCGTCGACGGCGTCACGAAGTTGGAGAAGGTCGACTACGGAGCGGCCGCCGAGCCCGAGACCTTCCGCAAGATGCTCGTCGCCACCGGCAACGACGTACGTGTGATGTCGATCAAACTCGCCGACCGGCTGCACAACATGCGCACGCTCGGTGTCATGCGTCCCGAGAAGCAGGCCCGCATCGCCAAGGTGACAAGGGACGTACTGATCCCGCTCGCCGAACGTCTCGGAGTCCAGGCGCTCAAGACGGAGCTGGAGGACCTGGTCTTCGCGATCCTGCGCCCCGAGGAGTACCAGCACACCAGGGAGCTCATCCGTGACAACGCGGCGCGCGCCGACGACCCCCTGGCGGAGATCGCGGAAGAGGTGCGCAGCGTCCTGCGCGAGGCAGGGCTTCAGGACGAAGTCCTCATCCGGCCCCGGCACTTCGTCTCCCTGCACCGCACCTTGCGCAAGCGCGGCCAACTGCGCGGCGCCGACTTCGGACGTCTCCTGGTGCTCGTGACCGAGGACGCCGACTGCTACGGAGTGCTCGGCGAACTGCACACCTGTCTCACGCCGGTGGTCTCGGAGTTCAAGGACTTCATCGCGGTCCCCAAGTTCAACCTGTACCAGTCACTGCACACGGCCGTCGCCCGCCCGGACGGCCAGGTCGTCGAAGTCCTCATCCGTACGCACCAGATGCACAAGGTCGCGGAGGCCGGTGTCGTAGCGCTCGGCAATCCGTACGCTCCTCCTTCGGAGGAGCAGACCGACAGCGACGGGGAGCGCGCCGACCCCACCCGCCCCGGCTGGCTCTCCCGCCTGCTCGACTGGCAGGAGGCCGCCCCGGACCCCGACACCTTCTGGTCGACACTGCGCGAAGACCTCGCTCAGGACCGGGAGATCACCGTCTTCCGACCGGACGGGGGCACGCTCGGGCTGCCCGTGGGCGCGAGCTGCGTGGACGCCGCGTACGCCCAGTACGGCGAGGACGCGCACGCCTGCATGGGAGCACGCGTCAACGGCCGCCTGGCGACGCTGAGTACGGTTCTGCGGGACGGCGACACCGTGCAACTGCTCATGGGCCAGGACGAATCCTCTGAGCCCTCCAGGGAGTGGCTGGAGCACGCGCACACACCCGCCGCGCGCATCGCCATCCAACGCCGGCTCGCAGCACATCCCTCGCCCATCGACGCGCCGGACGCGGAGATCCCGGCCGCGTCCCCCAGGCCGCCCGCCGAGGTGAACGCGGACGGATTCTTCGCGTGCCCCGCCGACGCGAACGCCGTTGTCGACCAGCCCGGCGCGACCGTACGCCTCGCCGGCTGCTGTACGCCCGTACCGCCCGACACGGTCACCGGCTTCGCCGTACGCGGGGGAGTGGTGACCGTGCACCGCGTCAAGTGCGCCGCGGTGGCGCGCATGAAAGGCCTGGGGCGCCCGGAGGTCGACGTGCGCTGGGGCGACACCTCGGAGTGTCGCGTCACGCTGGTCGCCGAGTCCTTCGGGCGACCCCATCTGCTCGCCGACCTCACCGAAGCCATCGCCCTGGAGGACGTCGCCATCGTCTCGGCGACCGTCGAACCCCCAAGCCAGCAGCGCGTACGCCACACGTACACGCTCCAACTCCCGGACGCCGCACACCTTCCCGCGCTGATGAGGGCAATGCGCAACGTGCCGGGTGTGTTCGACGTGAGCCGGGCACAGCGCCAGGCGACGGCTCCGTAGGAGGGCTTCCGCACGTTCTGCGCAGGCCATGTCGCCGAGCGGCAGGCACCCGAGGCAGCGGATCGCCGTCAGGCACGGAGGACCCGTTCGGGTGGCCGCGGCGCGAGTCGTCACCGCACTCGGTGCGGGCGCTGATAGCCGTGGTCCATGCCGCTTACCCCCAGGACTTCCTGGATCCTCAGTACCTTCAGTACCTTCAGTACCTCTGGGTCGACCAGGCGCCCGGCCCCACGTACCAAGGCCCCCGGACGGATCCGTACGGCGCTGTGCGCCTCCGCCGCATCCGCCTGCCTCATCGCCGCGAGCGCCCCCGCGCCGGCACCGCTCGGGGTCGGCGATCGCCTTTTCCCGCACCTGGGCAACCCCGGGTACGACGTCATGGCGTACGACCTCGCCCTCAGCTATCCCGGCAGCAACGACAAGCCGCTGCCGGCCGTTACCAAGATCGACGCGCGGACGACAGACTGGCTGGATCGGGTCAATCTTGACTACTCACACGGAACGGTGCGATCCATCGAGGTCAACGGCGTGCCCGCGGAGTTCCGACAGGCGGGCGAGGACCTGGTGGTCACGCCCGCGAAGCCGCTGCCGCCCGGCAGCGGGATGAGGATCACCGTGCGACACGACAGCAACCCGATGCCCGAAAAGGACGTGAACAGCGGATGGGTGCGGACCGAGGACGGCCTCGCCATGGCCAACCAGGCCGACGCCGCGCACCGGGTCTTCCCGGGCAACGACCACCCCTCCGACAAGGCGATGTTCACGTTCCGTGTCACCGCGCCCCACGCATACACGGTCGTGGCCAACGGACTGCCGCCGTCAACGGCCCGCGGCGCGACGACCACCACCTGGACGTATCGAACCGCCCACCCGATGGCCACCGAGCTGGCCCAGGTGTCCATCGGCCGCTCCGCCGTGCTGCACCGGAGCGGGCCGGGCGGTCTTCCCGTACGTGATGTGGTGCCTGCCAAGGACCGGGGAAAGCTGGCGCCCTGGCTCGAGAAGACGCCCGACCAGATCGCCTGGATGCAGGAGAAGGTCGGCCGCTACCCCTTCGAGACGTACGGGCTGCTGGTCGCCGAGGCTCGGACGGGCTTCGAACTCGAGACACAGACGCTCTCTCTCTTCGAGAGGGAGCTCTTCACACGTTCCGAGATCCCGAAGTGGTACGTCGAGTCGATCATGGTGCACGAGTTGGCGCACCAGTGGTTCGGCGACAGCGTCACCCCGCGTACCTGGTCCGACCTCTGGCTCAACGAAGGACACGCCACCTGGTACGAGGCCCTGTACGCGCAGGAGACGGCGGACCAGTCCCTGGAGGAGCGCATGCGCGCCGCCTACCGCGCGTCCGACACATGGCGGGCCGCCGGAGGCCCGCCCGCGGCACCCAAGGCACCCGAACCCGGCAAGAAGATGAGCATCTTCAGGCCGAACGTCTACAACGGCAGCGCTCTGGTCCTGTACGCCCTGCGCCAGGAGATCGGCCACCCGGCCTTCGAGCGGCTGGAACGGACATGGGTCAACACCCACCGTGACGGCACCGCGACGACCGCGGACTTCGAAAACCTCGCGTCGGCCGTCGCGGGCCGGGATCTGAGCGGGTTCTTCATGGACTGGCTCTACGGCGAGAAGACCCCGCCCATGCCCGGGCACCCGCACTGGCGCAGCTTCGCGCCCGCCGAGGAGAGCGAGAGAGGCGCGCGACAACTCGGGTGACGAGACGGGCCGTGCCGTGCGACCATCGTCACGTCGACGACGCGGCCCTCGGGACTCGGGTCGACGACGGACTCGGGTCGACGACGCGGCCCTCGGGACCAGAACCCTCAGGACCGGGAATCTCCCGGCGACCCCGGACGTTGTGCCAAGTGAGAGATGGACGTCCGTCGCACCACAGCTACCCATCGACGTAAGGATCCAATGACCTCCTCTTCTTCCTCTCCCCAGGACAAGCAGAGCCTCGCGCAGAACTACCCCGAAGGTCTTCGGGCCGATGCCCTGATGGAGGAGGACGTCGCCTGGAGCCACGAGATCGACGGAGAGCGGGACGGCGACCAGTTCGACCGCTTCGACCGCGCGGCACTGCGCCGCGTCGCGGGCCTCTCCACCGAACTCGAGGACGTCACCGAAGTCGAGTACCGGCAGCTGCGGCTGGAGCGCGTGGTGCTCGTCGGTGTGTGGACCTCGGGGACCGCGGCCGACGCGGACAACTCCCTGGCCGAGCTGGCCGCCCTCGCCGAGACCGCGGGCGCTCTGGTACTCGACGGAGTGATCCAGCGCCGCGACAAGGCGGACCCGGCGACGTACATCGGCTCGGGCAAGGCCCACGAGCTGCGTGACATCGTGCTGGAGACCGGCGCGGACACCGTCATCTGCGACGGTGAACTCTCGCCGGGCCAGTTGATCCACCTCGAGGACGTCGTCAAGGTCAAGGTGATCGACCGGACGGCCCTGATCCTCGACATCTTCGCCCAGCACGCCAAGTCCCGAGAGGGCAAGGCGCAGGTCGCGCTGGCGCAGATGCAGTACATGCTGCCGCGGCTGCGCGGCTGGGGTCAGTCGCTGTCCCGCCAGATGGGCGGCGGCAAGGGCGGCGGCCTCGCCACCCGTGGTCCCGGTGAGACCAAGATCGAGACGGACCGGCGCCGTATCCGCGAGAAGATGGCGAAGATGCGCCGGGAGATCGCGGCCATGAAGACCGGTCGTGAGATCAAGCGCCAGGAGCGCCGGCGCCACAAGGTGCCCTCGGTCGCCATCGCCGGCTACACCAACGCGGGCAAGTCCTCGCTGCTCAACCGGCTGACGGGCGCGGGCGTGCTGGTTGAGAACGCGCTGTTCGCGACCCTCGACCCGACCGTGCGCCGGGCCGAGACGCCCAGCGGGCGGCTCTACACGCTCGCGGATACCGTCGGGTTCGTTCGACACCTGCCGCACCACCTGGTCGAGGCGTTCCGCTCCACCATGGAAGAGGTCGGTGATTCCGATCTGATCCTGCACGTGGTCGACGGTTCGCACCCGGCGCCGGAGGAGCAGCTGGCCGCGGTGCGCGAGGTCATCCGCGATGTGGGCGCGACCGGCGTACCCGAGATCGTGGTGATCAACAAGGCGGACGCGGCCGATCCGCTGGTGCTCCAGCGGCTGATGCGGATCGAGAAGCGCTCCATCGCAGTCTCGGCCCGCACGGGCCACGGCTTCGACGAGCTGCTCACCCTCATCGACGTCGAACTGCCGCGCCCCTCGGTGGAGATCGAGGTGCTCGTGCCTTACACCCTCGGCCGGCTCGTCGCCCGGGCCCATACCGACGGCGAGGTGATCTCCGAGGAGCACACCCCCAAGGGCACGCTGCTCAAGCTGCGGGTGCACGAGGAACTGGCGGCGGAGCTGGCACCGTACGTTCCGGCGCCGGCCCTCTGACCGACGGGGACCGGCAGAGCGCCACATCACGAAGGCCCGCCCCTCTCGCCCGCAGGCGGCGGGCCTTCGTCATATCGGCGCGTACGACGGGCTACCTGCCGCCGTACTCCTTGCTCATGCTGTCGAAGAGCGCCTCGGCGCCCGCGCCCAGCTGCGGTCCCGCGAGCCAGGCGTTGTCGGCCGGGCCGATCGACGTGTTCGACACCAGCTTGGTCTTGCCGCCGACGACACGGAACCAGCCGCCGCCGGAGGAACCACCGGTCATCGTGCAGCCGATGCGGTACATCGTCGGCAGTCGTGAGCCGAGCGAGAGGCGGCCGGGCCGGTCGAGGCACTTGTGCATGATCAGACCGTTGTACGGAGGGGCGGCCGGGTAGCCCCAGGCGCCCATCGAGCCGGCGTCCGCGGGAGACGGCGTGGAGAAGTCCACGTCCAGGGCCGCGCCGACGGTCTCCTCGAGGGACTTGGCACCCGACTCCGGCTTCACATGCAGCACCGCGTAGTCATACGTGGCACCGGCGCCACCCGACTCCGAGCCGCCCTCGATCCACTCGTTGGACGTCGAGGCCCAGTCCGCCCAGTACTGGCCGTACGGGGCGATCTCCTGCTGCGTCGCATCGGCCAGCTGTGTCTCAGACTTGCCGAGGTCGTTGTAGGCGGGCACGAAGGCGATGTTGCGGTACCAGCCGCCGTCACCGCCGGCGTGCACGCAATGGCCGGCGGTCCACACGAGGTTGGACCTGCCCGGGTGCCGCGGATCCTTGACGATCGTGCCGGAACAGACCATGGAGCCCTCGGGGGAGTCGAAGAAGACCTTGCCGACCGGAGCGGCGTTCTCGTGGTACGGGGTCTTCTCGCGCGTGGCCGTCACCGGGGACGGTGCCGGGTCACTGACACGCTGCTCGGCCGAGGCGTCCTTCGCGGTGATCGTCTTGTCCGGGTCCTTGGCGGCCTTCATCCGCTCGGGCTTCCACAGACCCTCGATGACCGGGTTGACGAAGTCCTTGGCCTCACCGAGCCACTTGCCCTTGTCCCAGTCCTTCCAGGCGCCGTTCTTCCACTGGTCGACATCGATGCCCTGATCCTTGAGCTTGTCGGCGACATCGCCGGGAATCTCGACCTT
>CBFGQM010000066.1:0-18595 GCA_965650905.1 uncultured Streptomyces sp. | reverse complement strand
TTACGGAATCGAACCGTAGACCTTCTCCTTACCATGGAGACGCTCTGCCGACTGAGCTATTGGGGCGAGCGATGAAGACATTACACGCTCGGCCACCGATCGCCCAAATCCGTTTCGCGGCACCTGCCCCACCCCGTTCCGGTGTTCTCCTGTGCTCCCCGGGAGTTCCAGCTCCCCCTCAGACACGGCCGACCACTCCGGTACGACTATTCCGCTCCTCCGTGAACCGCGCCGGTCACCGCCCTAGGCTCGACTCACGTTGCGTGATCGGTCCCCCTCCGCAGCCGCCCCGAACCCCAGGAGCGCGATGCCCGACAGTGAGCCGCACCAGCCTCATTCCTCGTCTCCGTCGCCGGGCTCCGGCGAGGGCTCCACGCTGCTGCTGTGCGGTGCGCGGCTGACGGACGGCCGGGCCGTGGACGTGCGGGTGGGCGACGGGCGCATCGAGGCGGTCGGCACGGCCGGCAGCCTCAGCGCGCACGCCGCCCGCGTGGACCTCGCCGGCTATCTGCTCCTGCCTGCCCCCGCGGAGGCGCACGCCCACGGCGACACGGCCCTGTCGGCCAACGGCGACGGTCCGGTCTCGTACGACGGTCAGGACGTCCAGCGCCGCACGACCGAGGCCGCGCTGCTGCAGCTCGGGCACGGTGCAACGGCGCTGCGCTCGCACGTACACGTGGGCGATGTCCAGGGGCTCGGCGCACTGACAGCCGTCCTCCAGGCACGGCGGGCGCTGCGGGGGCTCGTCGAACTGACGACGGTCGCGATGCCGCGGTTGCTGACCGGACTCGCCGGGGCCGAAGGACTGGCGATACTGCGGGACGCGATGAAAATGGGCGCCTCCGTAGTGGGTGGCTGTCCGGATCTCGACCCCGACCCGACGGGGTACGTGGAGGCCGTCCTGGAGGTAGCTTCGGAGCACGGCTGCCCGGTCGACCTGCACACGGACGGTGACGATCCCGCGCGGCTCGCGCGGTTCGCGGCCATGGCGGGCGGGCTGCGTCCCGGGGTGGCGCTCGGCCCGTGCGGCGGGCTCGCCCGGTTGCCCTCCCCAGTGGTGTCCCGGGCGGCGGATCAGCTCGCCGCAGCCGGAGTGACCGTGGTCTGCCTGCCGCAGGGCGGCTGCTCGGGCACCGACCGGCGGGGGACGGCTCCGGTACGGCTGCTGCGGGCGGCCGGGGTGCGCGTCGCGGCGGGCAGCGGGGCCCTGAGGGACGTATCGAATCCTGTGGGGCGCGGAGATCCGCTGGAGGCCGCATATCTACTGGCCTCGCGCTACGGGCTGCGGCCCGAGGACGCGTACGACGCCGTGAGCTCGTCGGCACGGGCACTGCTCGGGCTGCCCGAAGTGCGCGTGGAGGCGGGATTCCCGGCTGATCTGCTCGCCGTGCGCGGCGACCGGCTCGCGGGGGCGCTGGCGCTGGCGTACAGCCGGACCGTGGTGCACCGGGGGCGGATTGTGGCGCGGACCAGTGCGGTGCGCGAGTACTACGGGTCGGCTGCGGCTGCGGCGTTGGATCTGCCTCGGCAGGGGCGGACCGAGGAGCCCTCCTGAGGGAGGAATCAGGCCTCTGGCGGACTTTGGGGTCCACGCGCGCTGGGGGTTCTTAGGGGTCCACGCGTGCCGCATGCGCCCGCGCCGGCGAGCAGGACGGCGGCGCAGCCGGCCGCCATGAGGGGCTTGCGTGCATGGCAGTGACGACGGTCTCCCGTTGGACGCCGCGCGGCGTCCACCTCGTAAGTCAGTGATCTTTCTTGTGTCTCGCTGATCGTTCAAAAGGCCCATGGGTGATCCACAGGGTTGTGCGGCGGGTGCCGGCGTCCGGGCGTACGGTCGGAGACATGCGCATTGTCATCGCTGGAGGTCATGGTCAGATCGCGCTGCGGCTGGAGCGGCTGCTCGCCGCGCGCGGTGATGAGGTCGCGGGGATCATCCGCCGACCGGAGCAGGGCGACGATCTGCGGGCGGCCGGAGCCGAGCCGGTTCTGTGCGACCTGGAGTCGGCCTCGGTCGAGGAGGTCGCCGCGCATCTGCGGGGCGCGGACGCCGCAGTGTTCGCGGCCGGCGCGGGTCCGGGAAGCGGCGCGGCCCGCAAGGACACTGTGGACCGGGGCGCCGCCGTCCTCCTCGCGGACGCAGCGGTGCGGGCCGGGGTGCGGCGGTACGTGGTGGTGTCGTCGATGGGAGCGGACCCGTCGCATCCCGGGGACGACGTCTTCGACGTGTACCTGCGCGCCAAGGGCGAGGCAGACGCGTACATACGCGGATTCAACAGCCTGGACTGGACGATCCTGCGCCCAGGAATGCTGACGAACGACGCCGGCACCGGCCTGGTACGCCTGGAGGTTTCCACGGGGCGCGGACCCATCCCGCGCGACGATGTCGCGGCCGTGCTGGCAGAGCTGGTGGACACTCCGGCGACGGCCGGGCTGACGCTGGAGCTGATCAGCGGGTTGGCGCCGGTTTCCGTGGCGGTGAAGTCGGTGGCGGGGAACTGAGGGCTGCGGATCGGCTGAACACATCCTGCGAGTTCTACGAGTCCTACGCCAGGGGGAGCCGGCCGGGGAATCCCGGTACAGCGTATCCGTCCAGCGCGGGGCTGGACGGCGCCAAGCGGCGCCTGCCTGCGCGACCCGGGGGACAACCGGCACATCCGGGCACCTCCGTGGCTGATCGCCGGCAACGACGGACGGCGCACTCAACGCCACATCGAGGCACCGACCAACTACACCGGCGGACGAGCGGACATGGAAAACCCCTCTGGTCTACGTTCTCGCAGATCAGAGGGGGTCTCTCTCAGCGTGGCGGCGCCAGGATTCGAACCTGGGAAGGCTGAGCCGGCAGATTTACAGTCTGCTCCCTTTGGCCGCTCGGGCACACCGCCGGGGTTGCTGCCCCTCAAACCGCCTTTCGGCGGTGCTCCGTGGCAACGACGTAAACGATACCCGATGCGCAGGACTGCTTGGCCACCCGATTGATCAGCGCTCCGGGGGCGGCAGGTGGCTAGGCTTATGCGGATGCAGCCCGGGCACCATGCCGGGCTCGGCGGCCACTCCACACACGCCGACACGCACCGACACGCACCGATACAAGGAGCCACAGGACATGGCCGACTCCAGTTTCGACATCGTCTCGAAGGTCGAGCGGCAGGAGGTCGACAACGCCCTCAACCAGGCCGCCAAGGAAATCTCGCAGCGCTACGACTTCAAGAACGTGGGCGCCTCCATCTCCTGGTCCGGCGAGAAGATCCTGATGGAGGCGAACTCCGAGGAGCGGGTCAAGGCCATCCTCGACGTCTTCCAGTCCAAGCTGATCAAGCGCGGTATCTCCCTGAAGGCGCTGGACGCGGGTGAGCCGCAGCTCTCCGGCAAGGAGTACAAGATCTTTGCCTCGATCGAGGAGGGCATCTCCCAGGAGAACGCGAAGAAGGTGGCGAAGATCATTCGCGACGAGGGCCCGAAGGGCGCGAAGGCCCAGGTCCAGGGCGACGAGCTGCGGGTCAGCTCGAAGAGCCGCGACGACCTGCAGGCCGTGATCGCCCTCTTGAAGGGCAAGGACTTCGACTTCGCCCTGCAGTTCGTCAACTACCGGTGACCTCACGCTTGTTGCACGTGCAAGGGAGGGTGGGCACCCGACAGTGCCCACCCTCCCGCCGGCTGGCTAACGACCTCAGGGGTGCGCGCTCAGTTGCGCGAGTTGCCGAGCAGGAGGCGGTAGACGATCAGGAGGGCGAGCGAGCCGCCGATCGCGGCGGCCCAGGTAGCGCCGTCGTAGAACTGCTTGGTGATCGGGTGGCCCAGCCAGCGGGCGGAGATCCAGCCGCCGATGAACGCACCCGCGATGCCGATGAGAGTCGTGCCAATGAAGCCGCCTGGGTCACGGCCCGGGAGCAGGAATTTGGCGATGGCGCCGGCCAGGAGCCCCAGAATGATCCAGCTGATGATGCCCATGCGGTGAACCTGCCCCTCTGTGCTGTGCCTGTGCTGTGATCTTGCTCTCGCCAGGCTGTGTTGATGCCGCTCTTGTGCCGCTGTTGGCTTTGCCTGTGCTGCGGCTCTTGCCTCTGTTCGGTGCTGTTGCTGGGGAGGACGCCGCAGCGGCGTCGACCGGTTGCACTGATCAGCAGGGCGCGGCTCATGACACGGCTCGGTTCCGGCCGACCCGGCTCAGCTTGGCGTTTAACTTCGCCGTGCTTTTGGCCTGCTGAGATTCATGATTTCCGGGACAGGGGACGCCGCCGTTACTCACGCTTCGAGATGTTAGTAACGGAGCGTCAGGGAGCGGCCGCAAAGAATGAGTCTCCTGTTGATGGCCCCGCCGTCGAGGCGCTGGACGTGTTGTCCGATTTCGGATCGAGTTGCCGGACGGCCACAGGGCGTAGACGCCGATACGCAAGGCCGCGATGCCGCGATGCCGCGATGCCGCGATGCCGCGATGCCGCGATGCCGCGGGATCGTCTCCGAACGTTCTCGATCGCGCCACAAGGGCGCTGCGGTTCCACCTGAACGCGTGACCAGCTGATACTGGTGGTAGCGGGTATGCTCGCGGATCGACCTGAGGGGTACTGATCATGAAGCTGTTCAACCTGCTACTGAACATCATCTGGCTCGTCTTCTGTGGCATCTGGATGGCCATCGGCTACCTGATCGCCGCGCTGATCTGCTTCCTTTTGATCGTCACCATCCCATTCGGCATCGCGTCGCTACGCATCGCCGGCTTCGTCATCTGGCCGTTCGGCCGCACCACTGTGGAGCGGCCGGGGGCTGGGGCAGGATCGTTCATCGGCAACGTGATCTGGGTGATCTTCGCGGGGTGGTGGCTGGCTCTGGCCCACCTCGTCACGAGCATCCCGCTGTTCCTGTCGATCATTGGCATCCCATTCGGGTGGGCCAACCTCAAGCTGATCCCGGTCTCGCTGATGCCATTGGGGCGTGAAGTGGTGCCGACGGATCAAGCCTTCGGAGGCAGGTGATCGTAGGAGCGGGTATCACACCTCTCCTCCCTTGGCATCGCAGGTGGGATCGCATGCGTGCACTTCCTCCGTATACCTCTCGGCTACACCGTCATCCGTCCGTCCTACAACTGCCGTCGCCGCCTCGATGGCCCCGAACGGTCCGCCGTTCCGTAGACGCGATCTTCTACAAGGCGCGGACCGGCAAGTTGTGGCCGAACGTACTCAAGGAAACCGGTGCCACGATCCAAGCCTCGAAGCACTTCAACGCCTGGACGTCAGAAGACACCTGGAGCCGTGTGAACGCTGCCCTGGCGGGCGTGGAACAGGTCCCGCTCCCGGAGCTCCAGCTACTGCCCTCGATGCTCATCGAAGGGCGGCGTCGACCCGAGCGCGATGCTGAACGCAGAAGAACGATCCCGAACGGGATGCCAATTGCCGTAATGCAGAGCAGCACGCCGGCGAACAAGTAGCCGAGGGACAGCCAGAATCCGCTCAGGGTCGACCAAATGGCATGAAGAATTGGTCTCACTGGTGGCGACCTGCCATCTGCTCGAGCCGGGCAATGCGCTCCGCCATCGGCGGATGCGTGGAGAACATCCTGGACATCCCCTGCCCTGGGCGGAAGGGGTTGGCGATCATCATGTGGCTTGCGGTCTCGATGCGCGGCTCGGTGGGCAGCGGAAGCTGCTTCGTGCCCGCCTCGAGCTTGCGCAGGGCGCTCGCGAGGGCCAGTGGGTCGCCGGTGAGCTGGGCTCCGGAGGCGTCGGCCTCGTACTCCCTGGAGCGGCTGATGGCGAGCTGGATCAGGGACGCGGCGAGCGGACCCAGGATCATGATCATTACCATGCCGAGGATACCGGGGCCGTCGTCGTCGTTGGAGCGGCCGATCGGGATCAGCCAGGCGAAGTTGACCAGGAACATGATCACGGAGGCGAGGGCGCCGGCGACCGACGAGATCAGGATGTCGCGGTTGTAGACGTGGCTCAGTTCGTGGCTGATGACGCCGCGCAGTTCCCGCTCGTTCAGGATGCGCAGGATGCCGTCGGTACAACACACCGCCGCATTGCGAGGGTTGCGGCCCGTCGCGAACGCGTTGGGCGCCCCGGTCGGCGAGATGTACAGGCGTGGCATGGGTTGCCGGGCCTGGGTGGAGAGCTCCCGGACCATCCTGTACAGGGCCGGGGCCTCGAACTCGCTCACTGGACGCGCACGCATCGCGCGTAGCGCCAGCTTGTCGCTGTTCCAGTACGCGTACGCGTTCGTGCCGATCGCGATGAGCAGCGCGACGACGAGGCCCGTACGCCCGAAAAAGCTGCCGATGACGATGATGAGTGCGGACAGTCCCCCAAGGAGTACGGCGGTCCTGAGCCCGTTGTGCCGGCGGTGCACGGTACGCCCTCCAAGTCGTGCGGCAGGGGAACCCTTTGCCTGCTGATCTCTGTCGTCTCTGATTCCGTGAATTTACGGTCCAGTGGACCCTCCCGTACTGGTCAACGCCAGGCGGGGAGCTCCAGTTCCCTTGTGCGCGCGGCGGCGCGCGTGAGCCGTCCAGGTGAAGTCGGGCAACGCCGTGCACGCGCGCGTGCGGTTCTATCGCCCACGCGCGCGGGCGATGCGGTCGGCTCAGAACAGGCCGGTGTCCGAGAAGCGCAGGACCAACTGGGGTGCTCCGGAGAGGGCGACTCCCAGGACGGCGGTCAGCGCGATCGCGGCGGTCAGCGGGACGGGTACGCGGTGCGTCTCGTGCTCTCCTTCGGGAGAGCGGAACAGGAGCGCCGTCCACTGGAGGTAGTAGAAGAGCGCGATCACGACGTTGACGGCCATGACCACGGCGAGCCAGCCGAGGCCCGCGTCCACTGCTGCCGAGAAGACGGTGACCTTCGCGAAGAGGCCGATGATCCCCGGCGGCAGTCCCGCGAGGCAGAGCAGAAAGAAGCCCAGGACGAGTGCGGCGAGGGGGCGCGAAGCGTACAGGCCGCGGTATTCGCTGATGCGGTTCAGCGGCTTCGTACGGGCGACCAGGGCGGCCACGGCGAAGGCACCGAGGTTGACGGCGGCGTACATCAGGGCGTACGCGACGGTGGAGCCGATGGCCTTCTCGGCGTCCTGGGAGTACGCGGCGGCGGCGATCGGCACCAGGAGGTAGCCTGCCTGACCGACGGAGGACCAGGCGAGCAGGCGGACCGCGCTGTACGCACGCGTGGCCTGCTGACGCAGGGCGCCGACGTTGCCGATCGTCATGGTGAGCGCGGCGAGGACGGCGAGCGCCGGGCCCCAGACGTCCGCGTACGAGGGGAGGGCGATCACAGTGACGAGGATCAGCCCGGAGAAGCCGACCGCCTTGCCGACGACCGACAAGTAGGCAGCGACCGGCAGAGGCGCCCCTACATAGGTGTCGGGCACCCAGAAGTGGAAGGGAACGGCAGCCGTTTTGAAGGCGAAGCCGACAAGAGTGAGGACGACGCCCGCCTGGGCGAGGGTGTGCAGTTGCCCGTCGACGTCCTGGATCTTGGTGGCGATCTCGGTGAGGTACAGGGTGCCCGTAGACGCGTAGACGAAGCTGACGCCCATGAGGCTCACTGCGGTCGCGGTGACCGAGGACAGGAAGAACTTCAGGGCCGCTTCGGAGGACTTCCTGTCGCCGCGTTTGATGCCGACGAGGGCGAAGGCGGGCAGCGAGGCGACTTCCAGGGCGACGATCAGGGTCGCCAGGTCGCGTGAGGCGGGCAGCAGGGCGGCGCCGGCCGCCGATGAGAGCAGCAGGAACCAGAACTCCCCTTCTGGGAGCTTTCTGTTGGCGTCCTTCAGGGCGGTCACGGAGAGAAGGGCTGCCAGGAGGGCGCCGCCGAGGACCAGGAACTGAATGACGAGCGTGAACCGGTCCGCCGTATAGCTGCAGACGTCCGCGTCGACGGTCAGGCAGAAGGTGGAGCGGTCGCCGTCCAGGAGGGGCAGCAGCATCAGAGCGGACGCGGTGAGTCCCGCGACGCAGACCCAGCCGAGCAGCGTCTTCTTGGCGTCGTCGACGAAGAGATCGGCGACGAGCACCACGAGGCCGACGACCGCCACGATGGTGGGCGGCGCGATCACGAGCCAGTCGACTGACTGGACCAGTGTGCTGCTCATCGGGTGCCTCCTGCGAGGAGCTGCTGCACGGCCGGGTCGGTCAGGCCGAGGAGGGCCTTCGGCCACAGTCCGGCGACGACGGTGAGGGCGACGAGCGGAGTCCAGGCGGCGAACTCGTACGTCTGGACGTCAGCGAGCTTCGGGCTCGCCTGCGGGACCGCGCCCATACAGACGCGGCGTACCACGACGAGCATGTACGCGGCTGTGAGCAGGGTGCCGAACACGGCGATCGCCATGTAGGTCAGGAACGCGGGGCGGCTGAGGTCGTCGGCGGGGTCGAACGCGCCGAACAGGGCCAGCATTTCGCCCCAGAATCCGGCGAGGCCCGGCAGGCCGAGCGAGGCGACGGCGGCGAAGGCGAGCAGGCCGCCGAGGCGCGGGGCCTTGCCGTAGAGGGCCGCGCCCGTCTTCTTTGCGAGCGTGTCGAGGTCCGTCGTGCCCGTGCGGTCCTTGAGCGCGCCGACCAGGAAGAACAGCAGGCCGGTGATGAGGCCGTGGGCGATGTTCGCGAACAGTGCGCCATTCACACCGGTCGGGGTCATCGTGGCGATGCCGAGGAGCACGAAGCCCATGTGACCCACGGAGGAGTAGGCGATGAGGCGCTTGAGATCGCCCTTCGCGCCCTGCTTGGCGAGCGCCAGGCAGGCGAGGGATCCGTAGATGATCCCGACGACGGCGAAGGCGGCGAGGTAGGGCGCGAAGGTCCGCATGCCGTCCGGCGTGATGGGCAGCAGAATCCGGACGAACCCATACGTACCCATTTTCAGTAGGACGCCGGCCAACAGGACCGAGCCGACGGTCGGCGCGGCGGTGTGAGCGTCCGGCAGCCAGCTGTGCAGCGGCCACATCGGCGTCTTGACCGCGAGCCCGATTCCGATCGCCAAAACGGCGATGACCTGCACGGCTGCGGTCAGTGACCGGCCGTTGTCAGTGGCGAGTGCCACCATGTCGAATGTGCCGGACTTGAGCCCGACCAGGAGCAGGCCCAGCAGCATGACGATGGAGCCGAGCAGCGTGTAGAGGATGAATTTCCAAGCGGCCTGGGTCCGTTGCTCACCGCCCCAGCGGGCGATGAGGAAGTACATCGGGATGAGCACCATCTCGAACGCGAGGAAGAAGAGCAGAAGGTCGAGGACGGCGAAGGTCGCGAGGGTGCCGGACTCGAGTACGAGCAGCAGTGCGACGAAGGCCCTCGGGGTCGGGCCCGAAGGCATTCTGAAGAAGGAGTACAGCGCGCAGAGGAAGGTCAGCAGCGCGGTCAGGACCAGAAGGGGGAGGGAAATGCCGTCGGTACCGAGGTGGATCCGCACGTCGAGTGCGGGAATCCAGCTGATGTCCGTCGTGGCCTGCATCTTCGAGGGCTGGTCGTGGTCAAAACCGAGCGCGAGGACGATTGCGGCGATGAGCACGGCGCCGGTGACCGTCACACCGTGGCGCAGCACAGCGTGGTCCGGGGACTTCCCCTTGAGTCCGGGCGGGGCCGGCGAAAGAGCGGCTGCGGCGCCGAGGAGCGGGCCGACGACCATGAACGCCAGGAGGAACTGCATCACGGACTCGTTGATATCGATCACGCCTGCTCACGCTCCCGTGGCGACTAGGAGGGCGGCGACCGCCAGGACGACGGTGCCGGCGAGCAGCGCGCTCACATAGGTCTGCACATTGCCGGTCTGGGCGCGCCGGACGGCCGCGCCGAGCAGGCGGGGCAGCGCACCCGCACCGCGTACGTAGGTGTCGACGACCTCACGGTCGAGGAACCCAACGAGTGTGGCCCCGGCCTGGACCGGGCGGACGAAGAGCGCGGAGTAGACGGCGTCGAGGTGGAAGCCGACGGCCGCGTGCCGGTGCAACGGGCCCAGGAGCAGGCGTCCGGGGTCCGCCGGGTCGGGCGCGGACGCCACGTTTCCGTACGCGGGGGCGTGGCTGGCGATGGCCTCGGCCTCGACGAGTCCGGCGTCACCCTCGGGGTGGGCCGCGACCGCACCCAGCGGTACGCGCGAGGCCCACGCGGTGGTGTGCCGCCAGGCGCCGTATGTGACGAGGCCTCCGACCAGGGCGACGCCCGTACCAAGGATGGAAGTGGCGAGCGTCGGGGTCAGGTCGTGTCCGTCGAACCAGTCGGGCAGCAGGCCGGTGGTGAGTCCGAGGGCGAGCGACGGGACGGCGAGCACCCACAGCACGGCGTTCATGGCGATGGGCTGCCTGCCGTGGTCGGGGACCTCGGTTCCGTGGCCGCGGAACGCGAGCAGCCACAGGCGCGTCGCGTACGCGGCCGTGAGCATGGCCGTGGCCAGGCCGGCGACGAGAACGATCCAGCCTGCCGCGCCGGGCACGTTCTCGGCGTGGCCGGTGGCGACGTGTTCGGCGACGCCCAGCACGGCTTCCTTGGAGAAGAAGCCGCTGAAGGGCGGGATCGCGGCGAGGGCGAGGAGCGCCACGGTCATCGTCCAGTAGGCGTCGGGGACGCGGGCGCGCAGGTCCTTCATACGGGACATGGCCGCCAGCGAGTTGGTGCCGGCGGCGTGGATGATCACACCCGCGGCGAGGAACAACAGCGCCTTGAAGGCGCCGTGCGCAAGGAGGTGGAAGACGGCGGCGCCGCGGTCGCCGACTGCGAGGGCGCCGGTCATGTAGCCGAGCTGGCCGATCGTCGAGTACGCGAGGACGCGCTTGATGTCGTCCTGGGCGAGCGCGGCGAGCGCCGAACCGGCCATCGTGACGGCGGCCATGACGGCGAGGATGACCAGCGCGGCCGAGGAGGCGGCGAAGACCGGGAGGAGCCGGGCGATGAAGTAGACGCCGGCGGCGACCATCGTCGCGGCGTGGATCAACGCGGAGACGGGTGTGGGGCCCGCCATCGCGTCGGGGAGCCAGGTATGCAGTGGGAACTGCGCCGACTTGCCCGCCACGCCGGCCAGGAGCAGCAGGGCGATCAGTGTCGGATGGTCGAGTCCGCCGCTCGCGACGGTTCCCAGGACCTTCGTGATGCGGAAGGACCCGGCGTCGGCGGCGAGCGCGAACAGACCGATCAGGAAGGGGACGTCGCCGAGCTTGGTGACCAGGAAGGCCTTGATCGAGGCGGCACGGGCCTCGGGGGTCTCCCAGTAGTGGCCGACGAGGAAATACGAGCAGATACCCATGATCTCCCAGCCGACCAGCAGCACCATCAGGTCGCCGGAATAGACGACGAGCAGCATCGCGGAGGTGAACAGGGAGACGAGAGCGGCGTACGAGGGGTAGCGCGGGTCGTCGCGCAGATAGCCCGTCGAGTAGATCTGCACGCAGGACGCGACCAGGAGGACCAGGACGGCGACGAGGGCGGCGAAGCCGTCGATGTGGAGGGCGAGTTCGATGGGGACCGAGCCGGTGGGGGTGAGCTCGGTGGCGGCGTCGACGGCTTGGTCACCGCCCTGGCGTACGGCGACGAGGACGGCGAGCGCCAGTGCGGCCACCGAGGGCAGGACGGCCAGGGGACGGACGAAGCCGGGAACCGTGCGGCCCAGGAGCAGGCCGACCGCGGCGCCCAGGAACGGCAGGAGGGGGACGAGGACGGCGAGAGTCGTGGTGGTCACGCGGTGGCCTCAGTCTTCTCGGCCGACGCGGGCGCGGCGGATTCGGGGCCGTCGCCGGTCTCGTCGGTCTCGGCGGTGTCGCGGAGCTTGTCGATGTCCGAGGTGCCGCTGTTGCGGTGGACGGCGAGGACGATCGCCAGGCCGATGCCGATCTCAGCGGCGGCGATGGCGATGGTGAACAGGGTCAGGGCCTGGCCGGAGTGCAGCGTGTCCCGGGCGGTCTTGCTGAGCCAGGCGTCGAAGGCGACCAGGTTGAGGTTGACGGCGTTGAGCATCAGCTCGACGGACATCAGGACCAGGATCGCGTTGCGGCGAGCGAGGACTCCGTACAGGCCTGTGCAGAAGAGGAGGGCGGAGAGCACGGCGGGATAGGCGAGGTGCATCAGCGGGCACCTTCCTTGCGTTCCTTGCGCGAGGACTGCCCGTCGGACGTCGCGTTGGGCGCAGGCTGTTTGGTGGGCGACTCCTTGGCCGAGGGCTGTGTGCCCGAGGGCTGTGTGCCCGAGGGCTGTGTGCCCGACGGCTGCTTGCCGGGTGCTGTCCTGCTCGCGGGGCCGTTGTCGGCGGCCGCCTTGCGGGAGAGGACGATCGCCCCGACCAGAGCGGCGAGCAGCAGGACCGAGAGGGCCTCGAAGGGGAGTACCCAGCTCTGGAAGAGGCTCGCACCGGTGACCGCGGTGGAGCCGGCGGCGGCACCGTCCAGGTCGATCCAGGTCGTCCGGAAGGCATCGACGACGACCCAGACGAGGGCGCCGCCCGCGGCGACCGCCACGGTCAGGGCGGCCCAGCGGTTGCCGGAGTCGGCGTCCGGAGAGCGGCCGATGGGGGCCTTGGTGAGCATCAGACCGAAGAGGAGGAGCACAACGACGGAACCGACGTAGATGAGGACCTGCGCCCAGGCGATGAACTCGGCGGTGAGCAGGAGGTATTCGACGGCGAGGCCGCCGAGTGTCACGACCAGCCACAGGGCGGCGTGCACCAGTTGCCTGGTGGTGACGGTGACGACGGCGGCGCCAAGGGTGACGAGGCCGACGAGGAGAAAGGCGATCTCGACGCCGGTCGGGGAGAGGAAGCCGTGGGTTTCGGCGGTGGTCGTCGCCTGCGTTGCCGTGGCTGCGGCTCTGGCTGTCGCTGTGGCTACTGCGAGGCTCACGAAGCGCCTCCCTCGGGCTCGTTCCGGCCGGAAGCCGCTGGGCCGGGCCCGCCGGAAGCCTCCGGCACGGCCTGCCCTGTCGGCCCGGTGGCCGGAGGCTGGGCCTGGGCTGCCTGTTCGGCGGCGAGCTTGTCGGCGGCCTTGCGGGCGGCGGCGATCTCCTTGGGTTCCTCGGCGCCGGGGTCGAGGGCGGGTGGGGCCGGGACGGTCCACATCCACTCGCGGAGCTTGTCGCGTTCGTGCGTGAGTTCGTGGATGTCGGTCTCCGCGTACTCGAATTCCGGGGACCAGAACAGCGCGTCGAAAGGACACACCTCGATGCAGATACCGCAGTACATGCACAGGGCGAAGTCGATGGCGAAGCGGTCGAGCACGTTGCGGCTTCGCTCGCGGCCGCCGGGAGCGGCGGGCGGGACCGTCTCCTTGTGGGAGTCGATGTAGATGCACCAGTCCGGGCACTCGCGGGCGCACAGCATGCAAACCGTGCAGTTCTCCTCGAAGAGGCCGATGACGCCGCGGGTACGGGGCGGGAGTTCGGGCTGGGCGTCCGGGTACTGCTTGGTGACGGTCTTCTTCGTCATCGTGCGCAGGGTGACGGCCAGGCCCTTGGCGAGTCCGGAGCCGGGAATACGGGGCCGGGTGGGCGGGGGAGAACTGCGCCCGGTGGGCGGGAGAGACTCAGCCATGGCTACTGGATCACCACCTTGACGATGCCGGTGAGGGCGATCTGGGCGAGGGAGAGGGGCACGAGGAGGGTCCAGGAGAACTTCTGGAGCTGATCCTCACGAAGGCGGGGGTAGGTGACACGGATCCAGATCACGATGAAGGCGAGGATCGCGGTCTTCAGCAAAGTCCAGACCCAGCCGAGGCCGTCGGCACCCCACGGGCCGTGCCAGCCACCCAGGAACAGGACGGTGGTCAGACCGCACAGCACGATGATTCCGGCGTACTCGGCGAGGAGGAAGAGGGCGAAGCGCAGGCCGGTGTACTCGGTGTACGCCCCGAAGATGATCTCCGAGTCGGCGACGGGCATGTCGAAGGGAGGCCGCTGGAGTTCGGCGAGACCGGCCACGAAGAAGACGATCGCGCCGACTATCTGCCAGGGCAGCCACCACCACTCGAAGGCGTCGACGATGCCGGGGAGCGAGACCGTACCCGCCGCCATCGCCACCGAGGCGGCAGTGAGCAGCATGGGCAGTTCGTACGCGAGGAGTTGGGCGGCGGTGCGCAGGCCGCCGAGGAGGGAGAACTTGTTGGCCGAGGCCCAGCCCGCCATGAGAGAGCCGAGAACGCCCACGCCCATCACGGCGAGGACGAAGAAGATGCCCGCGTCGATGACCTCGCCGACGGCGCCCTCGCCCGGGCCGATGGGAATGGCAAGGAGTACGAGGAGGTACGGGAGGAGGGCGACGGCGGGGGCCAGCTGAAAGATACGGCGGTCCGCGCCCGCCGGGACGACGTCTTCCTTCTGGGCGAACTTCACGCCGTCCGCGACGAGTTGGGCCCAGCCGTGGAAGCCGCCCGCGTACATGGGGCCGAGGCGGCCCTGCATGTGGGCCATCACCTTGTGCTCCGTCTGACCGACTATCAGCGGAAAGGTGAGGAACACGACGAAGACGATCAGGAGTCGCAGGGTGACATCGAGCACGTCGTTCACCGCGGGCCTCCTGGGGTGTGGTCGTCGGGGGTTGCAGTGTCGTCGTCGGGGGTTGGGGAATGGTCGGCGGGGGTCGGGGAATGGTCAGGGTTGTCGGCGGTGGGGCGGGCTTCGGAGGTCGCGACGGGTTCCGCGGCCTTGAGATCCTCGGGTTCGTCGGCCGGTTGCCGCTCGGGCGACGGCGGGCCCTCGGTGGACGGTTTCTGCTCGGTGTCCTCGTAGGCGGGGCGCGCGTGGTGCCAGGGGGCGTCCGTGCTGCGGGGGCGCGCCGGGCGGGGGTACTGGTCACCACGGGGGTGCTCGTCGCCACGGGGGTGCTCGTCGCCGGGCCCATCGGCCGGTGCCGCCGGTACGGTGGGTGCAGCGGGTGCGGTGGCTGCAGCGGGTGTCTCACGCTGCGATGCCGAGCCTTCGCCGGCGGTGCGGGCGCGACGTGGGGACGTGGGCGTTTCTTCGGTATCCGAGGCCGCCTCGGCTCCCTTTGTCCGCTGGGTCGCCGAGCCCTCGCTCGCACTGCGAGCCCGGCGCGGCGCGGGCCTGACCTCCCCGGCTGCACCCGCAGCGGGTGCGCCCCCCGCGGCCGGGGCCTGACTGGCCGAGCCCTCCCCCGCCGTGCGAGCACGGCGTGCCGGGCGTTCGCCCGCCGCACGGCCCGCGCCCCGGGCCGGGCGGGCCGGGGCAGGTGGAAGCTGGCCCTTCAGGGGGCCCCACTCGTTCGGGTCGGGGACGCCCGGCGGCAGCATCTGGCGACGCTTGGGACCGCCGTGCTCGGGATCACCGGGCTCCTTCGCACCAGGCCAGGCCTTGGCGACACGGGCCGCCAGGACGAAGTCCTTGCGCAGGGGGTGGCCCTCGAAGCCCTCGGGGAGGAGCAGCGGCACCAGCCCCGGGTGGCCTTCGAGGGTGACACCGAACATCTCGTGGGTCTCACGTTCGTGCCAGGCGGCGCCCGCGTAGACCCCAACAGCGGAGGGCAGGACGGGGGCGTCGTGCGGGACTGTCGTACGTACGAGAAGACGGCGTACCGGAGCGAGGGCGACCACGTGGGCCGAGACGCGGAAACCCGTGCCGGGCTCGTCGACGGCGCTCAGCCAGTCGAAAAACGTGCAGCCCAGCCCGGCGCGCGCGCTCTCCAGGGCGGAGATCCAGGCGGCGGGCGGTACGTCGACCGTCAGAAGCTCGTACGACTCCTCGGCCGTGGCCTCCGTACCGAAGAGCTCCTCCACAGGGGCAGGCAGCCAGCCGGTCACCGTTCGCCCTCCCCCGCGGCCGAGACCGGAGGCTTCACCAGCCCGCTCTGCAGCGCGGCCGCGGATGGCCGGCTGCCGGCGGACCCGTACCGCTCCCCCAGCGACTCCTGGGCGATCTTCTCCTGGAGCTTGAGGATGCCCTGGAGCAGCGCTTCGGGGCGCGGCGGGCATCCGGGGACGTAGACGTCGACAGGGATGATCTGATCGACGCCTTTGGTCACGGAGTACGAGTCCCAGTAGGGACCGCCGCAGTTGGAGCAGGCGCCGAAGGAGACGACGTACTTCGGCTCGGGCATCTGTTCGTACAGCCGCTTCACCGCGGGGGCCATCTTGTCCGTGACCGTGCCCGACACGACCATCAGGTCGGCCTGGCGCGGCCCCGGCGCGAAGGGAATGACCCCGAGGCGGATGAAGTCGTGCCGGGCCATGGAGGCGGCGATGAACTCGATCGCGCAGCAGGCGAGGCCGAAGTTGAAGACCCACAGGCTGTAGCGGCGGCCCCAGTTCAGGACCACCTTCATCGGCTCGGGAGCGAGACGGGCGAGCGCGCCCAACCTCTTCGGCTCGGGAGGCAGCACGGGTACCGGCTCGGACACGGACTCGGGCTGGGTCACGTCCATGTCAGGACGCCCTTCTTGTATGCGTAGAGCAGGCCGACGGCCAGGAAGCCGAGGAATATGAACATCTCCGCCAGCGTCGTCGCGCCGTATCCCGGCGCGGCGAAGACCGTCGCCCAGGGGAAGAGGAAGATCGAGTCAACGGCGAAGATCACGTAGAGGAAGGCGTAGACGTAGTAGCGGACCTGGGTGTGTGCCCAGCCCTCGCCGACGGGGTCGACGCCGCACTCGTATGTCAGGAGTTTCTCGGGTGTCGGGACGACGGGCCGCAGCAGACGTCCCGCTCCGAAGGCTACGGCGACGAACAGCACGCCGACCGCTGCGAGCAGCCCGACGACCGAGTAGGACCGGAAGTAGTCCGCCGCGACGACGACGGTCCCGGTCCCCACGACCATGGTCGGTTCCGGCACGTCCGCCCCTCGCTCCCTGACCTCGTGTGACCGCGTGTGCGCCCTGACGTGCGCCGCGCGATGCGCCGTGTTCGACGATCTGTACGCATCGGAGTCTAGGCCCTGCTAAAGAAACCGTAAGCAGCCCGTCACGCCTTGGCATGCGCGGAGGTCCCCGGGAGGCGCGCGCAGGGCGTCCCGAGCGTGTTCCGCAGGCTCGTCGAGGGTGCGTTTTCCCCAGTGGATCGGGGCGGTCCACCTCATGGCGCGAGGGCACGCGGCCCGGCACGCCGGCGGTTATGACCGAACGCATCCTGGCCACCGACACCCGGAACGGCACCGACCGGCCGCCGCGTCCGCGCCGCGCCTCGCCGCGCCTACGACCGGTACCCGCACCCCGAGCAGCGCCCCGGCCCGGGCGTGCCCCAGCCTGGCCAGCTGCCGCGCGCCCATCAGCCCGGCCGTGGGCTGAGGCGGGGCCTGTCACGTTGAGTGACGGGGATCGCAGGCGAGTCCTGGCGGTCCTTACCTGTCTGCACTCATGACCACCATGTCTGCGCCTGGCCGCCATGACCGCCGGACGGGTGCCGACTCGACCGTCCTGTCCATCTTTCCGAGCTGCCACCTGACGTCATGCCAGACTCAAGACGGACTCAAGGCACGTCAGCCACCAGGAGCGGGCAGAGGCGAAGACGGCGACCGAGCCGTCGGCAAGAGTGACAGCGGCAGGTGAACCCAAGAACCAAGGATTGAGTGCGAAGCGTCTCCAAAAGAAGAGCCGGGAGACGAATAAATCATGGCAAATCAGGGCGCTGGACCGTCTCAAAGTGGTGTCCATCATGCGAACGGCCCAGGGAAGGCGACCCTTACAGACGTAGGGTTGAGGTTGGGAAGGTCTGCGGGCAGGCAGCTCCCAGACAGCCGCCTCGAGGGAGGTCCAGTTCAGTGACCAGCCAGGTCAGCAGTCCAGCGGAGCAGGCCGACGGAGCCGTCGTAGGAGAACAGCGCAGAGCGGCGTGCGAGGGGACGAAGGATGTTCGCCGCCTCGACCGCGTGATCATCCGGTTCGCGGGGGACTCGGGTGACGGTATGCAGCTCACCGGAGACCGGTTCACCTCGGAGACGGCATCCTTCGGCAACGACCTGTCGACGCTGCCGAACTTCCCCGCGGAGATCCGCGCGCCTGCCGGCACCCTGCCCGGCGTCTCGTCCTTCCAGCTGCACTTCGCCGACCACGACATCCTCACACCGGGTGACGCTCCGAACGTCCTCGTGGCGATGAATCCGGCGGCTCTGAAGTCGAACATCGGCGACGTGCCACGCGGCGCGGAGGTCATCGTCAACACGGACGAGTTCACCAAGCGGGCGATGCAGAAGGTGGGATACGCCGTCTCACCCCTTGAGGACGGCTCGCTCGACGGCTACCAGGTGCACCCGGTGCCACTGACGACGCTGACGGTCGAGGCGCTCAAGGAGTTCGACCTCACCCGTAAGGAGGCCGAGCGCAGCAAGAACATGTTCGCGCTGGGTCTGCTGTCGTGGATGTACCACCGGCCGACGGAGGGCACCGAGAAGTTCCTGAAGTCCAAGTTCGCCAAGAAGCCGGACATCGCGGCGGCGAACATCGCGGCGTTCCGCGCCGGCTGGAACTTCGGCGAGACCACCGAGGACTTCGCGGTCTCCTACGAGGTCGCCCCGGCCGCACAGGCGTTCCCGACGGGTACGTACCGCAACATCTCCGGGAATCTGGCGCTGTCCTACGGCCTGATCGCCGCGTCCCAGCAGGCGGACCTGCCGCTCTACCTGGGCTCGTACCCGATCACACCGGCCTCGGACATCCTGCACGAGCTGAGCAAGCACAAGAACTTCGGCGTACGGA
>CBFGQM010000065.1:0-18668 GCA_965650905.1 uncultured Streptomyces sp. | reverse complement strand
CGCCGTTGTTCCCGTTGTTCGCGGGAGGCGCGGAGTTAGTTGCGGAGGGGGTCGCGGAGGGAGTCGCGGAGGGGGTCGCGGAGGGGGTTGCGGAGGGGGTTGCGGAGGGGGTCTGGTTGCCGCCGTTGTTCCCGCCGTTGTTCCCGCCGTTGTTCCCGCCGTTGTTCCCGTTGTTCTGCGGGCCGACCCCGCCGTTGTTCCTGCCGTTGTTCCCGCCGTTGTTCCCGCCGTTGTTCCCGTTGTTACAGTTGTTCCCGTTGTTCCCGCCGTTGTTCCCGTTGTTCTGCGGGCTGACCCCGTTGTTCTGCACGCCGCTCGCGTTGAGCGTGCAGGTTGCGAGGGCGTCGAGGCCCTGGGGCCTCTGGGCGACGCGTCCGATGGCGGTCGCCATGCGGTTGATGGTGGCGACGCGCTTGTCTTTGAGGGGGCCGAGGATGGCGTTCTGGACGAAGTTGGGTCCGCCCTGGCCGACCGTGCTGGCTATCCGCTGGTTGGCCTCGGTGATCTGCGTGTCGAGCAGGGTGAGGTTGGTGTTGACCTCGGCCTGGGCCTGGGCGGGGATCTGGGGGAGGCGCGACCTGACGTCGGGGCAGTTGACGGTGCCGGGAGACGCGTTGGGTTGATTGTTGTTGTTCTCTCCGGCCAAGGCGGAGCTGGCGATCACCGCGCCGGACAACACCACTGCGGCGGCGCCGCCGACGATCGCTACGCGGCGCTTGTCGTACTTCGGAAGAGCCCTGGACATGCGGAAACCTCGCTCTGGGCTGGGGTGGGGCCGCCCGTGGTCAATCGGGCGGCGTATGGCTGTGCGGTACAGCGGTTACACAAACGCGACGCCTGCGTTCAGCGGGATATACGTAAATGCGGTTTCTCGTGTTCAACCGAAAACCGGGAGTTCTCCTCTCGGGGACCAGATTGACGAATCATGCAGAGGCCTGCATACTCATGCATGTCAGCGAATGCACTGTGAGGAGAACCCCGTGACCGAGCGCGTCGTACTCGCCTACTCGGGCGGCCTGGACACCTCTGTCGCCATCGGCTGGATCGCCGAGGAGACGGGCGCCGAGGTCATCGCCGTCGCCGTGGACGTCGGCCAGGGCGGCGAGGACCTGGACGTCATCCGCAAGCGCGCGCTCGCCTGCGGTGCCGTCGAGGCCGAGGTCGCGGACGCCAAGGACGAGTTCGCCCAGGAGTACTGCCTCCCGGCGATCAAGGCCAACGCCCTCTACATGGACCGCTACCCGCTGGTCTCGGCCCTCTCCCGGCCCACGATCGTCAAGCACCTCGTCGCCGCCGCCCAGAAGCACGGCGCCTCCACGGTCGCCCACGGCTACACGGGCAAGGGTAACGACCAGGTGCGGTTCGAGGCCGGCATCCAGGCCCTCGGCCCCGACCTCAAGTGCATCGCCCCGGTCCGCGACTACGCGATGACCCGTGACAAGGCGATCGCCTTCTGCGAGGAGAAGGGCCTGCCGATCGCCACCACCAAGAAGTCGCCGTACTCCATCGACCAGAACGTCTTCGGGCGCGCCGTCGAGACAGGCTTCCTGGAGGACATCTGGAACGCCCCGATCGAGGACGTCTACGCGTACACGCACAACCCCGCGCTCCCGCGTGAGCCCGACGAGGTCGTCGTCACCTTCGAGCAGGGCGTCCCGGTCGCCGTCGACGGCAAGCCCGTCACCGTCCTGCAGGCCATCCAACAGCTCAACCAGCGCGCCGGCGCCCAGGGCATCGGCCGGATCGACATGGTCGAGGACCGGCTCGTGGGCATCAAGTCCCGCGAGGTGTACGAGGCCCCCGGCGCCATCGCGCTGATCACGGCACACCAGGAGCTGGAGAACGTCACGGTCGAGCGCGAACTGGCCCGCTACAAGCGGCAGGTCGAGCAGCGCTGGGGCGAGCTGGTCTACGACGGCCTGTGGTTCTCCCCGCTCAAGCGCGCCCTGGACGGCTTCATCAACGAGGCCAACCAGCACGTCTGCGGAGACATCCGGATGACCCTGCACGGCGGCCGCGCCGTCGTCACCGGCCGGAAGTCCGACGAGTCGCTCTACGACTTCAACCTCGCGACCTACGACTCGGGCGACACCTTCGACCAGTCCAAGGCCCAGGGCTTCATCGACATCTTCGCCCTGTCCTCCAAGATCGCGGCCAAGCGGGACCTGGCGTAAGCCTCGTACGAGCTGGAGAGCCTCGTACGCACGGGAAACTCCAGGCCCTAGCCTGACAACCGCCTCCTCACCCCCAGCGGTGGGGAGGCGGTCGCACATCACCATCCCCTGAGGAGCAAGCAAGTGAGCAGCAACAGCGGTGACGTACGGCTCTGGGGCGGCCGTTTCGCCGACGGTCCCGCCGAGGCCCTGGCCAAGCTGTCCGCGTCCGTCCACTTCGACTGGCGGCTCGCGCCGTACGACATCGCCGGTTCGCGTGCCCACGCGCGCGTGCTGCACAGTGCGGACCTCCTCACGGCCGACGAGCTGGAGCGCATGCTCGCGGGCCTCGACCAGCTCGAGGCGGATGTCGCCGACGGCTCCTTCGTCGGCACCATCGCCGACGAGGACGTCCACACCGCCCTGGAGCGGGGCCTGTTGGAGCGGCTCGGCCCGGACCTCGGCGGCAAACTGCGCGCGGGCCGGTCGAGGAACGACCAGGTCGCCACGCTCTTCCGGATGTACCTGCGCGACCACGCCCGCATCATCGGCGGCTTGATCGCCGACCTCCAGGACGCGCTGATCGGCCTGGCCGAGGCCCATCCCGACGTCGCCATGCCGGGACGTACGCACCTTCAGCACGCCCAGCCGGTGCTCTTCGCGCATCACGTACTGGCTCACGCGCAGGCCCTCTCCCGGGACGCCGAGCGCCTGCGCCAGTGGGACGAGCGGACGGCCGTGTCGCCGTACGGCTCGGGGGCACTGGCCGGCAGCAGTCTGGGGCTCGACCCGGAGGCCGTCGCCCGCGACCTGGGCTTCGAGCGCGGCAGCTCGGGCAACTCGATCGACGGAACGGCCTCCCGGGACTTCGTCGCCGAGTTCGCCTTCATCACCGCGATGATCGGCGTGAACCTCTCCCGGCTCGCCGAGGAAGTCATCATCTGGAACACGAAGGAGTTCTCCTTCGTCACCCTCCACGACGCCTTCTCCACCGGCTCGTCGATCATGCCGCAGAAGAAGAACCCGGACATCGCGGAGCTCGCGCGCGGCAAGTCGGGCCGGCTCATCGGCAACCTCACCGGACTCATGGCCACCCTGAAGGCGCTCCCGCTGGCGTACAACCGCGACCTCCAGGAGGACAAGGAGCCGGTCTTCGACTCCTGCGACCAGCTGGAGGTCCTGTTCCCCGCCTTCACCGGCATGATGGCGACCCTGACCGTCAACCGTGAGCGCATGGAGGAGCTGGCCCCGGCCGGTTTCTCGCTCGCCACCGACATCGCCGAGTGGCTGGTCAGGCAGGGCGTGCCGTTCCGGGTCGCGCACGAGGTCGCGGGCGAGTGCGTGAAGGTCGCCGAGGCCGACGGCGTCGAGCTGGACGAGCTCACCGACGAGCAGTTCGTGAAGATCTCCGCGCATCTGACGCCCGAGGTGCGCAGCGTCCTCCACGTCCCCGGCGCCCTGGCCTCCCGGTGCGGCCGCGGCGGTACGGCGCCCAGCGCGGTCGCCGTGCAGCTCGCCGAGGTCAAGGCGGACGTGGCTGACCAGCACGCGTGGGCGGGCGCCCGGAAGTGAGCGGGCTGGTCGTGCGGGTGGGCGCCCGCACCTGAGCGGCCGGTCAGGGGGCGAGAACCGGTGGGTGATGTGAGCGCCTGTCGACGAAGTGAGCGCCCGCAAGTGAGTCGACGAAGTGAGCGCCCGCAAGTGAAGTGAGCACATCGCGGGTTAGGTTGGTCGCGAGCCGTAAGGAGCGACCGAACGGAGCCCGCGATGCCCTTCGCACGCCTCGCCTCAGCGACGACCCCCACCTGCCACATCGGCCTGGGCCTCGCCGCAGTCGGCCGCCCCGGCTATATCAACCTCGGTCGTGAGACCGACCTCCCAGAATCGCGCAGCGTCGACGCGCTGCGTGAACGTACCCACGACATTTTGGACGCCGCCTACGTCCAGGGCGTGCGCTACTTCGACGTGGCCCGCTCGTACGGCCGCTCCGAGGAGTTCCTCGCGGACTGGCTGCACACCCGGCCCGGCGTCGAGGACGTCGTCATCGGCAGCAAATGGGGCTACACCTACACGGCGGACTGGCGCACGGACGTCGAGGAGCACGAGGTCAAGGACCACAGTGTGGGCACCTACGAGCGGCAGCGCGCCGAGACCGCCGCACTGCTCGGCGACCGGCTCGACCTCTACCAGATCCACTCGGTGACCACCGACAGCCCGGCCCTCACCGACCAGGAACTGCACGCCAAGCTGGCGGAAGCGGCCGCCGAGGGTCTGACCGTCGGTTTCTCCACCAGCGGCCCCGCACAGGCCGACGCGATCCGCGCCGCGCTCGCCGTGACCGTCGACGGCGAGCCCCTCTTCCGTACCGTCCAGGCCACCCACAACGTGCTGGAGACCTCCGCCGCACCCGCGCTCGCCGAGGCACACGACGCAGGGCTCACCGTGATCGTGAAGGAAGGCATGGCCAACGGCCGTCTCGCCGATCCGCATGCCCCGCAGGCCGTGCGCGCAGTCGCCGAGGAGACCGGGCTCGGATGCGACGCGGTCGCCCTCGCCCTCGTCCTGCGGCAGCCCTGGGCCGGCGTCGTCCTCTCCGGCGCGGCCACGGTCAACCAGCTCGCCTCCAACCTGCACGCAGCGGTGGTCGACCTCGACGACGACCAGCTGGCCCGGCTCGCAGCCCTCGCCGAGGAGCCGCAGGCGTACTGGGAGCGGCGTGGGCGGCTGCCCTGGCACTGAGGCGAACGCGCCGGTACTGGCTGGTGCCCGGTGCCCGGTGCCCGGTGCCCGGTGCCCGGCGCACGCGAACGGCGGGCAGCCCGGGAGCAGCCCGCCGTGTGACGAAGTCGCTTTACCAGGTTACCCGGCTCCGATTACGCGGCCTTGGCCTTCGTGGCGTACATGTCGACGTACTCCTGACCTGACAGACGCATGACCTGCGCCATCACCGAATCGGTGACGGCGCGCAGGACGTACCGGTCGCGATCCATGCCCTCGTACCGAGAGAACTCCATCGCCTCACCGAAGCGGACCGTGACGCGGCCCGGGCGGGGGATGCCCGCGCCGCCGGGCTGGAGCTTGTCGGTACCGATCACCGCGAACGGAACGACCGGAGCGCCGGTCATCAGGGTCAGTCGTGCGATGCCCGTACGACCGCGGTAGAGGCGGCCGTCGGGGGAGCGGGTGCCCTCCGGATAGATGCCGAAGACCTTGCTCTCCTCCAGAATGCGACGGCCCGTCATCAGCGCGGCGACACCACCGCTCGCGCCGTCCCGGTCCACCGGGATCATGCCGACACCGGTGAAGAACCAGGCCATCAGGCGGCCCTTCAGCCCCTTCCCGGTGACGTACTCGTCCTTGCCGATGAAGAAGACCTGACGATCGCAGACCAGGGGCAGCACGATCGAGTCGATGAACGTGAGGTGGTTGCCGGCCAGGATGACCGGTCCGGTGCCCGGGATGTGCTCCGCGCCTTCCACCCGTGGGCGGAACATCAGGCGCATGATCGGTCCGAGCACTGCCTTGATGAACGCGAAGCGGGACAACGGGCCCTCCGGTGTCAAGGGATTGGTGAAGAGTCTCTGCAGGTGAGGACGATACTCGTGGCGCCCGGGGTATTGCACACCGGGTTCACGGACGGGATATGCCGGTCGCCACATATTTACCTGGGGTGGCGTCCCGTTTCACGTCTGACATGCGGACGGGAGGTTGTGGCGAATACCGCCTCTCGGGGACGCCGCGTATGCGCGCCCGCCGCACCTCATGCCCGTCTCCTGGGGCTCCCCCCGGACCCCGCCAGGGGGCCGGCCCGCTTGCCCCCCCGCTACTCAAACGCCGGAGGAGCTGCCGGCGAACGTGTCGGTGGCGGTGAAACCCGAGCCGACGCCCCGTCACACAGAGCCCGCTTCCGCGAGGACCTCGTCAACGGCTGAGCCCCCGGGCCCCGGTCGGGTGACAGACGGCCGCTCCGGCAACCCGTGCCGGGGCGGCTGCGTCGTGACACATATGCCCCACAAGATGGTTGCCGCCCTGCGCCCGCTGCTCGCCGCCGAGGCCTCCGCAGAGGCATATGGCTCCGGGGCCGAGCCGGGCGACCTCGAACAGGCCGTCTGGCTGCGGCTCCTGGAACGCCTCGACGCGGACGGCCCGCCCGCCGACCCGGCCGCCTGGCTGCGCGGCGCCGTCCGCTCCGAGGCCCGCCGCACCCGGCGTACCACCGGCATCGAACTGCCGTACGTCTCCGAGCCCGCCGACGACAGCGGCCCCGGGCCGGAGCAGCTCGCGCTCGCCGCCGCCCGGCACCGTGCGCTGCGCTCCGCCGTATCCCGGCTGCCCGGCCGCTGCCCGCGCCTCATGGCGGCGCTGCTGTCCCCGCAGGACCTCACATACCGGGAGATCGCGGGGAAGTTGGGTATGTCACAGGGCAGCCTGGGGCCGGAACGTTCCCGATGTCTGGGATGTCTGCGCAGAATGCTCGCGCCAGAGGTGGCGGCTGCGGACCCACCGGGAAAGGGGTAGCGAACAGGTGGCGATCGACGGCAGAACGGGGGACGCCGAACAGATCCCCAAACACTCCCGCGGCCTTGCGATCGCACCCACCATGCCCCGCTCCCTGATCCGGCCCGCAACTCAGAACAGGCCCTTACGGGGTGCTTTGCGCAGCCAGAACATCGCTGTCACCGGTAGCAGTACCGGGATGAAGACGTAGCCCATGCCGTAGTCCGACCAGACCGTGGCGTCGGGAAAGGCGGATGGTTCCGCGAGGGTCCAGGTACCGACGGTCAGCACGCCTGCGAGCTCGGCGGCGCAGCACAGCAGTGCCGCCTTGCGGGCCGTCTCGCCGCCGCGGACGAGCGAGTACGTGATGAAGCCGTACACGAGGCCCGCGACCGCGGAGAGCGAGTAGGCGAGCGGGGCCTGGTCGAACTCCGTCGCGATCTGCACGACGGAGCGCGAGACGGCACCGACGACCATCACGCCGTACAGCCAGACCAGCAGCATGCCCGGACCGCCGATGAGCCGCGTCCGCGGCGGTTTCTGCTCGGCTGCCGTCACCTCAGCCTCCCCAGATGTCATAGAGCCGTACCTGAAGCACGGCGAGCACCACACCACCGGCCGCGACCGTCACCGAGCCCCAGCGGGTGCGCTCCGCCAGCGACATGAAACCCGCCGCCGGGATGCAGGCGAAGGAGCCGATCAGATACGCCACGAAGATCGTCGTGCCCCGCTCCGGCCTCTCGCCGTGCGCCAGCTGGACGATCCCGACTCCGAGCTGGACCAGAGCGAGCAGCGACACCACGGCCATACCGATGAAGTGCCAGTCCTTGGTCGGCTGGTCACGGTATGCGGCCCAGCCGCACCACGCGGCGAGCACGAGCGCGGCGACGGCGGTCGCCACCGTCAGGGCAGCAAGCATGCTGTGACCCTATTACGGGCCAAAAGACCCGATGCTCCCGCCCCCGGGTCCGCGGGAGGGGCACACGGCCCTGATGATCCTTGTGGTGCCCACCGCAGGTCCGAGGCCGTACGAGCTGGACCGGCACGTTTGTGGGGGGAGGACCCCGTGGTGCAGTTCGGTGCCTCCATGCTGCATGCTGGGCAGTTCAGCAGGCCCGACGGTCCCTGAAGGTTACGGAGCGGCGCATGACTAACACCTTCCCCGACATCTCCCTCAGCACGGAGCGGTTGGTGCTGCGCCCTCTCGCGGACGACGACGTTCCGGCACTCACCGCGATGATGAACGACGAACTGGTCGGAGCCTGGACGTCGGTGCCCCAGCCCTTCACCGAGAACTGCGCCCGCGCCTGGGTCAGTGAGTACGCTCCCACCGAGCGCACAGCGGGCCGTGGCCTCGATCTCGCCGTCACCGAGTTCCTCACCCAGCGCCTGGTCGGCCTCATCCGGCTCGGCAGGACGAACTGGCATGTGCGGTCCACCGAGATGTCGTACATCATCGCCCACTGGGCCCGCGGCGAGGGCTACGCGTCCGAGGCCGCCATCGCCACCGCGCAATGGCTGCTGCGCGACCAGAAGTTCGAGCGCCTGGAGTTGCGTACGGCGGCGGACAACACCGCCTCCCAACAGGTTGCCCAGAAGATCGGCTGCATCAGCGAGGGCGTCCTGCGCGGCGCCTGTATAGCGCGCACCCGTACCGAGGACGGGGGCTGGGCCGACCTGCGCACCGACTTCATTGTGTGGAGCCTGCTCCCCGAGGACCTCGACGATGTCGGCGAGCAGTTCGCCGACTCCCACGGTTTCACCTCGTACTCCGCCTGGAACTGATCGAAGGGGCGGCTGCCGACCCTGCCCGCCCACACCACGACAGGTCACCAGGTACGCTCACGGGGCTCCGCATGCCCACCTGACGACCTGCGAAGATCCAGGAGACATGACGACGATGGCCGACCGGGTCACGGTGATCGGCTGGGACGGCTCGCCGCTGACCGACGCGGCGCGCTCCGCACTGGGCGCCGCCACGCTGGTGGCCGGAGCGGCCCACCATCTGGCGCTGCCCGAGGTGCCTCCGGCCGCCGAGCGCATCCGGCTCGGCAGCGCCGGCCTCGCCGCCCGCCGGATCGCCGCGCATCGCGGCACTGCCGTCGTCCTCGCCGACGGCGACCCGGGCTTCTTCGGAGTCGTACGCACCCTCCGCGCCCCCGAGTTCGGTCTCGAGGTCGAAGTGGTGCCCGCGGTGTCCTCCGTCGCCGCCGCCTTCGCCCGCGCCGGAATGCCCTGGGACGACGCGCAGGTGGTCGTCGCCCACCGTCGCACCCTGCGACGCGCGGTGAACGTGTGCCGCGCCCACCCCAAGGTCGCCGTCCTCACCTCGCCCGGCGCCGGCCCCGCCGAACTCGGCCTGCTCCTCGACGGAGTACACCGCACGTTCGTGATCTGCGAGGAACTCGGCACCGAACGCGAACAAGTGACGGTCGTCACCTCGGACAAGGCCGCCGACCACACCTGGCGCGACCCCAATGTCGTCATCGTCATCGGCGGCCCCGTCGCCTCGTCCGAGGGTGGCGGCTGGATCGCCGGCCGCGACCCGGGCGCGGGCCCGCGGGGCTGGGCCCTGCCCGCCGAGGCGTACGGCGCCGGGCTCGGTGAAGGCGAGACCGGGCCGCTGCGCGCAGCTCAACTCGCCCGCCTGGGACCGCGCGTGGGCGACCTCGTGTGGGACATCGGCTCCGGCAGCGGGGCCTTCGCCACGGAGGCCGCACGCCTCGGCGCCGCCGTCATCGCCGTCGACCGGGACCCGGACGCCTGCGCCCGCACCCTGGGCTCCGCCCGCCGTTTCGGCGTACAGCTCCAGATCGTGCACGGCACCGCCCCGCACATCCTGGAGAACCTGCCCGAACCCGATGTCGTACGCGTCGGGGGAGGGGCGGCCGCGGTGGTCTCCGCAGTCGCGGACCGTCGCCCCCAGCGGATCGTCACGCACGCCGCGACACGCGACGCGGCCGAACTCATCGGCAGGGACCTGACGGAGCACGGCTACCACGTCGAGTGTGCGCTGCTGCAGTCGGTCGAGCTGGACACCCGCGGCTGGGCGGAGAAGGAGCGGAGCGTCGCGTTCCTGCTCACCGGGCTTCTCCCCGACCGCGACCGGTGATCCCCCGGCCGTACCGCGCGCGGTAGGCTGGCCGATCGTTGTACTGCACTCGGGTGGCCCGGCGAGTCGTCGGTCAATGTCCGGAAAACGCGCCCTTTTTGGGTTGCGTGCGGTATGGCGGAACCGGACGGCGCGCAACGTGGCGCAGTCCACAGCGGGCCGCAACCGACGAAGCTGTCGCGGTGGCCGGCCGGCCGCGACAATGCCTGTTATGGCTTTGTCGACCGGTCGTTCGTGCCGCCCGGCACGCATGCTCGTTCTTCACTGCGAGCGGTCGGTGCGCCGCTCCGGACGAGCAGGTCGTAGGAGCACTAACCGATGGGCGAGGGGTACGCATGACCGACACCGGCCAGGTCCCGGGCGAGGGACTGCCGGAGAACGCAGGCATGGTGGAACAGCCGGGCGCCCACGCGTCGGGTGCGTACACCTACCTCTCCGAAACCCCCGCCCAGGACGAAGACCTGTTGCTGCTGCCGGGCGCTCAGGGCGCCTGGGGCAATGAGGTTCCTCCCCCGCCTCCGGCTCCCGTCGCCGAGGTCGTGCACGAGCCCGGCCCGCACGAGAGGGCGGGCCGCGACAGCGGTTCGGTCGACCTCGGCGGTGTCCGGATGCCCGCGCCCGCGTCTTCGCCCGCGCCGCAGCCGCCCGTGGCCCGCCGTCCGCTGCACCTCGGCCCGCCGACGCCGGACAGCGCCGGGAGCCCGGTGCGTTCGCTCGCCGACCGCGGCCCGGCGGGCGCACCGGCCCATCCCGTTCCCGTACGGCAGTCCGGTCCGCCCACGGTCGGTCCCGAGTACCTTGACATTCCGTGCGAAGAGATGTCGTTGCAGGGGTCGGCGCCTTGGGGCGCCCAGTCCCAGACGTCTCTTCAGGCCCCTGTTCAGGCCGTTGCTCAGGCCGCGCCTCCGGTGCCTCAGTTGAGTGCTGAGGGGGCCGCTGCAGAAACGGTCGTCCGGGGCGCCTGGGAGAGCGCCGCAGCAGGGGCCTCACCGGCCTCCGAACCGGCCTTTGAGGGTGGGGAAATCGGTGGGACTTCCCAGGCCGCCGAGGCCGGGCAGGCCGCGCAGGCCCCGGATTTCGGACAGATTACCCCGGATGCGCCGGTCGCCGAGGCCGATCCCGATCCCGGTCCCGGTCCCGAAGTCGATCAGGGTTCCGCCGAGACGCCGATGACCGAGCCCGCGCAGGCACCGCAGGACACGGGCTCCGCGCAGAGGTTCGCGTCGGCACCGCAGGAGCCTGAGGCCTCGCACTTCCCGCGGACCGCCGAGCCCCCTGTGCCTGTGCGCGTAGCCGCCGATCAGGCGCAGGTTCCGCAGCACCCCCTGGACCATCCGCACGTCCCGAGTGCCGCGCACTCCACCGAGCCCCAGTTCCCGGCTCCGGCCGAACAGTTCACCGAAGCCACCCCCCAGGCCTCGACGGCCGAGGCGGACGAGACGGCGCGGCCCGCCTTCGCCGAGCAGGCCCATGCCGCGCAGGTCGAGCAAGCTCCGCACGCGGCTGCGGCACCGGAGACCGCCCAGACCGCCCAGACACCGCAGTACGCGGAGCCCGCTGAGGCGCCCCCCCAGTTCGCCGCCCCTGCCCTCGCCGAGGCACCCGAAGCAATGGGGGCACACGCCGGCGAACCGCAGAACAACGAACCGCACAGCGAAGCGGCCCCCGCCCCGGACGCCCCCCTGGAGCCCCAGGCGGACCGGCCCGTCGGCCAGTTCGTGCCCGTGGAGGGCACCGTCCCGGCCGCCCCCCACCTGGCTCCAACACCTCCGCACGGCATGACCGTCCCGCCCCTCCCGGAGACGGAGCATCCCGCGGCCGAAGAACCCGCCAAGGCCACCGACCTCGTGGAGGCCACCGAGCCCCCGGCGCCCGAGGAGCCCGTCGCGCTGTCCGCCACCCGGGGGGTCGAGCCCGCCCCCGAGGCGGAGGCAACTGCCGTACCCGAGACCGCCGTACCCGAGACGGCCGTACCGGAGTCTCCCGTCGAGGACCCGGGGCCCCAAGTCGCCGAGCACGCGGAGGACCTGGACATCCGGGCCGCCGAGCAGGAAGAGAGCACGGCCGCCGTGGCAGAAGTACGTGAGTCCGCCGGCACCGCCGCGCCCGGCTACGACGACGCCGAGCGTGAGGCCGTCCTGCGCGTCATGCGCGAGCGCCGCGACATCCGCAACGGCTTCCGCGGCGACCCCATCCCGCACGAAGTGCTGCTCCGCGTTCTGGAGGCCGCCCATACAGCGCCGTCCGTCGGCCACTCCCAGCCCTGGGACTTCGTCGTCATCCGCTCCGGCGACACCCGGCGCACGATGCACGAACTGGCCATGCGCCAGCGCGACGCGTACGCGAAGTCGTTGCCCAAGGGGCGTGCGAAGCAGTTCAAGGAACTGAAGATCGAGGCCATCCTCGACACTCCGGTGAACATCGTCGTCACCGCCGACCCGACCCGCGGCGGCCGCCACACCCTGGGCCGTCACACGCAGCCGCAGATGGCCCCGTACTCCTCCGCGCTCGCCGTCGAGAACCTGTGGCTCGCCGCCCGCGCCGAAGGCCTGGGCGTCGGCTGGGTCAGCTTCTTCGACGAGCGTGAGATGGTCCGCGCCCTCGGCCTGCCCGAGCACCTTGAGGTCGTGGCCTACCTCTGCGTCGGATACGTCGACGAGTTCCCGGACGAGCCCGAGCTGATGCAGGCCGGCTGGTCCAAGCGCCGCCCGCTGTCCTGGGTCGTCCACGAGGAGACGTACGGCCGCCGCGCCCTGCCCGGCGAGGGGCCGCATGACCTGCTCGCCGAGACCGTCTTCAACATCCGCCCACTGGACGCCAAGGCGCTCGGCGAGGCGTGGGAACGTCAGAAGCGCATGACGAAGCCGGCGGGCGCCCTCGGCATGCTGGAGATCATCTCCGCCCAGCTGTCGGGCCTGTCCCGGATGTGCCCGCCCCCGATCCCGGAGCCCGCCGCCGTCGCGATCTTCGCGGGCGACCACGGTGTGCACGCCCAGGGCGTCACCCCGTGGCCGCAGGAGGTCACCGGCCAGATGGTGGCCAACATCCTGGGCGGGGGAGCGGTCGCCAACGCCTTCGCCACCCAGGTCGGCTCCGAGGTCTGCGTCGTGGACGTGGGCGTCGCCTCCGATCTGCCCGCGACCCCCGGCCTGCTGCCGCGCAAGGTCCGGGCGGGCACCGCCGACATGACGACCGGGCCCGCGCTGACCCGCGAGGAGGTCAGGTCGGCCATCGAGGTGGGCATCGAGACGGCCCGCGACCTGGTGGCCGCGGGCAACAAGGCCCTGATCACAGGCGAGATGGGCATCGCGAACACCACCGCTTCCGCCGCCCTCATCTCCGTCTTCACGGACACCGACCCCTCCGAGGTGACCGGTCGCGGCACCGGCATCAACGACGAGACGCTGGCCCGCAAGACCGAGGTCGTGCGCCGCGCCATCGAACTCCACCAGCCGGACCCGGCCGATCCCCTCGGCGTCCTCGCCGCGGTCGGCGGCCTCGAACACGCGGCGATGGTCGGCCTGTTGCTGGGCGGCGCGTCCCTGCGTACGCCGGTCATCCTGGACGGGGTCAGCGCCGGAGCCGCCGCCCTGGTCGCCCGCGCCATCGCCCCCGAGGTCCTCGCGGCCTGCATCGCCGGCCACCGCAGCGCCGAACCGGGCCATGTGGCCGCCCTCAACAAACTCGGCCTGCGCCCCCTCGTCGACCTCGACCTCCGCCTCGGCGAGGGCACCGGCGCTCTCCTGGCCCTCCCCATGGTCCAGAGCGCGGCCCGAGCCATGCACGAAGTAGCCACGTTCGACTCGGCCGGGGTAACCGAAAAGTAGGCACAGACCCAACGACGGCCCGCATCCGGCCATGCTGCCCACCCACCCGTCGGAGACCGGGCGCGGGAGCACCGCGGTTCCGGGAAGGGGTGGGCCTGGGGAGGAAAAACCCACCCACCTCAGCCACCCACCACCCCCGCGCCCTAAAATCCGCACGTCAGGGGTTACACCAACGCCATACAGAGCCGCCGCCCAGCACCACCCCGTACGAGGAGCCGAACCGCCATGGCCGAAAACCCCGCCTACCCCGTAGGCCTCCGCCTCACCGGCCGCCGCGTAGTAGTCCTCGGCGGCGGCCAGGTGGCCCAGCGCCGCCTCCCGGCCCTGATCGCGGCAGGCGCGGACATCCATCTCGTATCCCCGCAGGCCACCCCCTCCGTGGAGGCGATGGCAGACGCGGGCGAGCTCACCTGGGAGAAGCGCGCGTATCAGGAGGGCGACCTCGCCAACGCCTGGTACGCCCTGATCTCCACCGGCGACACGGACGCCAACACCCGCGCCTCGGCCGAGGCAGAGGCACACCGAGTGTGGTGCGTGCGCTCCGACGACGCCGACGCTGCCACGGCCTGGACCCCCGCCACCGGGCACAGCGAGGGCGTCACCGTGGCCGTTCTCACCACCAACGCCCGGGGCCGCGACCCCCGTCACACCGCGGCCATCCGTGATGCGGTCGTCGAGGGTCTTCGTGACGGCACGCTCGTAGCCCCCCACCACCGCACACGCACCCCCGGCGTCGCCCTGGTCGGCGGCGGCCCCGGCGACCCCGACCTGATCACGGTCCGCGGCCGCCGCCTCCTCGCCGAGGCGGACGTGGTCATCGCGGACCGCCTGGGCCCGCGTGACCTGCTCGCCGAACTTCCGCCGCACGTCGAGGTGATCGACGCGGCGAAGATCCCGTACGGACGTTTCATGGCCCAAGAGGCCATCAACAACGCGCTGATCGAGCATGCGCAACAAGGAAAGTCCGTCGTCCGTCTGAAGGGCGGCGACCCGTTCGTCTTCGGCCGGGGCATGGAAGAGGCCCAGGCTCTCGCCGAGGCGGGCATCGCCTGCACGGTCGTGCCCGGCATCTCCAGTTCGATCTCGGTCCCGGGTGCGGCGGGCATCCCGGTCACGCACCGCGGAGTGGCCCACGAGTTCACCGTCGTCAGCGGCCACGTCGCCCCCGACGACGACCGCTCCCTGGCCGACTGGCCCGCGCTCGCCAAGCTCCGCGGCACCCTGGTGGTCCTGATGGGCGTGGGCAAGATCGGCGCCATCGCCCGGACGCTCATGGACAACGGCATGGCTCCCCACACCGCGGTCGCCCTGGTCCAGGAGGGTACGACGGCCGCTCAGCGCCGGGTCGACGCGACCCTGGAGACGGTTGCCGAAACCGTACGCACCGAGGACGTGAAGCCCCCCGCGGTCATCGTCATCGGCGAGGTCGTGAACGTGGGTGTGCACAGCTTGGCGAAGACCGTCGAGTAACCCGGGGTAACGCAATCCCTTCCCGGCCGTTGGCACGACACCCAGAACAAGGCAGTATCACCCTGTGGCCGATCTCATCACCGTTGAGGACCCCGACGACCCGCGCCTGCGCGACTACACGGGCCTGACCGACGTGGAGCTGCGCCGCAAGCGCGAGCCCGCCGAGGGCCTGTTCATCGCCGAGGGTGAGAAGGTCATCAGACGGGCCAAGGACGCCGGCTACGAGATGCGCTCGATGCTGCTCTCCGCCAAGTGGGTCGACGTCATGAGCGACGTCATCGACGAGCTCCCGGCCCCGGTGTACGCCGTGAGCCCCGAGCTCGCTGAACAGGTCACCGGCTACCACGTGCATCGTGGGGCGCTCGCCTCTATGCAGCGCAAGCCGCTGCCGACACCCGACGACCTGCTCCAGACGGCCCGCCGGGTCGTCGTCATGGAGTCGGTCAACGACCACACCAACATCGGCGCGATCTTCCGCTCTGCCGCCGCTCTCGGCATGGACGCGGTGCTGCTCTCACCGGACTGCGCGGACCCGCTCTACCGGCGCAGCGTGAAGGTTTCCATGGGCGCGGTCTTCTCGGTCCCGTACGCGCGTCTCGACTCCTGGCCCAAGAGCCTGGAGTCGGTCCGCGAGGCGGGCTTCGGCCTCCTCGCGCTCACCCCCGACGAGAAGGCCAAGACCCTCGACGAGGTGGCCCCGCACCGGATGGACCGCGTCGCCCTGATGCTCGGCGCGGAGGGCGACGGCCTGTCCACCCAGGCGCTGGTGGCCGCGGACGCATGGGTGCGCATCCCGATGGCCCACGGCGTCGACTCGCTGAACGTGGGAGCGGCCGCCGCGGTCGCGTTCTACGCGGTGGCCACAGGCCGCCCTCAGCCCTGAGGGTCCGCCTCGATCGTCGACGCGTACCGCTCGGACATCAGCCGTCCGTCCAGCGGTTTGTGGCCCGGCCGTACGTGTTCCTGCTTCCGCTGCTCTTGTACACCGCCGTTACCGCCACCGCCACCGTCGGCACCGCCGAGCCCGCGCTCCGGCCCCTGGCACCCCTGCGCGGCCGCGATCCCGAGTGCCACCAGCAGCGTCACCACGACGAACACGACGAGCCGCTGCCGCAGCAACCGAGGGTTGGCCGGCCGTCGCCCGGTCCTGGTGGTGCGGGACGACGGACGCCCGGCAGCACTGCGCGGCGACGTGGTCCTGCCGCCCGGGGAGCGGGACGAGTCACCCCGCGACGGCACCGGCCGTGCCCCGGACCGCGACGGCGTGCCGTTCCGGGGTGAGGAAGTGCCCTGTGTGCGCCGGGGTGTGCGCTGGTCCGGGTAGCTCTCGGTGAGCCGGCCCGTCGGCCGGTCGGTCTCGCTCACGCGCGGCGCGGGCGGCCGGGCTTCACCCAGCCCCTGCGCCTCACGGGCGGCGATCTCCTTGAGCCGCAACGACAGTTGAAGCGTGCTGGGCCGCTCCTCCGGGTCCTTCGCGAGACACGCCTGTACGAGCGGAGCCAGCGCGTCCGGCACTCCCTGCAGCTGCGGCTCCTCGTGCACCACCCTGTAGAGCATCACTTCGGAACTGCCGTGCCCGAAGGGCGAGTCGGAGGTCGCCGCGTACGCGAGCGTGGCCCCGAGCGCGAACACGTCCGTGGCCGGCGTGACCGCGGCACCCCGTACCTGCTCGGGCGCGAGGAACCCGGGCGAACCCACCGCCGTACCGACGTGCGTGAGCGTGCTCGCCCCCGTCGCCCAGGCGATGCCGAAGTCGATGATGCGTGGCCCCTTCGGGGACAGCAGGATGTTCGACGGCTTGAGGTCCCGGTGCACCACACCGGCCTCGTGCACGGCGACGAGCCCCTCGGAGAGGGCAGCGCCGACGGCCGCGACCTCGGCCGCGGTGAGCGGCCCCTCCTCGGCGACCTTGTCGTGCAGCGAGGGCCCGGGAACGTACTGCGTCGCGAACCAGGGCCGGTCCGCTTCGAGATCCGCGGCGACGAGCCGTGCGGTGCACCCACCCCTGATCCGCCGCGCCGCCGACACCTCGCGCGCGAACCGTGACCGGAACTCCTGGTCCTCCGCCAGATCCGGTCGGATCACCTTCAGCGCGACCCGCTGGCCACGCCGGTCGGAGCCCAGATAGACAACGCCCATCCCGCCCGCGCCGAGTCGTCGGTGAAGCCTGAACGAGCCGACGACACGCGGGTCCTCGCGCCTCAGGCGCATCATCGCCATGTCCATCCCCGCTGCCCGGTCCGTTTGACGAGCCACAGCTTACGTTTCCGTGCCGGAGCGCGCGCAGAGGCCGCGCCCTCGCGGCCGGATCGATTGTCAGTGCCCGGTGGGAAACGTGAAGGGCGGTCAGGGGGCGGGGGAGACGGGCGGCGTTGAGCTGTGCGGATCCCCAACCGTCCCTCGCGGAAGGACGCTTGGACCCCTGAAGGGTGATCGAGTGGAGAGTGTGGCGGACGCCGGGGACACGACACGCACATACGACGTGGTGGCGAGCCGCGCGGGCCGCCGGTGGAGACGGCGGTCCGCGGGATGGTGTGGAAGTGAGTGAAGTCACCCGCAAGGGAAGCGTGGTTCGCAGGGCCCGTCTCCTGGCGAACAGGCTGCTCGCCCTTGTCGAGCAGCCCGTCCCCCGGGAGGACAGCTCGGAGCAGACCGGATAGACCGGGCGTCCCCTCCACCTGGATTTGAGTTGAGGTTGGGTTCGAGACCCGTTTGCTGTCTGCGTACGCTCACGGGGTGAGCCGGCGACGTACGACCTCAGGGGGATCCGAGTGACCGCGGACGTGCTGCCCGCGCTGACCGCGACGGTGCGCGCAGCGGTCCACCCGGCAGCGGGCTCCTGTGCCTGCGGTACGGACACCACCGTCCTGGCCGATCGCCCTGACGGCATCGTCGTCCGGCACGCCGACACTGTGGCGAAGGCCCACGCCCCCGACACCAGCTCGGGCGAGCTCGCGGCACGTATGGCCGTCGCCGCGCACCCGGCCCTCACCGGCGTCCTCCTGCCACCGCTCGGTGTGAACGCCGTCGACCTGCACGGCCGCCTCGTCACGTTCTGGCCCTACGGCACCCCCGTGGACCCCGCGACCCCCGAAGCCGCCCCCTGGGAGGACGCCGCCACCCTCCTCGCCCGCCTCCACCGGACACCGGAAGCCGCACTTGCGCCCGGTCTCCCGCCGATGCGCGGCCCCGAGAAGGCCGCCCGCGCCGTCGTGCGCCTCCGAGCGGCGGGCCCGCACCCCGCAGCCGCTCCCGTCCTGCGCGCCTGGTCCGTCCTCCCCGCCTGGGCCAGGGGTGAGGTCCCGATGCCGTACCGGCACACGTTGTGTCACGGCGATCTCCACCTGGGCCAGCTCGTCCGCGCCCCGGCCGGCGAGTGGCTGCTGATCGACATCGACGACCTCGGCCGGGGCGAGCCCACCTGGGACCTTGCCCGCCCTGCGGCCTGGTTCGCCTGCGGCCTGCTGCCGCCCGACGCATGGACCCGCTTCCTGACGGCGTATCAGAGGGCCGGGGGTCCTGCCGTACCCGTGGATGCCGACCCCTGGCCGGCCCTGGATGTGCCGGCCCGCGCCCTCACGGTGCAGACCGCGGCCCTGGCCATCGCGA
>CBFGQM010000064.1:0-18968 GCA_965650905.1 uncultured Streptomyces sp. | reverse complement strand
TGCCTGACCTTCACCATCTGCACCGGCCAGGAGGAGTCCCGGGGGGACGGTATCGCGACCGTCGAGGCGATCCGTGAACTGAAGCGCCGTCACCCGGACGTACAGACCACGCTCGGCCTGTCCAACATCTCCTTCGGTCTCAACCCGGCCGCCCGCATCCTGCTCAATTCGGTGTTCCTGGACGAGTGCGTGAAGGCGGGCCTCGACTCGGCGATCGTGCACGCGAGCAAGATCCTGCCGATCGCCCGCTTCGACGAGGAGCAGGTCACCACCGCCCTCGACCTGATCTACGACCGGCGGGCCGAGGGGTACGACCCCCTGCAGAAGCTGATGGCGCTCTTCGAGGGGGCCACCGCCAAGTCCCTGAAGGCCGACAAGGCCGAGGAGCTGGCCGCGCTGCCGCTGGACGAGCGGCTCAAGCGGCGCATCATCGACGGTGAGAAGAACGGGCTCCAAGCGGACCTCGACGACGCGCTGAAGGACCGCCCGGCGCTCGACATCGTCAACGAGACGCTCCTCGACGGCATGAAGGTCGTCGGTGAACTGTTCGGATCCGGCCAGATGCAGCTGCCGTTCGTGCTGCAGTCCGCCGAGGTCATGAAAACGGCGGTGGCCCACCTCGAACCGCACATGGAGAAGACGGACGACGAGGGCAAGGGCACCATCGTGCTGGCCACCGTGCGCGGTGACGTGCACGACATCGGCAAGAACCTCGTCGACATCATCCTGTCCAACAACGGCTACACCGTGGTGAACCTGGGCATCAAGCAGCCTGTCTCCGCGATCCTGGACGCCGCCGAGGAGCACCGCGCCGACGTCATCGGCATGTCCGGTCTCCTGGTGAAGTCCACCGTGATCATGAAGGAGAACCTGGAGGAACTGAACCAGCGCAAGCTGGCGGCCGACTACCCGGTGATCCTCGGCGGCGCAGCCCTGACCCGCGCGTACGTCGAGCAGGACCTGCACGAGATCTACGAGGGCGAAGTCCGCTACGCGCGCGACGCGTTCGAGGGCCTGCGCCTGATGGACGCTCTGATCGCGGTCAAGCGCGGCGTGCCCGGCGCGACGCTGCCGGAGCTCAAGCAGCGCCGGGTGCGGGCGGCCTCCGTACCGGTCGAGGAACGTCCGCAGGAAGAGGGCGCCGTCCGCTCGGACGTGGCGGTCGACAACCCCGTCCCCGAGCCGCCCTTCTGGGGCACCCGTGTCATCAAGGGCATCCAGCTCAAGGAGTACGCCTCCTGGCTGGACGAGGGCGCGCTGTTCAAGGGCCAGTGGGGCCTGAAGCAGGCACGCACAGGCGACGGGCCGAGGTACGAGGAGCTGGTGGAGACCGAGGGCCGGCCACGACTGCGCGGACTGCTCGACAAGCTGCAGACCGAGAACCTGCTCGAAGCGGCCGTGGTCTACGGCTACTTCCCCTGCGTCTCCAAGGACGACGACCTGGTCCTCCTGGACGAGGCGGGCAACGAACGCACCCGCTTCACGTTCCCGCGCCAGCGCCGCGGCCGCCGGCTGTGCCTGGCCGACTTCTTCCGCCCGGAGGAGTCCGGCGAGACCGACGTGGTCGGACTGCAGGTCGTCACGGTCGGCTCCAGGATCGGCGAGGAGACAGCCAAACTCTTCGAGTCCAACTCCTACCGCGACTACCTCGAACTGCACGGCCTGTCCGTCCAGTTGGCCGAAGCACTCGCGGAGTACTGGCACGCGCGTGTGCGCTCGGAACTCGGCTTCGCCGGTGAGGACCCGGCCGACATGGAGGACATGTTCGCGCTGAAGTACCGCGGTGCCCGCTTCTCGCTCGGCTACGGCGCCTGCCCGGACCTGGAGGACCGTGCGAAGATCGCGCGACTCCTGGAGCCGGAGCGGATCGGCGTCCAGCTCTCCGAGGAATTCCAGCTGCACCCGGAGCAGTCCACGGACGCGATCGTGATCCACCACCCGGAGGCGAAGTACTTCAACGCACGCTGAGGCGGCCTCGCGGGGCATGCTGAGGTGGTTGCAAGGACACGCCGAGTCGCCCCATGGCGGACTCTCAGTTTGCCCTCGTGCACGGCGGTCAAACCGAGCACTTCCCCGACGAGAGTCGTACACTGGTTGGTCCAGCGCAGGCCGGTTCCCCCTGGGGAGCCGGCCTTCTCGTCCCTCTCGGAGGTGTGCCCGGATGACCAGTACGGTTCCCGCACTCGGTACCCGAACGGCGGAAGGCTCAGCCCTGCAGGCCGTGCTCCTCGACATGGACGGAACCCTGGTGGACACCGAGGGTTTCTGGTGGGACGCCGAGGTCGAGGTGTTCGCGAGCTTCGGCCACACGCTCGACGACTCCTGGCGCCATGTCGTGGTCGGCGGCCCCATGACCCGTAGCGCGGGATTCCTCATCGAGGCCACCGGAGCGGACATCACCCTGGCCGAGCTCACAGTGCTGCTGAACGAGGGGTTCGAGGACCGTATCGGTCGCGTCCTGCCGCTGATGCCGGGCGCCGCGAGGCTTCTCGCCGAGCTTGCCGCGCACGACATCCCGACGGCCCTGGTCTCCGCCTCGCACCGCCGCATCATCGACCGCGTACTGGCCTCGCTCGGCCCGCAAAACTTCGCCCTGACCGTCGCGGGCGACGAGGTCGAGCGCACCAAGCCGCACCCCGACCCGTATTTGCTGGCCGCCGCGGGTCTCGGGGCGGACCCGGCCAGATGCGCGGTCGTCGAGGACACCGCGACGGGCGTCACGGCCGCCGAGGCCGCGGGCTGCCATGTGGTGGCCGTACCCTCCGTGGCGCCGATCGCCCCGGCCCGCCGGCGAACCGTCGTGACCTCCCTGGAAGAGGTCGACCTTCCTTTTCTACGAGGCCTGATGACGCTCTGATCGCGGCCTGATGGCAGATATGCGCTCAACGCGCATTCAGGGTGAGCAGAACAACGAACTCGTCAAGGCCGTCTTCACCAAGAACGTCCACTACAAGGGCCGATGGGACGTGAAGGACGACAAGGTCGAGCTGCGCTCCTTCGACAGCGCCGAAGCGATGGGCACCGCGCTCGACAAGGGCGGGATCAGGGCGATGACCCGTACCATGTCGCCCGAACAGACTCGTCTCCAAGGCGTACGGATCCGGTGCCGATCCGCTCTACTCCATGGTGCCGGCGTCGGTCACGGGCAAGGCCAACTCCTTCTTCAGCAAGTACGGCGACCCGAGCACACCCAAGGCCGAGGCCCTGCTGGCCAAGGCGAACATCACCGCGCCGGTGAAGCTGACGCTGCATTACACGACCGACCCCTACGGCCCGGCCACCAAGGAGGAGTTCTAGCTGCTGAGGAAGCAGCTGAACGAGAGCGGCCTGTTCGACGTCGACATCATGGGTGAGAAGTGGGCGACGTTCGTTCACGTTCCGCCCGAACGAGCAGAAGGGCGACTACCCGGTCTGCGGCATGGGCCGGTTCCCGTACTTCCCCGACGCAGACAACTACCTCGCGCCGTTCCTCGACAAGGACAACACGCTCGGCTCGCCCTACGCGAACAAGGAGCTCCGCGGCGTCCTGATCCAGGAGTCCCGCCGCGAGGTCGACCGGCTCACCGCTTCGAAGAGCATCGAGGGCATCCAGAACATCGTGGCCGAGGATGTTCCGCTGCTGCCGCTGTGGCGGGGCAAGCAGTTCGTCGCCGTATGGAACGACATCACCGGCGCCGAGCGGGCCCTCAACTCCTCCGCGACCCTCCAGCTGTGGGAGCTCGGCAACGGCGCCGGCAGCTGACCTTTGCGGCGCGAGCGTCTCCAGCACCGACGACCCGGTGGCCGGCGAGTTCAGCGTCCGCAAGGCCATCGCCCATCTGCTCGACCGCGAGGCCCTGGTCCAAGAGGTCTACAACCCCACGGCCACACCGCTGTACTCCATCATCCCGGCCGGCATCACCGCCACAAACACGGCCCTTTTCGACACCTACGGCGCCCGCCCGTCGCGCGAGTAACGACGGGCAGATGACCCGCGCGGCTACCGCGCGCCCGGCCGCACCAGACCGCTCTCGTACGCGTACACCGCGGCCTGCACGCGGTCACGCAGGCCCAGCTTGGTGAGGACGTGACCCACGTGCGTCTTGACCGTGGTCTCGCTGACGAAGAGGTCCGCGGCGATCTCCGCGTTCGACAACCCGCGTGCCACCAGCTTCAGCACCTCGACCTCGCGCTCGGTCAGCGTGTGCAGCGTGTCCGGCATCGGCTTGTCACCCGAGGGCAGATGATCCGCGTACTTGTCGAGCAGCCGGCGGGTGATGCTCGGCGCGAGCTGCGCCTCACCCGCGGCGACCACGCGGATCGCCTGCACCAGCTCATTGGCCGGGGCGTCCTTGAGGAGAAAGCCGCTGGCGCCCGCGCGCAGCGCCTCCACCACGTACTCGTCGAGGTCGAAGGTGGTCAGCACCAGGACCTTTGCCGGACCGTCCCGCCCAGGTCCGGTGATCTGCCGGGTCGCCTCGACACCGTCCATCCGCGGCATACGGATGTCCATCAGAACCACATCGGGCTGCAGGGCACGTACCTGGTCCAGCGCCTGCAGGCCGTCTGCGGCCTCGCCGACGACCGCGATGTCCTGCTCCGCCTCCAGGATCATCCGGAAGCCGGTACGCAGCAGCGGCTGGTCGTCGACCAGTAGGACACGGATGGCCACGTGACTCTCCTTCGCTAGTCCGGCCCCATTCTGCCCTGCGCTGCCGCGCCCGACTCCGGCGCCCTGACCGGCAGCGGGTACGGCGGGGGACTACCGCCGAATTCCGGACACACCTCCTGGTGGTCGCACCAGCCGCAGAGTTTGGTGCGCCGCGGCCGCCAGTCGCCGGACTCGGTGGACCGGCGGATCGCGTCCCACAGCGCGAGCAGCTTGCGCTCGACGCGCTCCAGGTCCGCGATCACCGGGTCGTACGTCAGTACATCACCGCTGCCGAGATAGACGAGCTGAAGACGGCGGGGCACCACCTTCTTCAGGCGCCAGACCACCAGCGCGTAGAACTTCATCTGGAAGAGCGCGCCCTCGGCGTACTCCGGACGCGGGGCCTTGCCCGTCTTGTAGTCGACGATCCGCACCTCCCCCGTCGGCGCCACATCGACCCGGTCGATGATGCCGCGCAGCCTGAGGCCCGACTCGAGCCGGGCCTCCACGAACAGCTCGCGCTCGGCGGGTTCGAGACGGGTCGGGTCCTCCAGCGTGAACCAGCGCTCGACGAGCTGCTCGGCCTCTGCGAGCCAGCGCGCCAGCCGCTCGCCCGCGGCCTTCTCGTCGGAGTCGGCGAACAGCTCCGCCAGCTCGGGCTTCGCCTCCCGCAGCCGGTCCCACTGGCCGGGGACCAGCGACTTCGCGCGCGGTGCCGTGCGCTCGGTGGCCGGGGCGTCGAAGAGCCGCTCCAGGACCGAGTGCACCAGCGTGCCGCGGGTGGCCGCCTCGCTCGGCTTCTCGGGGAGCTTGTCGATCACCCGGAACCGGTACAGCAGCGGGCACTGCATGAAGTCGCCGGCGCGCGAGGGCGACAGCGAGGCCGGGGGCACGGCAACGGCGGCGGGCTCGGTGCCGGTGCTGGCCCCGGTGCCGCTGCCGCTGCCGTGGCCCGTGACGGAGTCGGCTTGCGCGATGCCGTCGTCGGTGCTGGTTTCCATGACGACAGACCTTACGGCCCGCCACTGACAGCGCCACACACGGTGACCTTCGCGCTGTGCGCGACGGCACGGCCGACAGACAGGGTGGCGGGGCGAAACGCACCGCGACGGCCGCATACCATCGACCACAGAACCTCTCGCCCTGCAGGACCGAGAGCGAAAGACGCGTCGAACGAGGGGACATCGTGGACGAGAGCGGCGGGAGCGGGCAGCCGCGATCCGGCACGGACGAGGCGACCGAGCACACTGCGGTGCCGGACGCCACCACCGCACACCCGCGCCCCGACGCGGACCCGGCCGGCGACACCACCCGCGCGGACCCCACCGACCCCACCCACTCCGCCACCGCCAAAGAAGCGACGGGCCCGGCGGCATGGGAGAAACCCACCGCCACACACCGCTCCGACGCGACGGAGAACGCATCTGTGCCGCCGGTCGCACCCGCCGGCACCGAGAGCCCGGCTCCGAAGGACACGTCGGCCGATGAGGAACCTGGGCATGGGCTCGACCATGCAGGGCGGACGGCTCAGACCTCCTCCCGAGGCGAAGGACCGGGGGAGCCCCGACGCGACGGCGTGGGCGGTGACCACGACAGGCGGGCTCGAAAGGGGGCCAAAGGCCCGGGACCACGGCCGCCACGGCGCGGTAAAGAGCCCAGAGGCGGCCTGCTCATGGGACGGCTGTTCGGGGTACCCGTGTACGTCGCGCCCAGCTGGTTCCTTGTGGCGGCGCTCATCACGTGGGTCTTCGGAGGCCAGCTCGACCGCGTACTGCCCGAACTTGGCGCCGCCCGCTACCTCGTCTCCCTCTTCTTCGCGGTCGCCTTCTACGCCTCCGTACTCGTCCACGAGTTGGCCCACACCGTCGCGGCGCTCCGCTTCAAACTGCCGGTGCGCCGCATCCAGCTGCAGTTCTTCGGCGGCGTGTCCGAGATCGAGAAGGAGTCCGAGACGCCGGGCCGCGAATTCGTGCTCGCGTTCGTCGGCCCCTTGCTCTCCCTCATCCTCGCCGGCCTCTTCTACCTCGCTCTGCTCACCGTCGAGCCCGGCACCGTCCCCGGCGTACTGCTGGCCGGCCTGATGATCTCCAACCTGATCGTCGCCGCCTTCAACCTCCTCCCCGGCCTGCCCCTCGACGGCGGACGTATGCTCCGCGCCGTCGTCTGGAAGATCACCGGCAAGCCCATGAGGGGCACCATCGCCGCCGCCTGGGTCGGCCGCGCTCTCGCGATCTCCGTACTGATCGGACTGCCCCTGCTCACCCAGTCCGGCGCGCTCGGCGCAGGCGCCGAGGACATCGGCGGCATGGACACCGTCATGGACGCCCTGCTCGCCGCGATCCTCGCCGCGATCATCTGGACCGGTGCCGGAAACAGCCTCCGCATGGCCCGCCTCCGGGAACACCTCCCAGAACTGCGCGCCCGCTCCCTGACCCGCCGCGCGGTTCCCGTACGGACCGACACCCCGCTCTCCGAGGCGCTGCGCCGCGCCAACGACTCCGGCGCCCGCGCCCTCGTCGTGGTCGACGCCGACGGCGAACCCCTCGCGCTCGTCCGCGAGGCCGCCATCGTCGGCGTACCGGAACACCGCCGCCCCTGGGTTGCGGTCAGCGGCCTCGCCCAGGACCTCACGGAGGGTATGCGCGTCTCCGCCGAGCTCGCCGGCGAGGAGCTCCTCGACGTCCTGCGAGCCACCCCCGCCACCGAGTACCTGGTGGTCGAGGAGTCCGGCGAGATCTACGGAGTCCTGTCCGCGGCCGACGTGGAACGCGCCTTCGTCAAAGCCATGGCCAGGCCCAGCTGAGCAAGCAGGAGGGATTCCCGTGGCCACTCGACACCGACGTGCCCCTTCGGCGCACTCGCCCATGGTCACTGGCCACCGCCCAGACCGGTAGGCTGGTCACATGTCCGAACCGACCGGTGCCGCCCGCCGACGCGGGCCCTTCAAGGTCGGGGACCAGGTCCAGCTCACTGACCCCAAGGGACGTCACTACACGTTCACGCTCGAGGCCGGGAAGAACTTCCACACCCACAAGGGTTCCTTCCCGCACGACGAGCTGATCGGCGCCCCCGAGGGCAGCGTTGTCCGCACCACGGGGAACGTCGCCTATCTCGCGCTGCGCCCCCTGCTCCCCGACTACGTCCTGTCCATGCCCCGCGGCGCCGCCGTGGTCTACCCCAAGGACGCGGGGCAGATCCTGTCCTTCGCCGACATCTTCCCCGGCGCACGCGTCGTGGAGGCCGGCGTCGGCTCCGGCTCGCTCAGCAGTTTCCTGCTGCGCGCCGTCGGCGACCACGGCATGCTGCACAGCTACGAGCGCCGCGAGGACTTCGCCGAGATCGCACAGCAGAACGTGGAGCGCTACTTCGGTGGCCCGCACCCCGCCTGGCAGCTCACCGTGGGCGACCTCCAGGACAATCTGTCGGACACCGACGTCGACCGCGTCATCCTCGACATGCTCGCTCCCTGGGAGTGCCTGGAGGCCGTCTCCAAGGCCCTCGTCCCCGGCGGCATCCTGTGCTGCTACGTCGCGACCACCACCCAGCTCGCCCGGACCGTCGAGTCCATCCGGGAGATCGGCTGCTTCAACGAGCCGACCGCCTGGGAGACGATGATCCGCAACTGGCACATCGAGGGCCTGGCCGTCCGGCCCGATCACAGGATGATCGGGCACACCGGCTTCCTGCTCACCGCCCGCCGCCTTGCCGACGGCGTCGAGCCGCCCATGCGCCGCCGCCGTCCCGCCAAGGGCGCGTACGGCGAGGACTACACGGGCCCCAACGCCGACGGCGGCACCGGCCGCTGAGACGGCCCCGTGCCGCGTGACAACGCGCGACCATCGTGGCCGAGTTCCCGAAGCATTTCGGGAACTCGGCCACCATCCTTTTGTGCTGACACCGTGACAGAATCCCGACCCCGCCAATCCCCCGCACTGGGACGTATGGCCCCATGCTGGCCCCCCCCCCCCCCGTGCAGCCCTCACAGGAGACATATCTCTCGTGCAGCAATCCGCCGTCCCGGAACTAGCACAGACACGCACCGGCCCAATCCACTGGGTCGCCACGGCCACCGCCCTGGCAGGAGTCATCGCGGTCGGCTCCTTGCTGCAGCCCGACCGGGCCACCGCCGCCCAGCCAGGCGTCGAGGTGACGGTGGCACCCGCCGCCGCGGCACCCCCCGAACCAGTCGGCGTCGACTTCCCGATCGAATGCGGCCCCACCAAGGTCATGGTGCAGAAGAAGGCCTCCGCGGACCTCGACGGCGACGGCCGCCTCGAGACCGTGGCCCTGGTCCGCTGCGACGCGATCGCGAGCACCCCGCCCAACGGCGTGTACGTCCTCACCCAGGCCGCCGACGCCCCCGAACCCCGGGTAGTGGCCACCTTGGTCGACCCGGGGGACCGCCTCACTGTCTCTGACTTCGCCGTACGTGACGCCACCGTCACCGCGACCCTCCTCGGCTACTCCTCGCCCGACGTCCCCAGTTGCTGCCCGGACACGACCGAGCGCGCCAAGTGGCGGTGGAAGGACGGCGCGTTCATCCGCTCCACCCCCGCCGGCGCCAGGGCCCAGAGCATGTGACGATCGGACACACCGCAAGGGCCCGGCCATCGTGACACGGTGGCCGGGCCCTTCTTCTCTTCGTATGACTCACGCCCCGACAGGACTGATCAGCACCCGCAGGTGACGGGAAGTGATCGTCGAACTACTGCGCGTCCGGACCGTAGACCTCGGCCTTGTCCGAAACTCGACGCACATGGATGCACTCGCCCGGACACTCCTTCGCGGAGTCGGCGACATCCCGCAGAAGCGGCAGGGGTACGGGCGTTGTGGCACCCGGGGCCTGCAGCAACTCGTCATCGGAGCCCTTCACATAAGCCAGTCCGTCGATGTCCAGCTCGAAGACCTCGGGTGCATACTGGGCGCAGATGCCGTCGCCGGTACAGAGGTCCTGATCGATCCAGACCTCCAGGGCCTCGCCGCTGACGCCGGCATGCTGCTGCACGCTCATGTCTCCTGCCGTTTCCTGTGCCGAGCGATCCGAGACGAAAGGCAAGTCGGCCCAGCTCTGACGGGTGTTGAACGCCTCGAGCCTACAACCGTCCGCTTTCCGATGTTGTTGGGTGGGTATTCCCCTGGCGTGAGGGAGAGCGCAAGGGTGAAGATCGGACACACCCCGACAGTCTTTGTGATCTAGGGGTTTCAATCGACACCCACCCAGGTAGGGTCTGGAAGCGTCCAGCTCCCCTTGGAGGAGGTGAGGACCGTGGCAGCCCACGACGACGACATTGACCGCGGCATCCGCCCGGGACGAGGGTCCGACGACCCCGCCGGGCAGATTGCCTACCTTGAGCAGGAGATCGCCGTCCTGCGACGCAAGCTCGCCGACTCTCCGCGTCACACGAGGATTCTCGAAGAGCGGATCATCGAGCTGCAGACCAACCTGGCCGGCGTGTCCGCACAGAACGAGCGGCTCGCCAACACACTCCGTGAGGCGCGAGACCAGATCGTGGCCCTCAAGGAGGAGGTCGACCGCCTCGCACAGCCACCGGCCGGCTTCGGAGTCTTCCTCACGGCGAACGAGGACGGCACGGCGGACATCTTCACCGGCGGCCGCAAGCTCCGGGTGAACGTCAGCCCCAGCGTGGAGCTCGACGAGCTCAGGCGCGGCCAGGAAGTGATGCTCAACGAAGCGCTCAACGTGGTCGAGGCCATGAAGTACGAGCGTGTCGGGGACATCGTCACCCTCAAGGAGATCCTCGAGGACGGCGAGCGCGCCCTGGTGCTCGGGCACACCGACGAGGAACGCGTGGTACGGCTCGCCGAGCCGTTGCTGGACGTCACCATCCGCGCCGGCGACGCCCTGCTGCTCGAACCCCGTTCCGGCTACGTCTACGAGGTCGTTCCGAAGAGCGAGGTCGAGGAACTCGTTCTCGAAGAGGTCCCGGACATCGGCTACGGACAGATCGGCGGTCTGGGCAACCAGATCGAGATGATCCGCGACGCGGTCGAGCTCCCGTACCTCTACCCCGACCTCTTCAGGGAGCACGAACTGCGGCCCCCCAAGGGTGTGCTGCTGTACGGACCCCCCGGATGCGGCAAGACACTCATCGCCAAGGCCGTCGCCAACTCCCTGGCCAAAAAGGTCGCCGAAGTCACTGGTCAGGCCGCCGGCAAGAGCTTCTTCCTCAACATCAAGGGCCCAGAGCTTCTCAACAAGTACGTCGGCGAGACCGAGCGGCAGATCCGCCTCGTCTTCCAGCGCGCTCGCGAGAAGGCCAGCGAGGGCACGCCCGTCATCGTCTTCTTCGACGAGATGGAGTCCCTCTTCCGCACCCGTGGCTCCGGTGTCAGCTCGGACGTGGAGAACACCATCGTCCCGCAGCTTCTGGCCGAGATCGACGGCGTGGAAGGCCTGCAGAACGTGGTCGTGATCGGCGCCTCGAACCGCGAGGACATGATCGACCCGGCGATCCTGCGCCCCGGACGACTCGACGTGAAGATCAAAATCGAGCGCCCGGACGCCGAGGCGGCGAAGGACATCTTCGGGAAGTACCTCACCGAGCGCCTCCCGCTGCACGCCGACGACGTCACCGAGCACGCGGGCGACAAGGGGTCCACCGTTCAGGGCATGATTCAGACCGCCGTGGAGCAGATGTACGCCGAGTCCGAGGAGAACCGCTTCCTGGAGGTCACCTACGCCAACGGAGACAAGGAAGTCCTCTACTTCAAGGACTTCAACTCCGGCGCCATGATCGAGAACATCGTCGGCCGCGCCAAGAAGATGGCCATCAAGGACTTCCTGGAGCACAAGCAGAAGGGCCTGAGGGTCTCCCACCTCCTCCAGGCGTGCGTGGACGAGTTCAAGGAGAACGAGGACCTGCCGAACACCACCAACCCGGACGACTGGGCCCGAATCTCTGGAAAGAAGGGCGAACGGATCGTTTACATCCGGACCCTCATCACCGGAAAGCAGGGCGCGGACACCGGACGCTCCATCGACACGGTGGCGAACACCGGTCAGTACCTGTAAAAGACAGGGCGGCTGCGGGTGCCCTCACCGGGTACCCGCAGCCGACTGTTTTCCAGGGCGCAACCGGAGCGGAGCAATGACGCAAATGATCTCCCCACCAGCGCAAAGGCGTTCTAGGCTCTTGCGTACCGCCGGTTCGCGCAGTGCGGGGACGGGCACCGCACCTGCACCGGAGAACCAGCGGTACTTGAGCTGCGCCCCCGACCGAGGGCGCCGCCGGGCAAGGAGGGCCGCATGACCGTACGGCGAGTAATGGGCATCGAGACGGAATACGGCATCTCCGTGCCCGGCCACCCCAACGCCAATGCCATGCTCACCTCGTCCCAGATCGTCAACGCCTACGCGGCGGCGATGCACCGGGCGCGTCGCGCCCGGTGGGACTTCGAGGAGGAGAACCCGCTGCGGGACGCGCGAGGCTTCGACCTCGCCCGCGAGGCCGCCGACGCCAGCCAGCTCACGGACGAGGACATCGGCCTGGCCAATGTCATCCTCACCAATGGGGCACGGCTGTACGTGGACCACGCACACCCGGAGTACAGCGCACCGGAGGTCACCAACCCACGGGACGCCGTCCTGTGGGACAAGGCCGGCGAGCGCATCATGGCGGAAGCCGCCGAACGCGCGGCTCAGCTCCCCGGCGCCCAGCCGATCCACCTCTACAAGAACAACACCGACAACAAAGGCGCCTCATACGGCACGCACGAGAACTACCTGATGAAGCGGGAAACCCCCTTCTCCGACATCGTGCGCCACCTCACGCCGTTCTTCGTGTCCCGCCAGATCGTCACCGGCGCGGGACGCGTCGGCCTCGGTCAGGACGGCCACGAACACGGCTTCCAGCTCAGCCAGCGCGCGGACTACTTCGAGGTCGAGGTCGGCCTGGAGACCACCCTGAAGCGGCCCATCATCAACACACGCGACGAGCCGCACGCGGACGCCGAGAAATACCGCCGACTCCACGTGATCATCGGCGATGCCAACCTCTCGGAAATCTCCACCTACCTCAAACTCGGAACCACAGCCCTGGTCCTCTCGATGATCGAGGACGGCTTCATCGCCGTGGACCTCGCCGTGGACCAGCCCGTACGCACACTGCACCAGGTTTCCCACGACCCGACCCTCCAGCGCCTGATCACCCTCCGCAGCGGCCGGACACTCAACGCGGTCCAGCTGCAGATGGAGTACTACGAGCTGGCGCGCAAATACATCGAGGAGCGGTTCGGCGCGGATGCCGACGAACAGACCAAGGACGTACTGACCCGCTGGGAGGACGTCCTCGGCCGTCTGGAGAGCGACCCGATGAGCCTGGCCGGCGAACTCGACTGGGTCGCCAAACGCGAGCTCATGGAGGGCTACCGGCGCCGTGACAGCCTCGACTGGGACGCGGCCCGGCTGCACCTCGTCGACCTCCAGTACGCCGACGTACGCCCCGACAAGGGCCTCTACAACCGCCTGGCGGCGCGCGGAAAGATGAAGCGCCTGCTGGACGACGAGGACGTGCTGCGGGCCCAGACCAAGCCGCCTGAGGACACGCGCGCGTATTTCCGCGGGCGCTGCCTGGAGCAGTACGCCGACGACGTCGCGGCGGCCTCCTGGGACTCGGTGATTTTCGATCTGCCGGGCCGGGACTCGCTGCAACGCGTACCAACCCTGGAGCCCCTTCGCGGAACGCGTAATCACGTGAAGGAGCTCCTGGACCGCTGCCGTACGGCGGAAGACCTGGTCAGGGTCTTGTCAGGCAACTGAGCGGGCCCACGTGGCCCCCGCGATCGGACGGGGGCCGGCGGGTGGAAAGGGCGGCGTCCGGGAATCATGGTGGTGGCCCCCGGACGTTGGATTGACTGCGGGGCCGATGTCGGGCCCTGCTTGTAGGGTCTGATCAAGAACGTCGAACCGAGCGGGGTGAGGGTTATGGCGACCAAGGACACCGGCGGCGGACAGCAGAAGGCGACGCGCTCAACCGAGGAGGCCGAGGAGCAGGCGCAGGAAGCGCAGGGGTCCGAGGACCTCAAGGAGCGCCAGGAGAAGTTGAGCGACGACGTGGACTCCGTCCTCGATGAAATCGATGATGTACTCGAGGAGAATGCAGAGGATTTCGTGCGGAGTTTTGTGCAAAAGGGTGGCCAGTAGGCGACTCTTGCCTTCGGAATAAAGGCGGGGGCTGGGAGTGGTCGGAGAACCGCCAGCGGAGCGGTGTACGGGTTGCAAGCAGAAGCCGCCTGTGACTGCTCTTGCGCGGGACAAGAACCGGCGTGATGGCTTCCCGTGCGGTGTCGGGAGTGCGGGGCGCAGCACAGCGCCGCCACTCCCGACACCGCCGGGAGGTCATGGGTAAGCCGGTGCGTGACAAGGTGGACGTCCCGGCCGGGTACAAGCTCTGCCGGACGCGCGGCGAGATCAGGCCTCGCAGCGACTGGCATCGCAACGCGACCGCATCCGACGACCTGTCGACGCGCTGCAAGGCCTGCCGCGCAGTCCACCGGCGGCGAGCTGATCAGAAGCGCCAGTACGGCCTGACTCCAGAGGAGTTGGACGTGGTGGCCGCGGAGCAGCAAGGCATCTGCTGCATATCTCTTTCTGCTCCTGCCGAACATGTGGATCACTGCCAAGAGACGGGTAGGGTCCGTGGCGTACTGTGCTTCAGCTGCAACGCAGCCTTGGGGCAGTTCAAGGATCGGCCCGACGTCATAAGGCGGGCTGCGACATACGTGGAAGGAATCGCGTGGAAGCCAACATTCGTAGCACCGGGCGTCTACCAGCTGCCTTCCTGACGCCTGGGTCGTCCTCCTTTGTGGACTTCCTGTCCGCGCATCAGCCCGAAATGCTGCCCGGCAACCGGCAGTTGCCCCCTGTCAAGGGCGTGATCGAGGCGCCGCACGGCACGACGATCGTCGCCGCCACGTTCCCCGGTGGAGTGGTGCTCGCCGGTGACCGGCGGGCCACTATGGGTAACGTCATCGCGCAGCGCGACATCGAGAAGGTGTTCCCGGCCGACGAGTACTCGGCGGTGGGTATCGCCGGTACGGCGGGGCTGGCCGTGGAGATGGTCAAGCTCTTCCAGCTGGAGCTGGAGCACTTCGAGAAGGTGGAGGGCGCCACGCTGTCCCTGGAGGGCAAGGCGAACCGCCTGTCGACGATGATCCGGTCCAACCTCGGCATGGCCATGCAGGGCCTGGCCGTGGTCCCGCTCTTCGCGGGGTACGACTTGGACCGGGAGAAGGGCCGCATCTTCTCGTACGACGTCACGGGCGGGCGCTCGGAGGAGCACGGCTTCGCGGCCACGGGCTCCGGTTCGATGTTCGCGCGCGGTGCCATGAAGAAGCTCTACAGCGATGACCTGACCGAGCAGCAGGCTACGACGCTCGTGGTGCAGGCCCTGTACGACGCGGCCGACGACGACTCGGCGACGGGTGGTCCCGATGTCGCGCGCCGGATCTACCCGATCGTCACCGTGATCACCGAGGAGGGTTTCCGCCGGCTCACCGACGAGGAGTCCTCCGAGATCGCCCGCTCGATCCTGGAGCGGCGCCTGGAGCAGCCCGACGGCCCGCGGGCCGCGCTGCTCTGACAGCGGCCCTTGTCTTTTCAAGGTGATCCAGTGACTTCGATTGAAAGGGACGGATAACCGGTGTCGACGCCGTTCTATGTCTCACCCCAGCAGGCCATGGCGGACAGGGCCGAGTACGCCCGCAAGGGCATTGCCCGGGGCCGCAGCCTCGTCGTGCTGCAGTTCGCCGACGGCATCGTGTTCGTCGGCGAGAACCCGTCCCGTGCGCTGCACAAGTTCAGCGAGATCTATGACCGGATCGGCTTCGCGGCCGCCGGCAAGTACAACGAGTACGAGAACCTCCGCATCGGTGGCGTCCGGTATGCCGACCTGCGGGGCTACACCTATGACCGTGACGATGTGACCGCCCGCGGTCTGGCCAATGTCTATGCCCAGACGCTCGGCACGATCTTTTCCAGCGCGGCGGAGAAGCCGTACGAGGTGGAACTTGTGGTCGCCGAGGTGGGGGAGACCCCCGATGGTGACCAGATCTACCGGCTGCCGCATGACGGATCGATCGTGGACGAGCACGGCTCGGTCGCGGTCGGCGGCAATGCCGAGCAGATCAGTACCTATCTGGATCAGCGTCACCGGGAGGGCATGACGCTCGCCGAGGCGCTCAAGCTGGCCGTCCAGGCCCTGTCCCGGGATACGAACGGCAGCGAGCGGGAGATTCCCGCCGAGCGCCTGGAGGTGGCGGTCCTGGACCGTACGCGTTGGCAGCAGCGCAAGTTCAGGCGCATCGTGGGCCGTCAGCTCGCTCGCTTGCTGGAGGGTGACGGCACGGGCGCGGAGGCGGAGGCGGACGCCGAGAGCTCCGAGGGCGAGGAGTAGGCAGCGGCCCTCCTCTGGTCCGCTCGTACGCCCCGGCCGGTGGTGGCCGGGGCGTACGGCGTTCAGGGCAGGCGTGGTGGCGCTGTGGAGCCTCGTACGACCAGTTGGACGGGGATGTCTCCCTCGACGGGTGTGCGGCCGTCCAGGACCGCGAGGAGTGCCTTCATGCCGCGTTCGCCGAAGAGCTCGGCGTCCAGGCGTACGGTGGTCAGTTCCGGGTCGATGGCCGTGGCGATGGCCAGGTCGTCGAGTCCGGTGACGGAGATGTCGTCGGGGATGCGCAGGCCCAGGCGCCGGGCGGCCTTGTAGGCGCCGGCTGCGAGTTCGTCGTCGTCGCAGACGAGGGCGGTGGGCCGGGGACCGGGGCCGGCGAGCGCGGTTTCGGCCGCGGTCAGGGAGCCCTCGATGGAGATCGGCGCGGCGACGGTGCGTACCTGAGCGCCCGGTACCGCGCCCACACACGCGGCGAGTTCACGGGCGCGTACCTCGAATGTCCAGGAGGCGATGTCCGCCGCCAGATGCAGGAAACGGCGGTGGCCCAGGGCCAGCAGGTGCTCCCCCACCTGTCGTATGCCGTCCTTGATGTCGAGGTTGACCGTCGCGGCGCCCAGGCTGCCGTCCGGGTCGCTGTCGAGCATGACCAGGGGCAGTTGGTCGCCGCGGATCGCCGTGAGCGCCTCGGCGGCCATTGAGGAGGCGATCACGCCGTCCAGAGCGGCGCGTGCCGATCCGAAGGGGTCCCGGGCGGGGCCGATGCCTTCGGGCGAGGGGTAGAGGACCACACCGAAGTCGTGCTCGGCGGCGACGCGGGCGGCGCCGGTGTAGACGCCGGCGAAGAACTCGGTCGTCAGTGCGGGGACGACGAGCAGTACGGTCCGCGTGCGGCCGAGTCGCAGGTTGCGGGCGGCGAGGTTCGGCCGGTAGCCGAGCTCCCGCGCGGCCCGGCGTACGCGTGCGGCGGTTTCCTCGGCGACTCTGCCGCGCCATTTCTCGCCGAGTACCAGTGAGACGGCGGCCTGGGAGACGCCGGCGGCTTGGGCGACGTCACGGCTTGTGGGGCGCGTGCTGCTTTGTGCCACCGTCGACCTGTTCTCCTTCGACTCGCGGACTGCGCACATGGTACGTATTGCCAGGCTAGTTATACGTACAACGTCGGGCGCACGGGCTACGAGAAGGGCAGGCCATGGTCGCGGCTTATCTGGAGATCCTCAGGACGCGGCACGCCGCCCGGCTGCTCGTCGGCACACTTGTGGGCCGGCTGCCGAACGCCACCGCCGCGATCGCGGTTCTGCTGTTCGTCCGCGCGGAGGGTGGAACCTACGGCCTCGCGGGTGCGCTCGCGGCGGCGTACGGAGTGTCGAATGCGGTGGGGCAGCCCGTGCTGGGCCGTCTTGTGGACCACTATGGGCAGCCGCGGGTGCAACTGCCCGCCGTGCTCCTGTCGGCCTTCGGTATGGCCGTTTTCGCCTTCACCGGCACGCAGCCCCCGCTGTTCGCGTACGTCCTGATGGTGGTCGCCGGGTTCTTCGCGCCGCCCTTGGAGGGCGGTCTGCGGGCGCTGTGGCCCGCTGTCCTGCGTAAGGAGGGGCAGGTGCACACGGCGTACGCGATGGACGCGGTGGCGCAAGAGGTCATGTTCACCGTCGGGCCGTTGCTCGTCACGCTGTGTGTGTCGCTGTGGTCCGCCCGGACCGCGCTTCTTGTTCTGAACGTCCTCGGTGTCCTGGGCGCGCTCTCCGTGGTCGTTTCGAGGCCTTCGCGCGTGTGGCGCTCGGCGCCGCGGGAGGCGCACGTGCTCGGCGCGCTGCGCTCGCCCGGGCTTCTCGTCCTGCTGGGTGCGTTCCTGTTCGTCGGTATCGCGCTGGGTTCGATCACCGTCGCGGGTGTCTCGTACGCGGACGGCAACGGCGGGGATGTGACGTACGGCTGGCTGATGGCTGCCATCGGACTCGGTGCGCTCGTCGGCGGTACCGCGTACGGGGCGCGGCAGTGGAGCGGGGCGCCGGAGCGGCGGCTGCGCGTGCTCGTGGCGCTTCTGGCGGTGTTCTACGTACCGCTGATGCTCATGCCCGGTGTGGTCGCCATGACGGCGCTGACGGCGTTGTCCGGGGTTTTCCTCGCGCCCTGTATCGCGTGTGCGTTCGTCATCGTCGACCGGCATGCGCCGCGGGGGACGGTCACCGAGGCGTTCTCCTGGCTTGTGACGACCGTTACGGTGGGCCACTCGGTGGGAACGGGCCTGGCGGGGCCCGTCGTCGAGTGGGGCGGTGCGGTCCGAGGCTTCGCGGTGCCGGGTGCCGCGGGGGCTGTCGCGCTGGTGGTTCTGCTGGCCACGGGGCGGGTCCTCGCAGCTACGGGCGGCGGTGCGGTGGTTGGTGCCGCTTCGGAAAATGATCGAAACGGTGCTGCCGAACCCCGTTTCAGCACAGGGCATCGGGCGTAATGTTCACTCATGGACCGCCGCATTTTCGGGCTGGAGAACGAGTACGGCGTCACGTGTACGTTCAGGGGACAGCGACGCCTGTCTCCCGACGAGGTGGCGCGGTACCTCTTCCGCCGTGTCGTGTCATGGGGCCGCAGCAGCAATGTCTTTCTGCGAAACGGCGCCCGCCTCTATCTCGACGTGGGATCACATCCGGAATACGCGACTCCCGAATGTGACAACGTGACAGAACTGGTCACCCACGACAAGGCCGGCGAGCGCATTCTGGAAGGACTCCTGGTAGACGCCGAACGACGCCTGCACGAGGAAGGAATCGCGGGCGACGTCTACCTCTTCAAGAACAACACCGACTCGGCGGGCAACTCCTACGGCTGCCACGAGAACTACCTGGTCGGCAGGCACGGCGAGTTCGGCCGGCTGGCCGACGTGCTCATCCCGTTCCATGTGACCCGGCAGATCATCTGCGGAGCCGGCAAGGTGC
>CBFGQM010000063.1:0-19129 GCA_965650905.1 uncultured Streptomyces sp. | reverse complement strand
CGCGGACTTCTTCTGCTCGGCCTCCTTGAGTAGACCCTCGGCCTTCCGTACGGCGGCGATACGCACGCTGCCCGCCTCGGAGGTGGCCTCCGAGACCAGGTCCTCGGCCTTTGTCTCCGCCTCCTTCAGCTGGTCCTCCGCGGCCTTCACCAGCGCGTCGCACCGCTCGCCGGCCGACCGCATCGTCTCGGCGGACTCACGGCGGGCCCGCTCGTGCAGCCGCTCGATCTCGCCGGTGATCCGGTCGCGCAGCTCCTCCGCGCGCTCCCTGATCGCCGTGGCGTCCAGGCGCGCGCCGACCAGCAGCTCGTCGGCGTCCGTACGGGCCCGCTCCACCATCGAGTTGCCCTCGATGGTTGCCTCGGAGACCAGCCGCTCGGCCTCGTTGCGAGCCGCGCCCACCATCGTGTCGGCCTGCGCCTCGGCGTCCGCCGTCGTCCTGTGCGCGGACTGCTGCGCCTCCGAGGTCAGCTTCCGGGCCTCGGAGGTCGCCTCCGTGATGAGCTTGTCGACCTGCTCGGCCGCCTCGGAGCGCCGCTTGTTGGCGTCCTTGCGGGCCTCGTCCAGCGTGCGGTCGGCCTTGTCGCGCGCGGCCGACGTGACCCGCTCCGCCTCGGCCTTCGCCTCTGCCGTGAGTCGTTGCGCCTCGCTGCGGACCCGCTCGGCGTGCTGCCGCGCGGAGCCGACGGTCTCGGCGGCCTCGGCGCGCAGCCGCTCGGCGTCGCTCGTCGCGCCCGAGACCAGCTGCTCGGCCTTCGCCACGGACTCGGCGCGGACCCGCTCCGCCTCCGCGTTCGTCTCCGTGGTGAGCCGCTCCGCCTCGGCGGTCGCCTCGGCGATGAGGGTGTCCGCCTGTGTCGCCGCCTCCGACCGGGCGCGGTTGGCGTTCTCGCGGGCCTCCGACCGGATCCGGTCGGACTCGCTGATCGCCTCCGAAACCGTGCGCTGCGCGAGGGACTTGGCGGCGTCCGCCTCCTCCCGGGCCTCGCGCCGAAGACGGTTGCCATCCTCGGCGGCCCGCTCCCGCTCCGCGTACGCGTCGGCACGGACCCGGTCCGCCTCCTCCTGCGCCTCCGTGCGCGAACGCTCCGCGGCGTGCTCGGCGGCCGAGCGCAGCCCGGCGATCTCCTCCTGCGCCATCTCGTGCAGTCCGGCCACGGAGTCACGCACCTGCTGCGCGGTCTGCTCGGCGGACGACACCATCTCGGTGGCCCGGCGGTCGGCCTCCTCGACCAGCCGGCGGGCCTCGATCTGCGCCTCCTCCACGCGGTTGCGCGCCGAGGCCAGCAGCTCCTCGCTCTGCTCGCGCGCCCGCTCCCGCTCCTGGTGGGCCTCCTCGCGGGCGGCGCCGAGGAGCTCGTCGGCCTCGCGACGGCGGCGGGTGGCCTCCTCCTGGGCGGCGGCCAGCGTCTCGGCGCCCTCGGTCGCCAGCCTCTCGGCGGCGGCCTGCGCCTCCCCCCGTACGCGGTCGGCCGAGTCCTGGGCCTCCGACTTCATCCGCTCGGCCTCGACCGAGGCCTCCGAACGCAGCCGTACGGCGATGGCCTCGCCCTCGGCCCGCGACGCGGACGCGTCGGAGGCGGCCTCCGAGCGCACCCGCTCGGCCTCCGCCTCGGCCTGTGCCCGCAGCGTACGGATCCGGTCGGCGGCCTCGGCGCGCAGCCGGTCCGACTCCTCGACGGCCTCGCGGCGGACCCGCTCGGCCTGCGCGCGGGCTTCGGTCAGCGCCTGCTCGGCGGCGGCGAAGCGGTCCTCGGCCTCCCTGTGCAGCCGGGTCAGCTCCTCGGCGGCCTCGGACTGCCGGGCGGCGATCGCGCGGTCGGTGTCCTCGCGCAGCTCCTGCGCGGCCCGCTCGGCCTCCGCCTTGACGGCCTCGGACTGCTCGAAGGCCTCCGCCTGGTGTCGCTCGGCCTCGTCGCGCGTGCGCTGCAGGGTGTCCTCGGCCTGGTGGCGCAGCGTCGTGGCGCGCTCGATGGCCTCCGTGCGCACCCGTTCGCTGTCGGTCGTGGCGGTGGAGCGCAGCTCGTCCGCGTCGGCCTTCGCCTTGGCGAGCAGCTCCTCGGCGGTCTTTGCCGCTTCTTCGATCTGCTGGACGGCCTCGCGTCGCGCCTCGGCGCGGATCCGCTCACCCTCGGCGACCGCGTCGGCACGCAGCTGCTCGGCATCGCCGCGCAGCCGGCGCGCCTCCTCCTGCAGCTCGACCGTCTTGGCGCGGTACTCCTTGGTGTCGTCCTTCGCCGCGCCCTTGAGCTCCTCGGCGATGTCGTGCGCCTCGGCACGCAGCCGGTCCGCCTCCGCCTCGGCCTCGGAACGGATCCGCTCGGCGTCCTCGGCCGCCGCCCTGGTGGTCTGCTTGGCGTCCTCCGACGCCTTGTCGAGGACCTCCTCGGCCGTGCGGGCGGCCTTGGAGAGCTGGGACGCGGTCTCCTCGGCGGTCGCGCTGCGAGCCTTCTCACCGGCCTCAGCGAGGATCTTCTCCGCCTCCAGGCGGGCGTCCGCGATGACCTGCTCGGCATCCGTCTTGGTGGCCTCGGCCTCCTTGGTGGCCTCGTTGACCAGCCGGGCGACCTGCTCCTTGGCCGTACGCGTGCGCTGCTCGTTGGTGGACTCGGCGCTCGACAGGGCCCTGGCCGCGGCCTCTTTCGCCTCGGCGACCGTCTTGTCCGCCTCGGCCCGCGCCTCGCGCAGCGCCGCCTCGGCCTCCGTCATGCGCTGCTCGGCGGCCCGGCTCAGCTCGGTGGCCTGACGGCGGGCCGAGTCCGTCTCGGTCGCCGTGGAGCTGCGCAGTCGCTCGGCGTGGTCGGTGGCCTCCTGCGCCTGCGTGGACGCGGCGTTCAGCAGGCGCTCGGCGTCCGTACGGGCCCGGCGCAGCAGCGCCTCGGCCTCCGCGCGGGCGGCCTCGGCATCGTTCTGGAGGCGCTGCCGGGCCTTGGCGGCGACCCGTTCGGCTTCCGTGCGGGCGGCGGACAGTGCCTGCTCGGCCTCGGCACGGGACTCGTCGAGGAGACGGCGGGCCTGCTGCTCGCTGCGGGCGCGCAGCTGCTCGGCCCAGGCGACGTTCTCATTGACGTGCGACTCGACGATCTGCCGGCGCTCGGCCAGCTCCTGGTCGAGCTTCTGACGGCGGGACACCGCCTCGGTGTGCAGCTCCGCCTGGAGCCGGGCGGCCTGCTCGGCGTGCTCCTGGAGGATCCGCTGGGTCTGCGCGCGGGCCTGGCTCAGCTCCCGCTCCGCGTCCTGGCGCAGCTGGTCGGCCTGGATCTGCGCGTTCCGGAGCATCTGCTCGGCCTGGTAGCCGAGGTCGCCGCCGTCGAAGGCAGGGCGACACGCGAGGTTGCGCCGCGCCTCGTGCAGCTTGGCGCGCAGCACCTCGACCTGATAGCCGAGGTCCTCGGCGTGCTGGAAGGCCTTCTCCCGCTCGGTCTTCAGCCGTTCCATCTCGGCCTCGAACCGAGAGAGGTGGTCGACGTCAGCCGCCGGCTCTCGCTCCTGGCGTTCGTAGCCCCGCACTGCGCGGTCCCATCCGTCCCCTGGTCGCAAGTCTCTCCAAACGAGCTCCGTCCATCCGCCGAACGGGGCCCCCGGGGAATGGTGTCAGATCAACGGCGGAGCATGGGCTGCTGCCCCGACGCTCGTCCCCCGAAACCCGGACCCCGGCCCGCGGTCGCCCTCAAGGAGCGACGACCGCCCCCAACCCTACCGGGCCGCATCCGCCTGGGGACCTGGCCAACCGGCTTTTCCGGCTGGGGGAGTCCAGGGGCCGCGCCGCGCCGCCGACGAAGCAGTCACCGGGAACATGCACAGCCCCCGGGTCATACAGTACGGAGATCAGTGCCCGGTCGACTCAACGGCCGGCTCAGGAGTCGGCCCCACCCGCGCGGACGTCACCAGTTCCGTCAGGACGCCGTGGCAGTCCTTGGGGTGCAGGAAGGTGATGCGCGAGCCCATCGACCCCCTGCGAGGCTCCTCGTACAGGACGCGTACGCCCCTGTCCTTGATGCCCGCCGCCTCCGCGTCGACGTCCGCGGTGCCGAAGGCGATGTGGTGCACGCCCTCGCCGTTCTTGGCCAGCCACTTCGCGACGGTGGAGTCGTCACGGGTCGGCTCCAGGAGTTGGAGGTAGGAGGCGCCGCCGTCGGACGTCTCGTTGATCTTGAGCATGGCCTCGCGTACACCCTGCTCCTCGTTGACCTCCGAGTGGAAGATTTCGAAGCCGTACGTGGCACGGTAGAACTCGGCAGTCCTGTCGAGGTCGAAACAGGCGATTCCGATGTGGTCGATTCGCGTCAGCATGGTGTTAGTGCAACGCTCCTGGAGTGGTTACGCAACGTGCGCGCGATCACACTCCCCGCCGGATGACGGGCGGGATACCACTCAGTACATTCGAGTAAACCCTCGTTCACTCCTCGGCTGTGCAAGCTGGAAGGGGATCGCTCCTCATGTCTGGAACGAACCGCACCACCACCTCCGTCATCGTCGCGGGTGCCCGCACCCCGATGGGACGGTTGCTCGGCTCCCTGAAGTCCTTCTCGGGAGCGGATCTCGGTGGTTTCGCGATCAAGGCCGCCCTCGACCGTGCGGGGATCGGTGGCGAGCAGGTGCAGTACGTGATCATGGGCCAGGTACTGCAGGCCGGGGCAGGTCAGATCCCGGCACGGCAGGCCGCGGTCAAGGCGGGCATCCCGATGAGCGTCCCGGCGCTCACGGTCAACAAGGTCTGTCTCTCGGGCCTGGACGCGATCGCGCTGGCCGACCAGCTCATCCGCGCGGGTGAGTTCGACGTGATCGTGGCGGGTGGCCAGGAGTCCATGACGAACGCGCCGCATCTGCTGCCCAGGTCCCGCGAGGGATACAAGTACGGCGCGATCGAGATGCTCGACGCGATGGCGTACGACGGCCTGACGGACGCCTTCGAGAACATCGCCATGGGCGAGTCGACCGAGAAGCACAACACCCGACTGGGCATCGCCCGTCCGGAGCAGGACGAGATCGCCGCGCTCTCGCACCGGCGGGCCGCCGCCGCGCAGAAGAACGGCGTCTTCGAAGCCGAGATCACGCCCGTCGAGATCCCGCAGCGCAAGGGCGAGCCCGTCGTCTTCGACCAGGACGAGGGCATCCGCGGCGAGACGACCGCCGAGTCGCTGGGCAAGCTGCGGCCGGCGTTCACCAAGGACGGGACGATCACGGCCGGATCGGCCTCGCAGATCTCCGACGGCGCCGCCGCCGTCGTCGTCATGAGCAAGGCCAAGGCGCACGAGCTGGGCCTCGAGTGGATCGCCGAGATCGGGGCGCACGGGAACGTCGCCGGGCCCGACAACTCCCTCCATTCCCAGCCGTCGAACGCGATCCGGCACGCCCTCAAGAAGGAGGGCCTGGAGGTCTCGGACCTCGACCTGATCGAGATCAACGAAGCTTTCGCGGCCGTCGCGGTCCAGTCAATGAAGGACCTCGGGGTGTCCACGGAAAAGGTGAACGTCAACGGCGGAGCGATTGCCCTGGGTCACCCGATCGGGATGTCGGGCGCCCGGCTCGTCCTGCATCTCGCTCTTGAGCTGAAGCGGCGGGGCGGCGGCGTGGGCGCCGCGGCGCTGTGCGGTGGCGGCGGCCAGGGTGACGCGCTGATCGTGCGGGCACCCAAGGCCTGAGCATTCCAAGGCGGGGAAGGAGTCGACGCGGAGCGTCGCGACTGACGACAACGCTGGACGGGTGCGTGCCAGACCCCGCCCGCCCGATCAGAGGAAGCCCGACAGCCTCTGAGGGCTGAACCGTCCGTACGGCTCTGCACGGGCTGTAGCGCCCCGGAGGCGAACAAAATCGAACACAGAACGGAGCTGTGATGCAGGACGACGTCTCCACGCTGGTGGCCCGGGCCAGGGAGGGCCGGCCGCGTGCCGTGGCGCGGCTGATCTCCCTGGTGGAGGGGGCGTCCGAGCAGCTCCGCCAGGTCATGGCGGCCCTGGCACCGCTCGCCGGGAACGCGTACGTCGTGGGGATCACGGGATCGCCGGGCGTGGGCAAGTCCACGTCCACGTCCGCGCTCGTGACCGCCTACCGGCGGCAGGGAAAGCGGGTCGGGGTGCTGGCCGTCGACCCGTCCTCACCGTTTTCCGGCGGCGCGCTGCTCGGTGACCGCGTACGGATGTCGGAGCACGCGTTGGACCCCGGTGTGTACATCAGGTCCATGGCCACCCGCGGCCATCTCGGCGGACTCGCCTGGGCGGCCCCTCAGGCGATCCGCGTGCTGGACGCGGCCGGTTGCGACGTCGTCCTCGTCGAGACCGTGGGCGTCGGGCAGTCCGAGGTCGAGATCGCCTCGCAGGCGGACACGTCCGTGGTGCTGCTCGCGCCCGGCATGGGCGACGGTATCCAGGCCGCCAAGGCCGGAATCCTGGAGATCGGCGACGTGTACGTCGTCAACAAGGCCGACCGTGACGGTGCCGACGCCACCGCCCGCGAGCTCAACCACATGCTCGGCCTCGGGGAGTCCCGCGGCCCCGGCGACTGGCGGCCGCCCATCGTGAAGACGGTGGCCTCGCGCGGCGAGGGCGTCGACGAGGTCCTGGAGGCCCTGGAGAAGCACCGCGCCTGGATGGAGGAGCACGGCGTGCTCGCCGAGCGGCGCCTCGCCCGCGCTGCCCACGAGGTGGAGACGATCGCTGTCACGGCGCTGCGCGAACGCATCGGCGACCTGCACGGCGACCGCCGCCTGAGCGCGCTGGCGGAGCGCATCGTGACCGGCGAGCTCGACCCCTACCGGGCGGCCGACGAACTGGTGGCGGGCCTGACGCAGGCACCCGTCTCGGCGCCCGCTCCCTGAGAAAATTCCGCACGTCTGCCCGAGCTCGGTACCCGTGTCGCGGGTCCGTGGTGCCAGTTCCCGGTCGTCAGGGGCGCCCGCGCTGCCCCCGCAGGTGCTCCCCGATCGGCGACAGGGACTTGTGGAGCTCTTCCAGTGCCTCGGGCGGGAGCAGATCGATGAAGTGCCGCCGCACAGACGCCACATGATGAGGCGCGACCTTCCTCATCGTCTCCAGGCCGTGGTCCGTGAGCACGGCGAACAGCCCACGGCGGTCCGACTCGCAGCTCTCGCGTCGCACCAGGTCCGCGTTCTCCATACGGGTGATCTGGTGCGAGAGGCGGCTCTTGGACTGGAGCGTCGCCGAGGCGAGGTCGCTCATCCGCATCCGCATGCCCTTCGACTCCGAGAGGTTCACCAGGATCTCGTAGTCGTTCATCGTCAGGCCGTACGGCTGGAGGTCTCTTTCGAGCTGGTACGTCAGCAGCCGGTTGACCTCCAGATGGGTGCGCCAGGCGCACTGCTCCGCATCGGTCAGCCAGCGTGTGGCCCTCTCGGTCTCCATAAATGCATTCTACCTAAGAAGTTGAAAGGTGAACTTATAAGAGTCGTGTGACGGTGCGCAGGCGTTCGATGTCACACTCCGCAGACTACCGCTCACAGCCCGAAGCGGCGCTGGAGGTCGCCCAACTGTCCGGGAAGACGCGGCGATCCGGATTGCCCGGAGCGCTGCCCCTGACCGCCGGGCACCGCGCCGCCACCGGGTACCCCAGCCTGCTGCGGGGCCGCCCCCGTGGCCTGCTCGGCCATCAGGGTCTCGGTGGACTGCAGCAGCACCGTGCCGGCGCCCACGAACTCGAACTGATGCTCCTCTCCGGATGCCCCGCCGAACCCGGTAAGCGCACGTAGACCGCCCATGACGCCCGTCATGTAGCCGTGGTCGTAGTGATGGCACGGGGACGGGCAGTCGGCCCAGCCGACCAGGGCCTGCGGGTCGACTCGGATCGGCGGCTCCATGAACACCACCGGCCCGTTCGATGCGGCCACGAACCTGCCCGTCCCGATCAGCGTCAGAAAGCCCGGCACGATCGACTGCTTGAGCGCGAGACTTGGCTGAAAAGCCAGAAGGTTGCCCGAGCGAATGGTCAGGTTGCCCTCGTCCAGGTCGTAGGAGTTCACGTCGAAGGCCCGGTCGGCGAGCAGCATCTTGCCCGAGCCGGAGGCCACGACCCAGTCGCTCGCGTGCAGCGGCGAATGGAACGACGTACGCACCAGACGGTCGAGGCGGCCGTGCCCGATGCCGTTGAACTCCATCGAGCCGTAGTAGGCGACCATCTTGCCCTTCTGCAGGAACCACTCGCTCCCCTTGAGCTCCACGCAGAAGGTGTAGCTGTTGACGTTGTCGTCCGACGGGAGCGTCATCGGATCGTGGATCACGGGGCCCGAACCCGGGTAGGCGGTCACAGCTTCTCCTCCGAGGCCTGGACGTACACCGCGCCGTCGCCGCTCAGCTCCAGCTGGAACGCCTCGCCCGAGCCGCGGCCCACCATGTCGCGCCAGCCGAGCGCGGCGGACAGCTTGTTGCGTACGTCACCGTGGTGTGCCACGTACGCCTGCGGGTCCACATGGACGGGGCGCCGCGGGGTGATCGGCACCTCGATGACTCCGCCGTGCGCCATGACGGCGACCGCGCCGTGACCCGTGAGGGTCGTCGTGAACAGTCCCTGCCCGGTGACCTGCCCCCGGACCATGCCCATGACCCCGCCCTGCGAGCCCATGAACATCGTGCCCTGCTCAAGAGTGCCGTCGAAGGCCAGCAGCCGGTCCGCCTCCACGCACAAGGTGTCGCCGGTGAGGTTGATCACCTGGATGTGGTGGCCGCCGTGCCCGAACAGGACCGTGCCGGAGCCCTCCACGGTCATCAGCGGTGTCGCCTCGTTCGCGACCCGGCGGCCGATCATCGACATGATCCCGCCCTGGCCGCCCTGCGAGTTGGGGGTGAAGGAGACCTCGCCCCGGTAGGCGAGCATCGCGCCGCGCTGGCTGAACAGCCGCTGACCCGGTGCGACCGTGGCCTCGATCATCTTCGAGTTGACCTCGCGGAAGGGCATCAGACCTCCCCTGCGATCGTGTTGCGCTCGCTGGGCTGTACGTAGACCAGCCCGTCGCCCTCGAAGCGGATCTGGAAGGCCTCGCCACCGCCCTCGCCCACGTATGTGCGGAACGTCACGCCGGACTGGAAGGACTGCCGCAGATCGCCCTGGTGCGCGATGTACGCCCCCGGGTCGACCGTCAGCGGGTACTGCGAGCTGACCCGCAGGATCACCGCCGGCCCGTCGGACATGATCGCCGCCTGGCCGTGGCCCTCGATGGTCGTCGTGAAGAGCCCGTTGCCCTGCGAGGCGCCGCGCAGCCCCGTGAAGGCCGTACCCGTGTGCAGCCCTGCGTCCGTCGCGAGCAGATTGCTCGACTCGACGTAGAGCTTGTCGCCCTGCAACCGCACAAGGTTGATCTCGCTGGCCCGGTCCGCGAACCAGCAGGTCCCGTGCCCTTTCACCTCCATCAGGGTCATCTGCTCACCGGTGAGGCGCCGGGTCACCATGCCCCGTATCCCCTCCCCGCCGCCGCTCATCTTCTTGAAGGCCATCTGTCCGTCGTACGCCACCATCGAGCCGTTCTTCGCCTTCACGGCCTCGCCGGTCATGTCGACGGCCAGCACCTTGCTGCCTTGGAGTCGGAACATCGCCACGGTGTGAAGGTAACCGCCGGGCGTGGTCACGGACAGGTCCCCTGGGATGATCCGGCCTTGAACGGACCCCGACCCCCGGCCGAGGAGGGCGGACGCCAGGTGCCACAATGGGCAGCGCTTGTGCGTACGTTCACAAAGCGTTCGAACCCCCTACCGCCTCTGCCACCGAAGGTGACTCGTGGACATCAAGACCGCCTCCGCCATCCGCCGCCTCCGCCTGGTCTCCGCCCCCGAGGCCATCTCGTTCCTGTTGCTGCTCGTCTGCTCGGTGCTGAAGCGGACCACGGATTTCAACGCGGTGCCCGTGATGGGCGCGGTCCACGGCGTCCTCTTCATCCTGTACGTGCTCTTCTGGGCCGACGCCTGGAACCGCACCAAGTGGTCGCTGAAGACGGCCGCTCTCTACTTCGTCCTCTCCGTCCTGCCGGGCGGCGGCTTCCTCGCGGAGCGCAGGCTCAAGCGTGAGTCCGAGGACGCAGTGATCGCGTCCCGCGCCCGCAAGGAAGGAGTCGTCAACGCGTGATCGTCGCCTTCTCCGTGACGCCACTGGGTGGCGGCGAGCACGGGGGTGAGTACGTCGCCGACGCTGTGCGGGTCGTGCGCGAGTGGGGGCTCCCGAACCGCACGCCGAGAGCTTCAACGTCGTGTGCGACACAGCTACGCCCGTACGGGAAGGCTGATCCATGGCACGGACCGAGTATGACGACGATCCGAATGCGCCGAAGCCGAACAGCCTTGTAGTCGCTGCTTCAGCCGTCGTCACGGTGCGAGGGGCGCATTCTGCTTCAGCGCCGAACAGATAACGCACTGTGGGCCTTGACAGGCGTGGTTCGGCGGATCCGGGTCTTCTCTGCCTGCGCCGTCTCTCGTGGCGTCTTTCGACGGCATGGGGCCTGGCCGGGACGCACTGTGGATGAGGGCCGTTGCCCGTACACGACTGTGCTGTCGATTGATCACGACGGCCGAGTGGGTCCGCCGTTTTCTTCCTGCTCGTCGCCGTCGGGAAGTGCTGATGGGCCGCCGAGGTCCCGCGCGGTTCTTGCCACCATCTCGGAAAGCCGCCTGCAGACCTGCTCGATCTCTGCCTGGGTCTGGTTTCGCTCGGTGATGGCTGCGGCGAGCAGCAGCGCGGTCAGTGCGGCAGCACCGTTGAATGCCTGCAGTGAGATCATCTTGGTGAGCAGGGTGTGACCGGCGAATGGGCCTGTCCCGCGGGTGGCGGCGACGATCACAAAGGTCGAGACGGCCAGCGCGCAGGGGGCGGCTCCGGCGCGCTGGAAGCGGAAGGCCGCCCAGGTCAGCAGTGGGAAGGCAAGGAAGGTCAGCGGTACGGGGGCGGTTTCGAGGAGAGCGACGCCGATGGTGGCCGCCGCAAGCAGGGATCCCTCCCCCCACCGGGATGGTGGTGTGTCCTTCGGCCAGCGTGCCGAGCGGAGCACGAGCAGCAGTGGGGTGACCAGCAGAACGCCCATCGCGTCGCCGGTCCACCAGACCCACCATGTAGGCCAGAACCCGCCGGCGTGCAGAGCATGGGCGAGGAGCAGGGTGCTGCTGCCCACCGTCGCGCTGATGAGCGTGCCGGTGAACGCTCCGAGGAAGACCAGCGCGAGCGCGTCCTGGAAGCGGTTCATCCAGGTGTGGAACCCGGTGCGCCGAAGGAGCGCGTAGGAGCACAGGGGCGCGAGGGTGTTGCCGGTCGTGATCGCGAGAACGGCGGTGGTCGATGGCCCGAGTGGGACGTTGACCAGCAAGGCGCCGAGAGCGATCCCGGGCCAGATGCGCGGGCCGATCAGGAGCAGGCTGGCCAGTGCGATGCCGGTCGGGGGCCACAGCGGTGTGACCTGGCCGCGCACCAGCTGCTGGAGCAACCCCAGCCTGCCCAAGGCGTAGTACAGCGCGGCGACGGCACCGATCTGCAGGGCTGTCATGCCGGCACGCCGGAGCTTGCCGCGGTTCGCACCAGTCATCGGGAAGGCTTCCCCTCGGCCTTGCCCAGTCGTTCCTCGTCCGCCGCACCTGCCGGATCCACCACGCCACCACTCATCTGCGCGACCTTTCTGCAATGTCTCTGCCGGGATGGCTTGGGGGTGATCGCCCAGGGCCGCGCCCTGGCGGTTCCGCGCCGGCCATAGCGCTGGGCCTGTGCGGCTTCAGTGCGGGGTGCGCAGGGCGAGGATGGCCATGTCGTCGTGCCCGTCGCTGGGGTGGTGGTCGGCCAGGGCCTGCACGAAGTCCTGCAGCGGCAGGGCTGCGTTGGTGGTGGCGAGCTCGGCGAGTTCGTCCAGGCTCTCGTCGATGGGGTGGTCGGGGTGTTCGATGAGGCCGTCGGTGAAGAAGACCACGGTGGCCGCCGGGGGCTGGTGGTGGGTGTGGTCGGGGCGGGGCTGCCCGCTGTCGACGTTCAGTGGTAGTCCGGGCTCCCTGAACAGGTATTCCGCTCGACCACCGGGGGTGATCAGCAGTGGGGGGACGTGGCCCGCGATACTCCAGTGCAGCCTCCAGGCAGCCCCCGCGGGTTCGATGCGCGCCAGGCTGGTGGTGGTGACAGGGTTGTCGGTAATGGCCTGCAGGGTGCGATCGAGCTGGGCGAGGACCGCGCTGGGCGGAGTACGCAGGGTGAACAGCAGGGCGCGCAGCATGTGACGGGTGGAGGCCATGGCGGCGGCGGCATGCAGATCGTGACCGACCACGTCGCCGATGACGACCGCCACCGCGCCGTCCGGAAGGAGGATGGCGTCGTACCAGTCGCCGCCCAAGTGGTGGGGTTCGGCGGCGGGCCGGTAGAACACGGCGGCGTCGAAGGGCCGCATGTCGGGCAGCGTCGGCAGCAAACGCCGCTGGAACTGTTCGGATCCGGCACGGACCTGTTCGAAGAGGCGGACGTTCTCGATCGCGATACCGGCGGCGGCGGCCAGGGCGACGACGATGCCCTCGTCGTGGATGTCGAAGGGCTGCCCGTCGCGTCGTTCGGAGAGATAGAGGTCGCCGTAGATCTCCCCGCGGACGCTGATGGCCACGCCCAGCAGGGTGCGCAGGCGCAGGTGACCGGGCGGGAACCCGACCGAGGCCGGGTGAGAGGAGATGTCGTCGATCCGCACGGGTTCGGGGTGGCGGATCAGGTGTCCGAGCACGCCCAGACCGCGAGGAAACCCCACCTCGACCAGAGCCGCGCGTTCCTGCTCGGACAGTCCGGTAGCCATGAACTGCGCCAGATACTCGCCGGACTCGTCAAGAACTCCCAGCGCCCCGTAGCGGGCGCCGACCAAGTCCATGGCGGTGGTCACAATGCGCTGCAGCACCGCGGGCAGCTCCACCTCCCGGGTGATGGCCACCACCGCGTCCAACAGACCCTGAATCCGTTCCTTGGCGGCGGCCAGAGCGCGCAGCTGCTCATCGATCCGGCCCAACTCGGCATCCAGACGCTGAAACCGGTCAGAGCGCGGCGGCCGCTGCGGTCCGTCCTCCTCCTTGCCATCCGCCATCACGATCGCTTGGCGGAGCGGTGCTCGTTCTCGGTGGCCTTCAGCCGGTAGGAGTCGGTGCCGGTCTGGATCAGCGTGCCTTTGAAGGTGAGCCGGTCAGCGATCGCCGAACACAGACGTGGGTCGGTGAAGGTCTTGTCCCATTCATTGAACGGGGCATGGGAGGCCACCGCGGTGGCCTTGCGTTCCTCCCGCTCGGTGAAAATCTGGAACGGCAGCTTGGCGCCCATCTTGTCCAGGTTCAGGTAGCCGAACTCATCCAGGCACACCAGGTCGTCCTTGCTGTAGCGGGCGATCACACCGGACAGGCACTTGGCCGCGTCCGCCTCGGCGAGCTCGTTCACCAGGGCCGAGGTCGTGGTGTAGCGGACCGTCAGACCCGCTTCGGTGACCGCTGTACCGATACCGATCAGCAGACGGCTCTTGCCCGTGCCGCTGTCACCGATCAGGACCAGAGGCTGGCCTTCGGCCGCCCAGGCCGGGTTCTTCAGCTCACCGATGAGCTCGGGAGGAACGTCGGGGTTCTTCTCGAAAGTGAAGTCCTCCAGCCGTTTGGCCCGAGGGAACTTCGCCGCCCGCACCAGCCTCTGCTGCCGGCGCACCTCCCGGTCTGCGACCTCGATCTGCAACAACTCCGGCAGAAACTGCCTGCAGGACGCCTGCCCACGCCGCGCAGTGCCTGCGATCCCGACAAACCGCTCACGGAACGCGGGCAGGCGCAGGTCGCGGCATGCCTCATCGATCAGCGCGTCCTCCGGGTCGCCCGGCAGCGAGATCCTCGCCGGCACCACCCGTTCCCCGGTGGCCTCGGCGGTCTTGGTGGGAGTCATGAGCTCGTGCCCTTCCTCGGCGCCTGGGTGGTGGCCGGCTTCAGCGGCCGGTCGTACTTGCTTATGTCCGGCAGCGCCGTGCGCACGTCCGGCGGCAGCCGCGCATGCAGCGAGATCACCTTTGCGCCGTCAGCCTTATCGTCATAGGCGGCCTCGCCTGCCTGCTCGTCGTGCCCGCCGTCGCCATCCGGCTCATCGCCGACATCCTCCGCCTCCCGCATCTCCACGGCCTTGCGGGTTTCGATGGCCACCAGGTCGGTGCTGACGGAGCCAACCTTCAAGACAGTGGCCATGCCCGCCACGACTGCATCAGCGGGCAGCTGCCGATGCAACAGCAGCACCTCGATCAGCATCGGGCCAAAGCCCGCCCCGACATCTCCGGGTTCTGCCGCTTGTCCCGGCGGATCCGCTCATACAGCCACTCATGCGATCTATGCACCCACAGTCTCCTGACACGACCGTGATCAACCCGCACAGAGTGGCGCGGCCAAACAGTCCAACCTGCCTATTACGCCGAAAGCGGCATGTTGCACAACGTCATACAGACTGGCTCCCGATTCCGTTGCCGAAACAGTGGCTCCCATGCCTGCTGCCGCACTGGCTCTACTTCACCCTGCCGGAAACATCACGGGCTTGTCGGCACGTACACAGACCCCCGCCACGTCATCGCGTACAGCGACGGAGAAGTACGGCGGCAATTCAACGTGTGCTTTAACGAGCGCATCGTGGCCGGATCGCTGACAGTCTCCGACGAGTCCACAGAAGCGCGATTCGTGGACCTCAGCGAGATTGACGCCCTGCCCATGCACCGCACCCAGCGGCTACGGCTCCGGCACTTCCTGGAGAACCGTCCGAGCTTGCGCAGTGATCAGCATCGGTCGGTAGTCGGGGCAGGAGCGCTCACGGGGCAGTGTCCAGACGTGCCAGCACGATAGGCAGCGCATCACTCCGGAGTGTTCCGGGTCTGGCTGGGCGCTGCCGCCGCACTGCGGACACTGCCCCATGACGACTCCCTACGCCGTGACGTCGAATTCGTCCAGCTTGGCACCGGTGAGGAAGTCGGCCGGCCGACCCTGTCGGCCCGCACGGCCCGCTGCCATCCAAGCACCGGGCGCAGCCCCCGGCTGCGGGAAGGGGCGGGTCGGGAAAGGGGCGGGCCCGCCTGGTCGGGGACCGAAGCGCGAGACGGGGGCTGACCGCGATATGACCGGCCGGTAGGGTCCTTGCCGTGCCGAAGCCGCTCAGTCTCCCTTTCGACCCCATCGCCCGCGCCGACGAACACTGGAAGCAGCGCTGGGGGAACGTACCCTCCATGGCCGCGATCACCTCGATCATGCGCGCGCAGCAGATCCTGCTGGCCGAGGTCGACGCGGTGGTCAAGCCGTACGGACTGACGTTCGCACGCTACGAGGCGCTCGTGCTGCTCACCTTCTCCAAGGCGGGCGAGCTGCCGATGTCCAAGATCGGCGAGCGGCTCATGGTGCACCCGACGTCCGTCACGAACACCGTGGACCGGCTCGTGAGGTCAGGGCTCGTCGCCAAGCGGCCCAACCCCAGCGACGGGCGCGGCACGCTCGCCTCCATCACCGAGAAAGGCCGCGAGGTCTGCGAAGCGGCCACCCACGACCTGATGGCGATGGACTTCGGGCTCGGGGTGTACGACGCCGAGGAGTGCGGGGAGATCTTCGCGATGCTGCGGCCGCTGCGCGTCGCCGCGCACGACTTCGACAAGGAATAGGGCGTTCCGCTCGTATGCGTGCGCCCTGCCGGTACCCCTCGGGGGCGCCCGAAGATCGTACGAAACCGCCGGTTACGCTCGTGCCCATGAAAAAAAGCGTGCTGACCCGCTACCGCGTCATGGCCTACATCACCGGTGTGCTGCTGGTTCTGCTGACCCTCGGGGTGATCGCCAAGTATGTGCTGAAGATGGACGGCGCCGCCGACTTCACGCGGGTGGTCGGCATCGCGCACGGCTGGCTGTACGTCGTGTATCTCGTCTTCGCCTTCGATCTGGGCGCCAAGGCGAGGTGGCCGGTCGGCAAGCAGGTCTGGGTGCTGCTCGCGGGCACCCTTCCGACCGCGGCGTTCTTCGTGGAGCGCAAGGTCAGCCACGAGCTGGATGCCAGGGTCGTGGACGACCCGGCCGCGGTCGCCGAGGCGTAGGCGCTACCGCCACAGGTGTGATCTGTGGCGGTCTGCCGTCGACATGTACTAGGACGTCCTAGTAAATTCGAAGGATGGACGCTGACCCCATCGAAGAGGGCCGCCGACGCTGGCAGGCCCGTTACGACGCCTCACGCAAGCGCGAGGCCGACTTCACCACGCTCTCCGGGGATCCGGTGAAGCCGGTGTACGGACCTCGGCCCGGGGACACCTACGACGGGTTCGAGCGGATCGGCTGGCCCGGTGAGTACCCCTTCACGCGGGGGCTCTACGCGACCGGCTATCGAGGGCGGACGTGGACCATCCGGCAGTTCGCAGGATTCGGCAACGCCGAGCAGACGAACGAGCGCTACAGGACGATCCTCGCCAACGGCGGGGGCGGCCTGTCCGTGGCTTTCGACATGCCCACGCTCATGGGGCGTGACTCCGACGATCCGCGCTCGCTCGGCGAGGTCGGGCACTGCGGGGTCGCGATCGACTCCGCCGCCGACATGGAGGTCCTCTTCAAGGACATCCCGCTGGGTGACGTCACGACGTCCATGACGATCTCGGGACCCGCCGTCCCGGTCTTCTGTATGTACCTCGTCGCGGCCGAGCGGCAGGGCATCGACCCGGGCGTGCTGAACGGCACGCTCCAGACGGACATCTTCAAGGAGTACATCGCGCAGAAGGAGTGGCTCTTCCAGCCCGAGCCTCATCTGCGGCTCATCGGCGACCTGATGGAGCACTGCGCGTCGAAGATCCCCGCCTATAAGCCGCTGTCCGTCTCCGGCTACCACATCCGGGAGGCCGGGTCTACGGCCGCGCAGGAGCTGGCGTACACACTGGCGGACGGATTCGGCTACGTCGAGCTGGGGTTGAGCCGCGGGCTCGACGTGGAGGTGTTCGCCCCCGGCCTTTCCTTCTTCTTCGACGCGCATGTCGATTTCTTCGAGGAGATCGCCAAGTTCCGTGCGGCGCGGCGGATCTGGGCGCGGTGGATGCGGGACGTGTACGGCGCCAGGTCCGAGAAGGCGCAGTGGCTGCGCTTCCACACGCAGACCGCCGGTGTCTCGCTGACGGCCCAGCAGCCGTACAACAACGTCGTACGAACGGCGGTTGAGGCGCTCGCGGCGGTTCTGGGCGGCACGAACTCGCTGCACACCAATGCGCTGGACGAGACGCTCGCATTGCCGTCGGAGCAGGCGGCGGAGATCGCTCTGCGCACCCAGCAGGTGCTGATGGAGGAGGCGGGAGTCGTCAATGTGGCCGACCCGCTGGGCGGTTCCTGGTACGTCGAGCAGCTGACCGACCGGATCGAGGCCGACGCGGAGAGGATCTTCGAACAGATCAAGGAGCGGGGGCTGCGGGCGCATCCGGACGGGCGGCATCCCATCGGGCCGATCACGTCCGGGATTCTGCGGGGCATCGACGACGGGTGGTTCACCGGGGAGATCGCCGAGTCCGCGTTCCAGTACCAGCAGGCTTTGGAGAAGGGGGAAAAGCGGGTCGTGGGGGTGAACGTCCACCATGGGTCCGTGACCGGTGACTTGGAGATCCTGCGGGTCAGCCACGAGGTGGAGCGGGAGCAGGTGCGGGTGCTCTCCGAGCGGAGGTCGGGGCGGGACGACGTGGCTGTGCGGGAGGCGCTGTCGGCCATGCTGGCGGCCGCGCGGGATGGCTCGAACATGATCGAGCCGATGCTGCGCGCCGTCCGTGCGGAGGCGACGCTGGGGGAGATCTGTGACGCCCTGCGGGACGAGTGGGGCGTGTACACGGAGCCGGCGGGGTTTTGACATCACGGGCCTTCCGTGATGCCGTGCAAAAATACCTGCGGCCCGGCGGGGGCGGCCTGTGCGCGGGGGGCCGAGGCGGGGCGCCGCATGGTGTCTCGGGGGTCCCCGAGGCGGTTTCGCCACGACTCGTGGCGAAAGCGTGCGTCACGCGGCAGGCTCGGCTTCCACCTTGCTTTTCACGTGTGCGCGCGTAGGGGGGAGGATGGAGTCATGCAGCCACGGAACATGTCCATGAGCGGAGTCGTCGACCTCGCCGCGGTGAAGGCGGCCCAGGAGGCCAAGACGAAGGCGGAGCAGGCGCGCGCCGAAGCGGCGCAGCAGGGCGGTGGGGGCGCAGTCTCCGCCGCGAGCCTTGTTGTTGATGTGGACGAGGCGGGGTTCGAGCGTGACGTCCTGCAGCGTTCCACCGAGGTGCCCGTCGTCGTCGACTTCTGGGCCGAGTGGTGCGAGCCGTGCAAGCAGCTGAGCCCTCTCCTGGAGCGCCTCGCCGCCGAGTACAACGGCCGGTTCGTCCTCGCCAAGATCGACGTCGACGCCAATCAGATGCTGATGCAGCAGTTCGGGGTCCAGGGGATCCCGGCCGTCTTCGCGGTGGTGGCCGGCCAGGCCCTGCCGCTCTTCCAGGGCGCCGCGCCCGAGGCGCAGATCCGGGGAACCCTGGATCAGCTCGTGCAGGTCGCCGAGGAGCGTTTCGGACTGACCGGCCTGACGGTCGATCCGGACGCGCAGCCGAGCGAGGCCCCGGCGGCTCCCGAGGTGCCGGCCGGACCGTACGACGCGCTGCTCGAAGCCGCCGTACAGGCCCTGGACGCGGGGGACTTGGGCGGCGCGGTGCAGGCGTACAAGAACGTGCTGAGTGACGACCCGGGCAACACGGAGGCCAGACTGGGCCTCGCCCAGGCCGAGTTGCTGCAGCGCGTGCGGGACGCCGATCCGCAGCGGGTACGCGAGGTCGCCGCCGAGAGGCCCGGTGACGTACAGGCGCAGATCGCGGCCGCCGACCTGGATCTGGTGGGCGGTCATGTCGAGGACGCCTTCGGGCGGCTTGTCGACACGGTGGCGCGTACGGCGGGTGACGACCGGGACGCCGCGCGGCTACGGCTGCTCGAGCTGTTCGAAGTGGTCGGCGCCGACGACCCGCGTGTGGCGGCGGCGCGACGGGCTCTGGCTCGGGCCCTGTTCTGACCTGTCCCTAAACACTGAGGCCTGTGATGCCTGAGTGAGAGATTTGTCGACGGAGCGACACTGCGGCCGCGCGTTTGCCAAATTTTGGCAAACGCCGGCGCGGGTTATATGGGTTAATGGCGGTTGTGGATAAGGCGGCTTAACGCCAA
>CBFGQM010000062.1:0-19170 GCA_965650905.1 uncultured Streptomyces sp. | reverse complement strand
TACGGAAAGTTCAGCAGGGCTACGGAAAGTTCAGCAGGGCTACGGAAAGTTCAGCAGGGCTACGGAAAGTTCAGCGCGCCCGGCCCGAGGGGCGGTACCAGCCCCTCGGCCGCCGCACGCGTGAGCAACCCGCGAACCGCCGCGTAGCCGTCTTCTCCCAGATCCGCCGTGAACTCGTTCACGTAGAGGCCGATGTGCTGGTCGGCGACCTTGGGGTCCATTTCCTGGGCGTGTTCCAGGACGTAGGACCGGGAGGCCTCCGGGTCGTCCCAGGCGGCGCTGACGGAGGTGCGGATGGACTCGGCGAGGCGGCGCAGGCGCTTGTGTCCCAGGGAGCGTTTGGCGATGATCGCGCCCAGGGGGATGGGCAGGCCGGTCGTCCGCTCCCAGTGTTCGCCAAGGTCGGCCAGCTTGTGCAGGCCGTAGGTCCGGTAGGTGAAGCGGGCCTCGTGGATCACGAGCCCCGCGTCAACCTTGCCGTCCCGTACCGCCGGCATGATCTCGTGGAACGGCAGCACCACGATCTCGCCGACCCCGTCGGTCAGGGTGTCCGCGGCCCAGAGGCGGAAGAGCAGATACGCCGTCGACTTCTCACTGGGCACGGCGACCGTACGGCCCGTGAGGTCGACGTCCGGCTCCCTCGTCAGCACCAGCGGCCCGCAGCCCCGCCCCAGCGCACCGCCGCACGGCAGCAGGGCGTACTCGTCGAGGACGTAGGGCAGGACGGCGTACGACACCTTCAGCACATCGAACTCACCGCGCTCGGCCATGCCGTTGGTGACATCGATGTCCGCAAAGGTCACATCGGGAGCGGGCGCGCCCGGGATCCGGCCGTGGGCCCAGGCATGGAAGACGAAGGTGTCGTTCGGGCAGGGTGAGTACACGATCCGGAGGGCCCGTGCCAGGCCGGCGGGCGGTTGGTCCTTGTTAGAACTCATCGGACTCTTCGGGCTCATCGGGCTCTTTGGGTTTATGGGGCCTGTCGGGCTCATGCGCCCTCCAACTCTCCAGTACCGGCGCGATCTTTTCGAAGGCCTCGCCGAGCGCCGCGAGGGCGTCGCCGATGCGCCAGGCGGCACGGTCGCGCGGGCCGACGGGGTTGGACACGGTGCGCAGCTCCAGCACGGGCACGCCGTGCGAGGCGGCGGCCTCCGCGACTCCGAACCCCTCCATGGCCTCGGCGAGCGCCCGCGGATGACGCCGCCGCAACTCGGTGGCTCGCTCGGCGCTTCCGGTCACGGTGCTGACGGTGAGGATCGTGCCGGTACGCCCTCCCGTGACGGCCGCCATCTCTTGTACGAGTGCTTCCGGTGGACGGTGGCTGACTGCCCCGAAGCCGAGCTCGGTGACCGGAACGAAGCCCTCCGGCGTTTCGGCGCCCAGGTCCGCGACGGTGATCTCGTCGGCGAGGACGAGGGAGCCGACGGGCGCATCGGGCTGGAAGCCGCCGCCGATCCCGGCCGAGACGACGAGGTCGTACGGGCCGTACGGGGCTTCGGTCCGGGCGGCGGTGGTGAGGGCCGTCGCGGTGGCGGCCGCGGCGGCCGCGGAGCCCACGCCCGCGGCCAGCACGTCGTACATGTCGCGGCGGGTGGCGGACGCGAACGCCGCTGCAACCGTGTCCCGTTCGGCCGGAACGGCGGTGGCTACGAGGATGCGCATGGCTTCCCGCTGATCCGGATCAGGCGTCCGCGTTCTCGAGCTTGAAGTTCCACACGCCCTTGGACTGCGAACCGGACTTGTTCTGCTCGACGATGCTGATGTACAGCGTCTTCGGGGCGGCCTGGCCCTGCTGGTCGGCGAAGAGGTCCACGCCCTGGAACGAGTAGTACGTCTTCTTGTACGCCGGGGTGACCTGCTGCCCGTTGATCCACAGGGCCCAGCCCTCGTCCGCGATCTCCGGGTCGACACCGATGCGCAGCGTCTCGCCCTGCGGGACCCGGATCGAGCCCGATGCCTTCTTGAGGGTGCACTTGGTCGCCTCTTCGGGACCGAGGTTCTTGCCGTCCTTGTAGCACTCGGCCTCGGAGCTCATCGAGCTCTTGCCGACCGTGACGGTAGCCATCGGCGTCGGCTTGTCACAGGCGGACAGGACGAGAAGTCCGGCGGAAACGGCGCCGACGGCGGCGACGGCGCGACGACGGCGCGCAAGGCCGTGTCCAGTAGCGGCACTGCCGCGGGGCAGGGAGGTCATGGCCGAAGGCTATCGGGCGCGCCCGGCGCCTTGCAGGTCGGGTTGGGTGGCGTGCCGCCCGACGGCCCGGCCGCCCGAGCCTGCGGCCTGCGCCTGCGGCGCACGCTGCCACCTGTTTCTGGCGCCGGTGGCCTGCCGCCTGCCCCCCCGCGGCTGTGGCTCGGCTTCGTCCTGGTCGGCGCCTGTGGCCTGCCGACTGTGCGCGTGTCGCCTTGGCCTGGTGCCGCGCGCCCCCTGCTGCGATGCACGGGCACCGTCACCTGTGGCGGCCGCCACCCCGTCACAGTGACCCTTGGTGCCCGTGTGGTGCCCGTGTGGTGCCCGTGTGGTGCCCGTGTGGTGGCCTTCTCGTGCCCCTGTGGTGCCGGGCGGCGGGATGTGTGCCGCCGTCGGGTCACGCGCGGTGTCGCTGTCAGTTCACCCGGGCGCGGGGCCGGTCCTCTCGTCGGTGGGCTGCACGTAGCAGGCCGCGTACCGTGGTGAGCCAGCCGGTGGCGACGATCGCGGCGGCCACCGAGAGGCCGAGTGTGCCGCTGAGGGGCAACGCGATCCCGATCGCCCCGCCGACCACCCACGCCATCTGCAACAACGTCTCCGAGCGCGCGAACGCCGACGTACGCACCAGCTCGGGCACGTCCCGCTGGATCAGCGCGTCCAGCGACAGCTTGGACAGCGCCTGCGCGAACCCGGCGAACGCGCCGAGCGCCGCCACCAGGAACGCCCCGAAGAACACCGCCGCCATGATCGCCACCCCCAGCACGACCGCGATCACCGTCACGATGATCACCTCCGGCGCCCGCGATCTCAGCGCCGCACCGACCGCCGTACCCAGCGCGTTGCCCGTTCCCGCCGCGACACCCACTATGGCGAGCGAGACGGCCGCGCTCTGGCCCGCGAGCGGCTCCTCCCGCAGCAGGAACGCGAGGAAGAAGATCAGGAACCCGGACAGACCGCGCAGCGCCGCGTTCGCGACGAGCGCGTGGGTGACCGCCGGTCCGACGGTACGCAGACCCGGGCGCCGTGGCGGCTTCAGGTGGGGCCCGTGCAGGTGCTGCTCGTCGGCCGCCAGCAGCGCCTTGTCCTCGCCCTTCGCCGAGTCGACCTTCGGAGCCAGTGAGAACGCCAGGACCGTACCCGCCATGAAGATCACGAACGCGCCGTACAACGGGTAGCGCGGACCCAGCGCCTGGAGCCCCGCCGCCACCGGCGCCGCGACGCCGGTGGCGAGCAGTCCGCCCAGGGTGACCCGTGAGTTCGCCTTGACCAGCGAGAAGCCGGGGGGCAGGAGCCGTGGCACCACCGCACTTCTGACCACGCCGTACGCCTTCGACGCCACCAGCACACCGAGCGCCGCCGGATACAGCTCGATACTGCCCGTGACCACCGCGCTCGAGAGCAGCAGGGCGAGCAGGGCCCTCGCCAGCATCGCGCCCGCCATCGCGGCGCGGCGGCCGTGCGGGACGCGGTCCAGGAGAGGGCCGATGACCGGGGCCAGCAGCGTGAACGGGGCCATCGTGATCGCCAGGTACAGGGCGACGCGACCGCGGGCCTCGTCCGTCGGCACCGAGAAGAACACCGTGGAGGCGAGCGCCACGGTGATCATGACGTCGCCCGCGCCGTTCACTCCGTGCAGCTCGATCAGCTTGCCGAGCCCCGACTCGCCCGCCCCATGGGCGTGCGTCGCCTTCCGGATTCCCCTCGCCGTCCCCGTGAACGGCAGATGCAGGGCACGTCCGAGGGACCGGACGGCCCCGCGCACCGGGCCCGCTCCGCTCGTCCGACGACTCCCTCCGGCGCCACCTCCAGGGATTCCGGCGGCACCTCGGGGCGACCTTGCGTCTGCCACTCCGTCATAGTGCCCCCTGTTGGAACGGTGTAGGCGGTTACCGCGCGTATAGCGGCCACTGGGGTGCCGGAGTCCGCTCGCCCTGTCGGAACCCGTCGACCGGACCTCGTCGACCGGACCCCGTCGACTGGCACCGTGGAGCGGACCCCGTCGACTGGCACCGTGGAGCGGAACCGTGGAGCGGCAAACCTGGCGCGGAGCGCCGAAGATTCCTGCCGGTGTGTGCCGAGCGGCGGCGAGAGGGTAGCGTGCGTAGCGCGCCCGCGGTGGTGGTTCTCGGCCGTGCGCCTCTCGGTCATCCCGCAGAATGGATGGCGTAGGTGCGCCCGAGTGCATCGGGCGCGGACGTCGACGCGGCCCTCCTCCAGTGCCTCACAGGCCTGGGAGGCCCCAGCCGCTCCGTCCGCACCCCCGCCGGGGATGGCGCACTCGTGAGACGGCGTAGGAGAGAAGCGATACCTGTGAGCGCGACAACGCGAAGCCGCACCCCTGACCGTCTGTGCGCTGAGGCCGTCGACCTCGCCCGGGCCGCGGCCGAGGAGGCCGCCGCGCCCGGCGTCGTCGGGGAGCATGCCGGGCTCGTCTCCGAAGGGGACCGCGTCGTGACGCACTTCTTCGAGTGCAGGGAGCTGGGGTACCGCGGGTGGCGCTGGGCGGTGACCGTCGCACGGGCCTCGCGCGCGAAGATCGTGACCCTCGACGAGACGGTCCTCCTGCCAGGGCCCGACGCGCTCCTCGCTCCCGAGTGGGTGCCCTGGAGCGAGCGGCTCCGGCCCGGGGACATGGGGCCGGGGGACCTGCTCCCCACGGACGCGGAGGACCTCCGTCTGGAGCCCGGATTCTCCGGCGAGGACGAGCCCGCGCCGAACTCGCCCGTTTCCGAGGACATGGTCGAGCTCGTCGAGGCGGAGGACGTCGAGATGACGGCCGGCACGCCGGCGAACCTGCCGGTCACCCCCTCCCGCGGCTCGATCGCGTCGGTCGCCGAGGAGCTGGGTATGCGGCGGCCCCGAGTCCTGTCCCGGTACGGGCTGCACTCGGCGGCCGACCGCTGGGAGGAGTCGTACGGGCCCAAGACGGCGATGGCCCAGGCGGCCCCCGCCACCTGCGTCAGCTGCGGCTTCCTGAACCGCGTCGGCGGATCGCTGGGTCAGGCGTTCGGCGTCTGCGCCAACGAGTTCTCGCCGGCGGACGGGCATGTGGTGTCGCTGGCGTACGGCTGTGGGGGTCACTCGGAGGCGGCGGTCATGCCCAGGCCCCCTCGCCCCGCCTCTCCGGTCATCGACGAGACCCGGGTGGACCCTTTCCCCCTCCGACCCTCCCCGGATTCCGGCTCGGTCCCGGCGACCACGGACGAGTCGTCGGCGGAGTTCGGCCACTCCTGAGCGGCGGGCTGGTGGGGAGCTTTCCATTCCCCAACGCCCTTCCGGCCCCCAGACCCCCATACCCGGGTCGCACCCCGCCCGCGGGCCGTCCGAAGCTGATGGCGCCACGCGGCGGAGCCGCACACCATCGTGCGCGGGTACGTCGTCGCCTGTCGCCCGTCGCTCACGGCGGCTACGCCCGGGCCCTCGCCTTGGACGTACCGGCACACGGCCCCTGACCTCCCGCCCACCCGCCCCCCACCAGGCGGAGACGGCCGACCGCCGGAGGCACATGCCACGCGGTACCTTTCTGCGGCGACCGGCACCGCGTGCGGCCGTACACATGGAGAAGGAGACTGAACCGTGAGCAAGTTCGTGCGGCCGGCAGCCGAGGGTGCGGACCCGTTCGGGACGGCGCGCCTGCGGCGTGGGGTGCTGGACGCCTGGGTGACCAGCCCGGCGCGGTTCCGCGAGGACGCGAACGCCGAGGAGGAACTCGTCCTCGGCGGCTACCGCGACCGCCTCGTCGTCGAGCTCGCGCAGAACGCCGCCGACGCCGCCGCCCGCGCCGGCGTACCGGGCTGCCTGCGGCTCACCCTGCACAGCGGTGTCCTCGTCGCCGCCAACACCGGCGCTCCACTCGACGCGGCCGGCGTCGAGTCGCTGTCCACCCTCCGCGCCTCCGCCAAGCGAGAAGACCGCGAAGGCGCGGTCGGCCGCTTCGGCGTCGGCTTCGCCTCCGTGCTCGCCGTGACCGACGAACCCGCCCTCGTCGGCCGCCACGGCGGCGTCCGCTGGTCCCTCGCCGAGGCCCGCGGCCTTGCCACGGACACCGCCCGCCACAGCCCCGGCCTCGGCGAGGAGCTCCGCCGCCGCGACGGCCACGTACCGTTGCTCCGGTTGCCGTTCGCCGCCGAGGGCACCGCCCCGGACCCGTACGACACCGCTGTGATGCTGCCCCTGCGCGACGCGGCGGCCCAGGACCTCGCGGAGCGTCTCCTGGACTCGGTCGACGACGCCCTGCTCCTCGCCCTGCCCGGCCTGGAGGAGGTCGTGGTGGAGAGCGGTGACAGGGTGCGTACGCTGCGGCTGCGGCACGAAGGAGGGGACGAAAGGGGGAGCGAGGGGAGGAGCGAAGGCGCGAGCATCCTCACTGTCGAGGACTCCCGTGACGGTACGACCCGCTGGCGCACCGTCTCCGCGCACGGCTCCCTCGCCCCCGAGCTGCTCGCCGACCGCCCCGTCGAGGAGCGGCTGCGCCCGCACTGGTCCGTCACCTGGGCCGTCCCCGTCGACGCCGGCGGCGCCCCCGCCCGCCCCCGCACCAGCCCCGTCGTCCACGCGCCCACTCCCAGCGACGAACCCCTCGGGGTGCCCGCTCTGCTCATCGCCTCTCTCCCCCTCGACTCCACCCGACGCCATGCCGCCCCGGGCCCGCTGACCGACCTCCTCGTGCAGCACGCGGCCGACGCGTACGCCGAACTGCTCGCCGCCTGGCGGCCGGTGGGGGCCGGGATCATCGACCTCGTGCCCGGCCCGCTCGGCAAGGGCGAGCTGGACGGTGCGCTGCGTCGGGCGATCCTGGACCGGCTGCCGCGAACCGCGTTCCTGCCACCGGCGGTCGGGCCGGGTGCGCTGGAACCGGGTGCGCTCGGACCCGGCGAGGACACGGACCTGCCCGAAGCCCTCCGCCCCCGCGACGCCGAGGTCGTCGAGGGCGCCGGTTCCCAGACCGTACGCGTGCTCGCCGAGGTGCTGCCCAGCCTCCTCCCCGCCGGACTCGAACGCCGGGTGGAGCTGCGGACGCTGGGCGTCGCGCGGCTGCCGCTGACCGAGGCGATCGACCGGCTCGCGGGGCTGGAAAAGGCACCGGACTGGTGGCGGCGGCTGTACGACAGCTTCGCCGGGATCGACCCGGACCGGCTGTCGGGGCTGCCTGTGCCGCTCGCCGACGGCCGTACCACCATCGGGCCCCGTCAGGTCCTCCTGCCGACCACCGACGGCACCCCGGCGTCCCCCGCGCTCTCGGCTTCGTTCGAGCAGGGGGCACGCCCGTCCGACATCCTCGCCCGCCTCGGCCTCAAGGTCGCCCACCCCGACGCCGCCCATCCCCTCCTGGAGAAGCTCGGGGCCCTGCCCGCCACGCCACGCGCCGTCCTCACCACGCCCCAGGTGCGCGCCGCCGTCGCCGCCTCCCTCGACGACGGCGGCTGGGACGAGGACGCCCCGGACGCCGAGGAGTTGGCGGACACCGTCCTCGCCCTCGTCCGTGACGCCGGCCTCGAACCGGGCGACGAGCCCTGGCTCGGCGCACTCGCCCTCGCGGACGAGGAGGGCGAACTCGCCCCGGCCGGCGAACTGGTGCTGCCCGGCAGCCCTTTCGCCCAGGTGATGCGGGAGGACGAACTCGCCGCCGTCGACGTCGAGTTGGCCGAGCGGTGGGGTGAGCAGCCGCTGGCCGCCTGCGGCGTGCTGGCGAACTTCACTCTCGTACGCGCCACCGATGTCGTCCTCGACCCGGACGAACTCGAGCCGCGCGAGGGCGACTTCGCCGAACCCGACGACCCCGGCTTGCTCGACGCCGTCGACGTGTGGTGCGAGGACGTTCTCGACCGGCTGCCAAAGACGCCGGTGCCGCCGGTCGCCACCGAGATCGTCGCCGTTCGGGATCTCGATCTGGTCGACGACGACCGCTGGCCGCAGGCCCTGGCTCTGCTCTCGCGTCCGCCCCTGCGGGACGCCCTCATCCAGCCGGTCCGCGTCCTGCTGCCGGATGGTACGCACGAGATCGTCCGGTCCTACACCGCTTGGTGGTTGCGCGGGAATCCCGTGCTCGACGGCCGCCGTCCGGCGGGGCTGCGCGCCGAAGGCGGCGATCCGCTGCTGCACGGCCTGTACGACGCCGCCGACGCGACCGGGTTCGAGGACGAGCAGGTGCTGCGGGCCCTCGGTGTGCGCACCTCGGTCGCGGCTCTCCTCGACGAGCCCGGCGGCGCGGCCGAACTTCTCGACCGCCTGGCCGATCCCGACCGGCACGTTTCGACGACCCAACTGCACGGCCTCTACGGGGCGTTGGCCGACCTCGACCCGGAGCAGGTGACCCTGCCGGACGAGCTGCGGGCCGTCGTCGACGGGCAGGTGACGGTGGTGGACGCGGCCGACGCCGTGGTCGTGGACTCGCCGGACCTGCTGCCGTTCACGGCCGGGGTGCCACTGCTTCCCGTACGGCCGTCACGCGCCGCCGACCTCGCAGAACTGTTCCAGGTGCGGCGGCTCAGCGAGTCCCTGACCGGCGAGGTCACCAGCGAGGGAGCCGAGCACGAGGTCCCGTACTCCGTCCGCGTGCTGCTGGGGCCGGCGACCCCCGAGACGTACGTCGAACACGAGGAACTGTTCGTCGACGGTGTCGAGATCGACTGGCGCCGCACGCGTGACGGCGTGCTGCACGCCGCCACCCTGGAGGGCGTCGCCGCCGGCCTCGCCTGGGCGGCCGGACAGTGGCCGCGGCGCTTCGAGGTCGCCGCGCTGCTCGAAGACCCGTCCCGGACGGAGGAGTTGGCACGGGACCGCTGGTTCGACTGAGCGCCGAGAGCGCCGAGAGCGCCGAGAGCGCCGAGAGCGCCGAGAACAGGGCAGTGCCAGAGAGCGCTGGGCAGCGCCGGCGAGGCAAGCGACGTGATGCGAGCGACATGAAGTAACCGGACGTGAGGTAAGCGGGACGCACGAGGGAACCGCTACGCGGGTAAGCGGCGGTTCACCCACTGCCACACGAACTCCAGGGTGGCCGCCGCTACCACCGCGATGCCCACGGCGGTCCACGGCATCGCCGTCCCCACCAGCTTCAGCGCGAAGAACTCCTGGAGCCATGGCACGACGAGTACGAGCAGGAAACCCACCCCCATCGCGGCGACCAGGCCGATCCGCCACCAGGTGTAGGGCCGGGCGATGATCGCCAGCACCCAGAGGGAGATCAGGAAGAGCGTGAGCGTCGCGGCACTCGTCTCCGCGTCCAGAGCCCCGCTCCCGCTGTAGTGCTCCCGGGCGAGCAGATACGTGGCGAAGGTGGCCATCGCCGCGACGGCGCCGCCCGGGATCGCGTACCGCATGACCCTGCGGACGAACCTGGGCCGGGCCCGTTCCTTGTTGGGGGCCAGGGCCAGGAAGAACGCCGGGACGCCGATCGTGAGGGTGGACAGCAGGGTCAGGTGCCGCGGCAGGAACGGGTATTCGACCTGTGAGAGCACCACCAGGATCGCCAGTAGCACCGAGTAGACCGTCTTGACTAGGAAGAGCGTCGCGACGCGCGTGATGTTGCCGATCACCCGGCGGCCCTCCGCGACCACCGAGGGCAGCGTCGCGAAGCTGTTGTTGAGCAGCACGATCTGCGCGACAGCCCGGGTGGCCTCCGAGCCGGAGCCCATCGAGACGCCGATGTCCGCGTCCTTCAGGGCCAGCACGTCGTTCACGCCGTCGCCCGTCATCGCCACCGTGTGCCCGTTCGACTGGAGCGCGCCCACCATGTCGCGCTTCTGCCGCGGAGTGACCCGGCCGAACACCGTGCTCGCGTCGAGCGCCTGAGCCATCTCGCCCGGATCGGCGGGGAGCCGGCGGGCGTCCATGACGTCCCCCGTGAGCCCCAGCTTCCCGGCCACCGTGCCCACCGACACCGCGTTGTCGCCGGAGATCACCTTGGCCCGTACGTTCTGCTCGTCGAAGTAGCGCAGCGTGTCGGCCGCGTCCGGGCGCAGCCGCTGCTCCAGGACCACCAGCGCGGTGGGCCGGGCGCCGTCCCGGACCCGCGGGTCGTCGAGGTCCTTGACGGCCCGGGCCAGCAGCAGCACCCGCAGCCCCTCCTCGTTGAGCCGCTCGGCCTCGGCGAGCGCCGCGGCCTCGGCGGGCAGCAGTACGTCGGGCGCGCCGAGCAGCCACGTACTCGACTCGCCGTCGCCCTCGCTGAACGACGCCCCGCTGTACCTGCGTGCCGACGAAAACGGCAGCGCCTGCTCGCACCGCCACTCCTCGCTGTCCGGGTAGTTGTCGATGATCGCCTGCAGCGAGGCGTTCGGCCGCGGATCCGACGCGCCGAGCGCGGCGAGGACCCTGCGGGCGTACGCCTCGTCACTGCCGTTCAGCGGGCGCAGCTCGGTGACGTCCACGCCGCCCTCGGTGAGCGTGCCCGTCTTGTCGAGGCAGACGGTGTCGACGCGGGCGAGGCCCTCGATGGCCGGCAGCTCCTGCACCAGGCACTGTTTCCGGCCGAGCCGGATGACCCCGACCGCGAAGGCGACGGACGTCAGGAGTACCAGCCCCTCGGGGACCATCGGGACGATGCCGCCCGCGGTCCGCGCCACGGAGTCCTTGAGGTCGTTGTCCTTGATCACGAGCTGGCCGATGACCAAGCCGATCGCGGTGGGGATCATCATCCACGTTACGTACTTGAGGATCGTGGAGATGCCGGACCGCAGCTCGGAGTGGACCAGCGTGAAGCGGCTGGCTTCCTCGGCAAGCTGCGCCGCGTACGCCTCGCGTCCCACCTTGGTGGCGGTGAACGCGCCGCCCCCGGCCACCACGAAGCTGCCCGACATGACATGGTCGCCGGGCTGCTTGACGACCGGGTCCGCCTCACCGGTGAGCAGCGACTCGTCGATCTCCAGTCCGTCGGTCTCGACGCACTCGCCGTCCACGACGATCTTGTCGCCGGGGCCGATCTCGATCATGTCCCCGAGCACGATCGCGGAGGTGCTGACCTCGGCCGCGACGCCGTCCCTGCGCACGGTCGGCCGTGCCTCGCCGATCACCGCGAGCGAGTCCAGGGTCTTCTTCGCGCGCAGCTCCTGAATGATGCCGATGCCCGTGTTCGCGAGGATCACGAAGCCGAACAAGCTGTCCTGGATCGGCGCGACCGACAGCATGATGACCCAGAGCACGCCGATGATCGCGTTGAACCGTGTAAGGACGTTCGCGCGGACGATGCCGACCGTGGAGCGGCTGCTGCGCACGGGTACGTCGTTGACCTCGCCCCGGGCCAACCGCTCGGCGACCTCGGACGCGGTCAGGCCACTCGTCCGCGTGGCGGGGCGGGGCCCAGGGTGCACAGGACCGAGTTCGGCGCCCGCGTCGATGTGCGTCATGCAGTCGACGGTACGGGGGGATACAGGGCTTCACATGCCGAGTGCGGCAAAGATCCGACCAGGGTGGGACGAGGAGTGATAGGGGAAGATGCCGTGGCTCGAAGCCGGGCGGAAGCGGTCGTGCAGCACCTGACGTCGTCCGGTGACCGGTTCGGGGTGCCTGCACTCGGTGACCGGGGTCGTCATCTCCGGGGCCGTTCCCGAGGCTCTGTCCGTGGCGTCGCCGGGGCGTCGTCCGGGGCGTCGTCCGGGGTGCCGTCCGAGTCGCTGTCCGGGGTGGCCGCCTTCGCCGCCGCGTCCCTCTTGATCGCCACGTCCCGCTTCCGTACGTACCAGATGCCGATCAGGCCGAGACCGGCCCCGGCCAGGCAGGTCCACAGCCACCACAGACGATCGTGGTCGTCGAACCAGCCGTAGAAGGGAAGCTGCGCCACGAAGAGGACGAACCAGAGGATCGTGCCGCCCGTGATGGTGGCGACCACGGGACCCTCAAGGGGTTCCGGTGCCTCGTGCTTGGGGGTCCACTTCGCCATGTGCACAGCTTACGAGGGTGTTCTCGATGTCGATCCGGAGGATCCCGAGGTCCGCACGGGCCTCGTGGACGAAGGCTCAGCGTCCGTCACCATGTTCCGTCGGCGCCGGGTCTGACGTGAGTACGGGACCTCGTACGGGTGACGGGACGTGGCCGGGGTCACGGACAACTGGTCGGCCTACGGTGGTCTTTAGCGAGGGTAATGAGTTATTCTAAGGAACATGGTTGACCTGACCCATGGCGGCGACGCTGTCGCCGTGAACTCATTGCGATCCGCCGTGATGCGCCTCTCGCGCCGACTCAAGCACCAGCGGGTCGACGAGTCGTTGAGCCCGACCGAGATGTCGGTGCTCGGCACCCTGGCCCGCTGCGGCACGGCCACGCCGGGCGAGCTCGCCCGCAAGGAACATGTGCAGCCGCCCTCGATGACCCGCATTGTCGCGCTGCTCGAAGCCAAGGGCCTGGTCAGTCTCGAGCCGCATCCCGAGGACCGGCGCCAGAAGGTCGTCGCGCGGACCGAGCGAGCCGAGGCGATGCTCGAGGAGAGCCGCCGCAAGCGGAACGCGTGGCTGGCCGAACTGGTCGACCGCCTCGACGAGGACGAGTGGGCCAAGCTCCGCGAGGCCGCCCCCGTCCTGGAGAAGCTCGCGCACCTGTAATCCAGCCGCCTGGTCCAGCCGCCTGGTCCAACCGCCGAAGGAGGAAACCCTTGAGTACGGGACCCGGAACAGATTCCGCCCCGGGACCGGATATCCCCGAAACCTCGAACGCCACCCCCGAAACCCCGAACGCGACCCCCGGCACCGCGAAGGCGACTCCTGATTCCCGTGACGCCCCGGAGCCTTCCGCGCCCCGGGCAGCCTGGCTGAAGCCGTCCGCGAAGTCGTCGACGTTCAGCTCTCTGAAGATCCGGAACTACCGGCTCTTCGCCACCGGCGCCATTGTCTCCAACACCGGCACCTGGATGTCCCGCATCACCCAGGACTGGCTGGTGCTGAGCCTGACCGGCTCCTCGGCCGCGGTCGGTATCACGACCGCGCTGCAGTTCCTGCCGATGCTGCTCTTCGGGCTGTACGGCGGTGTCATCGCCGACCGCCATCCCAAGCGCCGGATGCTGTTCTTCACCCAGGGCGCGCTGGGCCTGTGCGGGCTCGCGCTCGCCGTGCTCACCCTCTCCGAGCAGGTGCAGGTGTGGCACGTCTACCTGGTCGCGTTCCTGCTCGGCATGGTCACCGTCGTCGACAATCCGACCCGGCAGACCTTCGTCTCCGAGATGGTCGGCCCCGACCAGGTGCGCAACGCCGTCAGCCTCAACTCGGCCAACTTCAACTCCGCCCGCCTCATCGGCCCCGCCGTCGCGGGCGTCCTGATCTCGACCGTGGGCAGCGGCTGGGCCTTCCTCATCAACGGCCTCACCTTCCTCGCCCCGATCATCGGCCTGCTCCTCATGCGCACGAGCGAGCTGCACAAGGTCGAGCGGGTGCCGCCCGGCAAGGGCCAGCTGCGGGAGGGGCTGCGCTATGTCGCCGCCCGGCCGGAGCTGATCTGGCCGATCGTGCTCATCGGTTTCGTCGGCACCTTCGGCTACAACTTCCCGATCTGGCTCACCGCGTTCGCCGACGAGGTCTTCCACGCGGGCGCCGGGACGTACGGCCTGCTCAACACGCTGATGGCGGTGGGATCGGTCACCGGAGCCCTGCTCTGCGCCCGCCGGGCCTCGGTCCGTCTGCGGTTCCTGGTGGGCTCGGCGGTGGTGTTCGGAGTACTGGAGGCCGCGGCGGCGCTGTCCCCGTCGTACTGGCTCTTCGCCCTGCTCATGATCCCCACGGGTATGGCGGCCCTGACGCTCAACACCACCGCCAACTCCAGCGTCCAGCTGGCCACCGACCCCGCCATGCGCGGTCGCGTCATGAGCCTGTTCATGATGGTCTTCGTCGGTGGTACGCCGCTGGGGGCTCCCCTCGTCGGCTGGGTCACCGACACCTTCGGCGCCCGTGTCGGCTTCGCGCTCGGCGGCCTCGTCTCGGCACTGGCGGCGGCGACGGTAGGCCTGATCCTCGCCCGCGTCGGCGGCCTGCGTCTGTCGGTGGGCTGGCACCACGGCCACCCGCACATCCGCTTCGTCCCGCGGGAGGGAAAGCGGGAGCGGGAGTTGGCGACCATGGCGTAGCGCGCGCCTGACCGGGTTTGTCTCGGGCGTGAGGCGCACAGCGGGGAGACTGGCCCCATGAGACTCTTTGCCGCCGTGCTGCCGCCCGAGGACGTGACCAGTGAACTGGCCTCGGTGGTGGCCGCCCTGCGGAAGCCGGCCGAAGCGGGCGCGCTGCGCTGGACGGGCCGCCCCAGCTGGCACTTCACGCTCGCCTTCTACGGAGAGGTCGCCGACGAGGTCGTACCGGATCTGTCGGCGCGTCTGGAGCGCGTGGCGCGGCGCACCGACCCGTTCCCGTTGTCGCTGCGCGGCGGGGGCCGTTTCGGGGGCCGGGCGTTGTGGGTGGGCGCCGCGGGAGACGTACGGACCATGCGGTTGCTCGCCGAGCGGGCGGAGGCGGCGGGGAGGAAAGCGGGCGTACTGGCAACGGAGCACCGCCGGTACCGGCCGCACCTCACGCTGGCCCGCAGTCGTCAGGAGGCGGACCTCGCTCCGTTTGTCTCCTCGATGGAGGACCTCGCCGGCCGGACATGGACCGTGGGCGAGCTGTGCCTGGTGCGCAGCAGTCTGCCCAGGGAGGGGGTGCCGGGCGAGCAGCCCCGCTACGAGACGCTCGCCCGGTGGGCCCTTGGCGCGGGCGCCTGAGAGCGGCCGGTTACGCTCGATGCCGTGGACCCGAAGACCCGGAACCGGATCATGGCCGGTGTGCTCGTGCTGATGTTCGTCGTGGTGGCGCTGGCGGCGGCGCTCGGACAGTAGCCGAGCCCAGGGCATCGCCGGGGCGCCGCGCCCGGCCACCCACGACGTGCCGGCTGCTCCTGCCCCACCTCTCCTACCAGGCGAAGGCTTCCGGGGACGGCCCCGGCCCCGGGAAGATCTCGTCCAGGGACGCCAGGAGCTCCTCGGACAGATCCAGCTCGGTTGCCCGTACGGCGGAGTCGAGCTGCTCGGCGGTGCGCGGTCCGACGATCGGTCCGGTGACGCCAGGACGGGTCAGGAGCCAGGCCAGGGCGGCCTCGCCGGGCTCGATCCCGTGACTGTCCAGCAGGTCCTCGTACGCCTGGACCTGGGCGCGTACGGTGCTGTTGGCGAGCGCGTCGGCGGACCGGCCACTCGCCCGGCGACCGCCCTCGGACTCCTTCCTGACGACGCCGCCCAGGAGCCCGCCGTGCAGCGGCGACCAGGGGATGACTCCCAGCCCGTACTCCCGCGCGGCCGGAACGACCTCCATCTCGGCTCGGCGCTCGGCGAGGTTGTAGAGGCACTGCTCACTGACGAGCCCGAAGGTGCCACCGCGCCGAGCGGCGATCTCATTGGCCTGGGCGATCTTGTAGCCGGGGAAGTTGCTCGACCCCACGTAAAGGATCTTTCCCTGCCGCACCAGCACGTCGATCGCCTGCCAGATCTCCTCGAAGGGAGTGGCGCGGTCGACGTGGTGGAACTGGTAGATGTCGATGTAGTCGGTCTGCAGCCGCTTCAGGCTGGCGTCGACCGCCCGCCGGATGTTGAGCGCCGACAGCTTGTCGTGGTTGGGCCAGACGTCGCCGTCGGTGGCCATGTTCCCGTACACCTTGGTGGCGAGCACGACCTTGTCGCGCCGCCCGCCCCCCTCGGCGAACCAGTTCCCGATGATTGACTCCGTGCGGCCCTTGTTCTCGCCCCATCCATAGACATTGGCCGTGTCGATGTAGTTGATCCCCGCGTCCAGGGCCGCGTCCATGATCGCGTGACTGTCGGCTTCGTCGGTCTGCGGCCCGAAGTTCATCGTCCCGAGAACGATCCGGCTGACCCTGAGTCCTGTGCGTCCCAGCTGCGTGTACCTCATGGTCCTCAGCCAACGGGGTGGAGTGCGCTCCAGGCAAGTCTCCCGGCGGCGCGGCGCCGGGAGACCACGACCGGCGCATTCGGTCAGCCGGTTTCGGCCTGGTACGGCGCTCCCACTCCTAAGGCCCGGTACATCGCTCCCGCGAACGTGCCCGCGATCTTGTGCTCGCCGTCCGCGTTCGGGTGGGTGCGGTCGTATGTGGCGAGATTGACGTCGTACGACGGTGGGGGTGGCGCGAAGTGGCGGGGATGGCAGGCTTGGGGCATGCGCCGTTCGCTGTCGTTCCTCGCCGGAGCCCTGCTCGCCGTCATCGCGCTGGGCGCGCCCGCCCTCGCCGCCGACGGGGACGACGGGGACGAGGGGTTCACGATCAAGGACCCGAGGATCACCGAGTCCAGCGGGCTCGCCGCCTCCCGTGCCCACCCGGGCATCTACTGGACCCACAACGACAGCGACGACGGTGCCTACCTCTACGCCGTCGACAGCCGGACCGGTGACACCGTCGCGACGATCACCATGGCGGGCGTGGGCTCCCCCCGAGACGTGGAGGCCGTCTCCATCGGGCCCGACGGTCACCTCTATGTCGGTGACACAGGGGACAACCTGGGCGGCAAGTGGTCCCATGTGTGGATCTACGAGCTGCCCGAGCCGAAAGAGCTGAAGGACCAGACGGTCCGCGCCACGCAGTACGTCGTGAAGTACGCGGACGGGGCCCGGGACGCGGAGGCGCTGATGGTGCATCCGAAGACCGGCAAGGTCTACATCGTCTCGAAGAACGAGGGCGGCGGCGGGCTGTACGAGCAGCCCGCGACGCTCAGCGCCCAGGGCACCAACGTCTTCAAGCGCATGGCCGACATCGACCTCTGGGTCACCGACGGCGCCTTCTCGCCCGACGGCAAGACGCTCGCCGTACGCGGCTACTTCGGCGGGATCGCGTACGACTGGAACGGCGGGAAGCTGAAGCGGGAGGGCCGACTGAGCGTGCCGCTCCAGGGGCAGGGTGAGTCGATGACCTACACACCCGACGGGTCCACGCTGCTGTACGGGAGCGAGGGGGAGGGGAGCTCCGTGGAGCCCGGCGACGTGCCGGGTGGTGGTGCCGAGGGCGGTAAGTCACCGGCTGGGGGCGGCGGTTCGTCGGCCGACGGTGAGCGAGACGGCGAGAATGTGAACGGCAATGTCACGGCGGGCGCCATCGCTCTCGCCGTCGGGTTCGTCGTCTACGGGCTCAAGCGGCTGTTCCGGCGAGCGCCCTGAGTCCCGCAGCGCATTCAAGGGCTGCCCCTGGTTCTGAGGGGCTCGAGAAGAGGTACGGGGAGAAGCGCGCCCTCGACGGCTTCGACCTGGCGGTCCGGGAGGGAACGGTGCACGGCCTGCTCGGGCCGAACGGCGCGGGCAAGACCACCGCCGTCCGCATCCTGGCGACGCTCCTCAGGCTCGACGGCGGGCGGGCGCAGGTGGCGGGCCTGGACGTGGCACGGCAGCCGCGGGAGGTACGGGCGCGGATCGGCCTCACCGGCCAGTACGCCGCCGTGGACGAGGTGCTGACCGGGCGGCAGAACCTGGAGATGTTCGGCCGGCTGTTCCATCTCGGAGGCAGGCGGGCGCGGCTGCGGGCCGGGGAGCTGCTGGAGCAGTTCGATTTGGTGGACGCGGCCGACAAGGGCGTCGGGAAGTACAGCGGCGGCATGCGGCGGCGCCTCGACCTCGCCGCCTCGATGATCCTCGCCCCGGCCGTACTCTTCCTCGACGAGCCGACCACCGGGCTCGACCCCCGCAGCCGCGGTGAGGTCTGGGACTCCGTACGGACGCTGGTCGCGGGCGGCACGACCGTCCTGCTGACCACCCAGTACCTGGAGGAGGCCGACAAGCTCGCCTCCCACATCACTGTGATCGACCAGGGCCGCGCCATCGCCGACGACACCCCGGACGGGCTGAAGAACACGGTCGGCGGCGACCGCGTCGAGGTCGTCGTCGCAGAGCGCGCCGACATCCCGCGCGCCGTGAAGGTCGTCGCCCGGGTGGCGGACGGCGAACCGGAGGCGGACGAGACGGAGTTGAAGGTGCATGCACCGGTCACCGACCGGGTCTCGGCGCTCACCGAGGTCGCGCGGACCCTTCAGGACGAGGGCGTCCGGGTGGAGGACATCGGGCTGCGCAGGCCGAGCCTCGACGACGTCTTCCTGCGCCTGACCGGACACCGGACCGAGAAGGAGGAGGAGGCGGCATGAGTGCCGTGGACCTGACCCAGCGGAAAACCCGCGGGCGCGCCGCGTGGGCCCTCGCAGACTGCTGGAACATCGTGCGCCGCGGGCTCACCCACTACCAGCGCCAGCCCATCGACATCGCCTGGCAGCTGGGCTTCCCGATCCTGTCGGTCCTTCTGTACGGGTATGTCTTCGGAAGCGCGATGAAGGTGCCCGGAGGCGGGGACTACAGGGACTTCCTGATGCCGGGCATGTTCGTGATGACGATGGCCTTTGGTTTCATCAACACCGCGACGCTCGTGGTCTACGACTCCACCAAGGGCGTCATCGACCGTTTCCGCTCCATGCCCATGGCCCCGTCCGCGGTCGTCGCCGGGCGCGGCGTCACCGATCTGATCGTCGCCTGCGGGGAGTTGACGATCCTGATGCTCACCGCGGTCGCCATGGGGTGGCGACCGGACGGCGGACTCGACTTCGTGCTCGCCTTCGGACTGTTGCTGTGGCTGCGGTTCGCGCTGATCTGGCTCGGCGTGTGGCTGGGGCTTCTGGTGCCCAATCCGGAGGCGGCGGGCGGTCTCTTCGCTGTCGCCTTCCCACTGACGATGATCTCCAGCATCTTCGTCGCCCCGCAGCTGATGCCGGACTGGCTGGGCTTCGTCGCGGCCTGGAACCCGATCTCGTCGACGGCCACGGCCACGGGTGAGCTGTTCGGGACGCCCGTCGGAAGCGGTGACGGGTGGATCGAGCAGCACGCGCTGCTGATGGCGGGCGGGTGGCCGCTGATCCTCACAGCGATCTTCGTGCTGCTCGCGGTGCGGCGGTTCCAGAAGCTCGGGCGGTGATACGCCGATGGGGGCGCCCGCACTGGCACAGTGCGGGCGCCCCCATCGACGTAAGTACCGGTGTACGGCCTCCGGCT
>CBFGQM010000061.1:0-19178 GCA_965650905.1 uncultured Streptomyces sp. | reverse complement strand
GTCGACGCCATGCGCAGCGCCGTGGGCTCCGTGGCCGGTGGACAGCCCGCCGACATGTCGGCGGATGTGGAGGCGGCCCGGGCCTCCTTCGCGCGGCTGATGGGCGTCCCGGCGCACCGCGTCGCGGCCGGGGCCTCGGTCGCCGTCTACACCGGGCTGATCGCGGCCTCGCTGCCGGAGGGCGCCGAAGTCCTCACCGCCGAGGCCGACTTCAGCTCCACCGTGAACCCCTTCCATGTCCGCAGGGACCTCAAGGTGCGCACCGTCCCCCTGGAGAGAGTCGCCGAGTCGGTGCGGCCCGGCACGGCACTCGTCGCGGTCAGCGCCGCGCAGTCCGCCGACGGGCGGGTCGCCGACCTGGCCGCGATCCGCGAGGCCGCGCGGGCACACGGCGCCCGTACGTACATCGACGTGTCCCAGGCCGCCGGCTGGCTGCCGTTCGAGGCCGACGCGTACGACTACACGACCTCCGTCGCCTTCAAGTGGCTCGTCTGCCCGCGCGGCGTGGCCTTCCTCGTCGTCCCGGAGGACCTCGGCGGGCTCACCCCGCTCTTCGCGGGCTGGGTCGCGGGTGAACACCCCCGGGACTCCTGCTACGGCCCGGTCGAGGAGCTCGCCCACTCCGCACGGCGCTTCGACGAGAGCCCGAGTCTCTTCTCGTACGCGGGCGCCCGGCATTCCCTCGCCCTGATCGAGGAGATCGGCGTCGAGACCGTAGGGGCCCATGACCTGGCGCTCGCCGACCGCTTCCGCACGGGACTCGCCTCCCTCGGCGTGGCGCCGGTGCCCGCGCCGGGCTCGCCCATCGTGTCGGTGCCCGGACTCGGCCACCGGCAGCCGGAGCTGAGCCGCGCCGGGATCGAGGTGTCCGACCGCGCGGGCAACCTGAGGGCCGCCTTCCACCTCTACAACACACCCGCGGACGTGGACCGGCTCCTCGACGTCCTGTCCGGCTGAACCTCGGCCCTCCGGGGAGCCTCGGCGTACCGGAGCGGTGGGCGGCGCTTTCCCGGCTGTAGGCGCACAAGGGGCGGCACTCTCAGCGAGGGTGCCGCCCCATCAGCCGTACGTCACTTCACCGGCGCCAAGTCCCGTGTGAAGTCCCGGGCCCCATGCCGCGTTCCCCGGGGGACACCACCCGGACCCCCGGTCGGGCACGGCTCACCTGACCGGTGTGAAGTCCCGGGCCCCGATGAAGTCGGGCCGGCGCACCGGTGCCGCGAACGGCTCCACCGCCGCGTTCTCCACGCTGTTGAACACGATGAAGACGTTCGACCGCGGGAACGGGGTGATGTTGTCACCCGACCCGTGCATGCAGTTGCAGTCGAACCAGGTCGCCGAACCGGCCCGCCCCGTGAAGAGCTTGATGCCGTGCACCTGCGCGAACCTGGTGAGCGCCTCCTGCGAGGGCGTACCCGCGTCCTGCATCTGCAGCGACTTCTTGTAGTTGTCCTTCGGCGTGGCCCCCGCACAGCCGAGGAACGTCTTGTGCGACCCCGGCATGATCATGAGGCCGCCGTTGGTGTCGTAGTTCTCGGTCAGCGCGATCGAGACGGACACGGTGCGCATGTTCGGCAGGCCGTCCTCGGCGTGCCAGGTCTCGAAGTCCGAGTGCCAGTAGAAGCCGCTCGCTCCGAAGCCCGGCTTGACGTTGATCCGCGATTGGTGGACGTACACGTCCGAGCCGAGGATCTGCCGCGCCCGGCCCACCACGCGCTCGTCGCGCACGAGCCGGGCGAAGATCTCGCTGATCCTGTGGACCTCGAAGACCGAACGGATCTCCTGCGACTTCGGCTCCACGATCGAGCGCTCGTCGGCACGAATCGCCGGGTCGCCCACCAGGCGCTCCAGCTCGGAGTGGTAAACGGCGACTTCGTCGTCGTCGATGAGCTGCTCGATGGCGAGGAAGCCGTCGCGCTCGTACGTCTGGAGGCCGGCCGGCGCGATCGGGCCCGGCTCGCCCGGCGCGCTCCACACGACGGGGTCCTGGCGAGGTACGGATACCTCGGCAGCGCCACGGCTCGGATACAGATCGGTGAGCGTGGTCATGGGTCTCAGACCTCCTCGGTCAGCAGCGGATAGACACCGTTCTCATCATGGTCCTCCCGCCCGGTCACCGGCGGATTGAAGACGCAGAGGCAGCGGAAGTCCTCCTTGATCTTCATCGTGTGCTTCTCGTGCCCGTCGAGGAGGTACATGGTGCCGGGGGTGATGCTGAACTTCTCCCCGGTCTCGTCGTTGGTGAGCTCGGCCTCGCCCTCGACGCAGACGACGGCCTCGATGTGGTTGGCGTACCACATCGACGTCTCCGTACCGGCGTACAGGATCGTCTCGTGCAGGGAGAAGCCGACCTTCTCCTTGGCGAGGACGATGCGTTTGCTCTCCCAGGTGCCCGACGCGGACTTGACGTGCCGGTCGGTGCCTTCGAGGTCCTTGAACGAACGGACTATCACGGTGACGCGGTACCTCTCTCTCCTACCGTGCAGGTCTCTCCTGCCGTGCAGGCCTGCTTTTCAGGCCTGCTTTCAGGCGGTCTCTCGTACGGCGCGGGCGAGGGTGCGCAGCCCCTCGTCCAGTTCGTCGGGCGTGATGGTGAGCGCCGGGAGGAGTTTCACGACCTCGCTCTCCGGGCCCGACGTCTCGATGAGCAGGCCGAGTTCGAAGGCCCGCTCGGCCACGCGGCCCGCGCGCTCCTTGTCGCGGAACTCGACGCCCCAGACCAGGCCGCGGCCCCGGTACTCCTTGATGTCGGCGACGTTCTCCTCACAGACCGAGATCAGCGCCTGCTCGATCTGCTCGCCGCGGGCCCTGGTCTGCTTCTCCATCGCGGACCCGTCGGACCAGTACGCCTCCAGCGCCGCGGCGGCCGTGACGAACGCCGGGTTGTTGCCGCGGAACGTGCCGTTGTGCTCGCCCGGCTCCCAGATATCCAGCTCGGGCTTGAACAGGCACAGCGACATGGGAAGTCCGTAGCCGCTGATGGACTTGGAGACGGTCACGATGTCCGGCGTGATGCCCGCCTCCTCGAAGGAGAAGAAGGCGCCGGTACGGCCGCAGCCCATCTGGATGTCGTCGACGATGAGCAGCATGTCCTGGCGCTCGCACAGGTCCGCGAGGGCACGCAGCCACTCGGGGCGCGCGACGTTGATGCCGCCCTCGCCCTGCACGGTCTCGACGATCACGGCGGCGGGCTTGTTGAGGCCGGAACCCTGATCCTCGAGGAGTCGCTCGAACCAGAGGAAGTCCGGGACCTTGCCGTCGAAGTAGTTGTCGAACGGCATGGGCGTGCCATGGACGAGCGGGATGCCGGCGCCGGCGCGTTTGAAGGCGTTGCCGGTGACGGCGAGCGAGCCCAGCGACATGCCGTGGAAAGCGTTCGTGAAGGACACGATGGCCTCCCGGCCCTTCACTTTGCGCGCCAGTTTCAGCGCGGACTCGACGGCGTTGGTGCCCGTCGGGCCGGGGAACATGACCTTGTAAGGCAGGTCGCGCGGGCGCAGGATCAGGTTCTGGAAGGACTCCAGGAAGCCGCGCTTCGCGGTCGTCGACATGTCGAGACCGTGCGTGACGCCGTCACGCTCCAGGTAGTCGATGAGGGCTCGTTTGAGTACGGCGTTGCTGTGGCCGTAGTTGAGAGACCCGGCACCGGCGAAGAAGTCCAGGTACGCGTGGCCGTCCTCGTCGTACATGGTGCTGCCGTGCGCGCGGTCGAAGACGGTGGGCCAGCTGCGGCAGTAGCTGCGCACCTCCGACTCCAGGGTCTCGAAGACGCTCAGGTCGGGCTGGGTGATGGTCACGGCGAATCTCCTCCTGGGAGATGTGGGGTAAAGGCGTCGGGGTGACCGGACGACGACATCCGGTCGGCCGGCTTGGTCAGCTCGTCCGGTCAGTCGGATCGTCAGGTCAGTCGGCTCGTCAGGTCAGTCGGCTCGATCGGCTCGGGTGGCTCGATCGGCTCAGGTGGCTCGGGTGGAAGGCCAGGGGGCCTATGCGGTACAGCACCTCGGGTGCGTGCGGACCGTCGGGGAACAGCCCCGTGTCGAACAGGACCTCGCGCTCGACGGTCGCTCTGTGACGTTCGGCGTACGAGGTGAACAGGCGCTCGGAGGCGGTGTTGTCCGGAGTGATCGTGGTCTCGACGGCGGCGAGTGGGCGGTCGCTCGCGACGCGCGCGGTGAGTCCGTCCAGCAGGGCGGCGGCGAGCCCGCGGCCCCGGTACGCGGTGTCGACGGCCACCTGCCACACGAGAAGGGTGCGGGGCTGCTCGGGTCGGACGTACCCGGTGACGAAACCGACCGGCTGCCCCTCCCCGTCGCGCGCCACCACCGAGGTACCGGCGAAGTCACGGCACCACAGCAGATAGCTGTAGGAGGAGTTCAGGTCGAGGGTTCGGGAGTCCTTGGCGATACGCCAGAGCGCGGCCCCGTCCGCCACCTCCGGACGGTCGATCCGCACGCCCTCCGGCATTTCCAAGAATTCCCCTTGCAGGTCTGCTTGTGCGGCGGTCATGCGGATTAAATTTACCGAGAGAAAGTCAAAATTGCATCGTCGAGTGCGGTTACTTAAGCGGGCCTGGTGTGTTATCGGGCGACCGCGAGTGAGTGCACGGAGCGCTGCAAGACGTGCCGATTTATCCAGAAAATGCCGGATGAAACAGCCCTGATGTGCGTTGCGTCACAGCAACGTAATCGCCACGCGACCCACCCGAATTACGAGGTCGCTGTTCACGAAATCTTGGTGTTTAAGGTCAAGGAAAGCGGGCAGAAGAAAACGGGAAGCTGCACTAAAAACGGAGCAGAAATAGCCTGATCGAATTTCGCAATTAGGCTCCCGTGACGCCGTCGATACGACGGCGCGGCGGACGCCGGCCGCAGCTGACGCCGGCCGCAGCTGCTCGACGGAAGGTCTGACCATGTGCGCGGAACGGAACCGCGGACGGAACCGACGGTCAGGGATCAGCTGCCGTCCCTCAGATCCGCCGGCCAGTCCGGGCGGAACTCGATGTCGTCGTACGTGACGACGCACCCCTCTCCCATCGGGGACTGGGCCATGAAGCCGACGAGGGCCGCACCGGACTCCTTCTCGTCACCCAGGGTGAAGAGGCGGATGAAGGTCCAGCGTCTGCCGTCCTTGGAGGCGTGGAAGGCGAAGGCGCGGCCGGTGCGGCTGACTCGGAGCCAGACCGAACTTCCCTCCACGGGAAAGGAGTTGGCGTCGTCGGAGTGGCCGCGGGTGACAACCGTGCAGACGGTGGGCACGTCCGGGGAGTACTCCAGGCAGAGCTTGGCCCAGGCCCGCTCGCCGACGTGTACGTACAGCACTCCCGCGTCGAAGCCCGCGGCGAAGCCGACGGTGACGCGGGCGATCAGCTGGAAGTCCCCTTCCGGCGCCCCGAGCAGCCGGGGCGCGTCGGACGAGGGGTCCAGGGCCTCGCCGGTGGGCGGCACAAAGCGGTCCTGCCGCGCCCCGGCCGAGCCGGTGAGCACCCCGTCCTCGTACGACCAGTTCCCCTCGGGTCCGTACGTGCGCAGCGGGAAGGGGAGTTGGGAAATTTCCATGTCCATCCAGTGAGTGTCCCAGATCCACTCCCGCACCCTGAGGGCACCGCCCCGCGCCCCGTGAGAGGCGCGGGGAACCGCGCGCCCAGCCACAGAAAGACCGCAGCCGACAAACGACCCGAGGGCCCCCCGCACCCCCAATGGGCAACCTGGAGCGCTACCGCTCGAGTCGGCCGTTGAAACGACGCGGCAACTTCGCCGGATTGTCGTCGCGGAGCTCCACCGGCAGCAGCGCCTCGGGGGGTGTTCTGGTACGCGACCGGGCGCAGCCACCGCTCGATGGCCGTGCCGCCCACGGACGTGGACGTCGAGGTCGTCGCCGGGTACGGGCCGCCGTGGTGCTGGGCGGGCGCGACGGCGACACCGGTCGGCCAGCCGTTGACGAGTACGCGGCCCGCCAGCGGGGTGAGTTCGGCGATGATCTCCGCGCCGCGGCCCTCGCCCGCCGCCTCCCCGGTGGACAGGTGCACGGTCGCGGTGAGGTTGCCGGGCAGACGCGAGAGGACGGCGCCGGCCTCCGCCTCGTCCTCGTAGCGCGCCACCACCGTGAACGGACCGAAGCACTCCTCCAGCAGGAGGTCGTACGTGCCCTCGGCCGCGAGCTTCTGAGCCGGCACCGTCAGGAAGCCGGGGCTCACGGTGTGCTCGCTGCCCGCGCCCGGGGTCACCGGGGTGTCGACGTCCGGCAGTTGGGTGCGCTCGGTGATGCCCGCGATGAAGTTGTCGCGCATGCGGTGGTCGAGCAGGACTCCGGCGTCGGTGTTGCTGACGGTCTCGGTGAGCGCCTTCAGCAACCGGTCGCCCGCTGCGCCTGTCGGCGCGAGGACGAGACCCGGCTTCACGCAGAACTGGCCGACGCCCAGCGTCATGGAGCCCGCGAGCCCGGTACCGATCTCCTCGGCGCGCTCGTTGGCCGCGGCCTCGGTGATGACGACGGGGTTCAGGGAGCCGAGCTCGCCGTGGAAGGGGATCGGCACGGGGCGGGCGGCCGCCGCGTCGAAGAGGGCACGGCCGCCGCGTACGGAACCGGTGAAGCCGGCCGCCGAGACCAGCGGATGCCTGACCAGCCCGACGCCCGCCTCGAAGCCGTGGACGAGGCCGACCACACCCGTGGGGATGTCGTGCTGCTCGGCGGCCCGGCGCAGCGTCGCCGCGACCAGCTCGGAGAGCGCCGGGTGGTCCGGGTGTGCCTTGACGACGACCGGGCAGCCGGCCGCGAGGGCGCTCGCCGTGTCGCCGCCGGCGACCGAGAACGCGAAGGGGAAGTTCGACGCCGAGTAGACGGCGACGACGCCCAGCGGCACCTTGTAGCGGCGCAGGTCCGGGATCGGCGGGGTCGCCGTGTCGTCGGGGTGGTTGATCACGACGTCGAGGAACGCGCCCTCGTCGACGATGTCCGCGAAGGCCCGCAGCTGGTAGCAGGTGCGGGCGAGCTCGCCGGTGAGCCGGACCGGGCCGAGCGCGGACTCCGCGTCCGCGGCCTCGACGAGGTGGACCCTGGCGCCTTCGAGCTGGTCCGCGGCGGTGCGCAGGAAGGCCGAACGGACCGTACGGTCGGCGAGGGCTCCCCGCGCGGCGTGGGCGGCGCGGACAGCCGCGTCCAACTCCTGGGCCGTTGCCTCCACCGCGACCTGTTCGCGCTGCTTCCCGGTTCGGGGGTCGACACTCCAGACTGGTGTTGCTGCCACCGCGGGTCCCTCCAGATGTGATGCCGCAGTTCTTGTGTCACCCACCAGGGCGTTCGATATGCTGAACGCTGTCTCTGGTGGTGAATATGCCTTCGGAGACTATTTCCCGTCGAACGAAGGGGTCAAGGCGATGTCGGCAGGCGAGACAGGCGGCGGGGCGCAGGTCAAGTCCGCGGTGCGGACCGTGGAACTGCTCGAGTACTTCGCCGGGCGACCCGGAATGCACTCCTTGGCCGCCGTTCAGGAGGCCGTAGGGTACCCAAAATCCAGCCTTTACATGCTGCTTCGTACGCTCGTCGAGCTCGGCTGGGTCGAGACGGACGCGACGGGGACCCGGTACGGCATCGGAGTGCGCGCGCTGCTCGTCGGTACGTCGTACATCGACGGCGACGAGGTGGTGGCCGCGGCCCGGCCGACCCTCGACCGGCTGTCGGACGACACTACGGAGACGATCCACCTGGCGCGCCTCGACGGCACGAACGTCGTGTACCTCGCCACCCGCCAGTCCCAGCACTACCTCCGCCCTTTCACCCGCGTGGGCCGTCGCCTGCCCGCCCATTCGACCTCACTCGGCAAGGCGCTGCTGGCCACTCACACGGACGAGCAGGTACGGAAGCTGCTGCCCGAGACCCTCCCGGCTCTGACCGAGCACACGACCACGGACCGGGAAGAGCTGATCGGGGAACTGCACCAGGTGCGGGAGCAGGGCTTCGCGGTAGACCGCGAGGAGAACACGCTGGGGCTGCGCTGCTTCGGGGTCGCCATTGCGTACCGCACCCCGGCGCGGGACGCGATCAGCTGCTCGGTGCCGGTGGCACGGCTGACGCCCGGGCACGAGCAGCTGGTGAAGGGCGCGCTGTTCGATGCGCGCGACCGGCTGACGCTCGTGACGCGAAGGCTCTGACATGGACGGGTCCTGCGAGAGGTCCACGACAGTGATCTGCCGGTGTTCTTCCGCCGGCTGAACCACCCGGAAGCTCTCCGGATGGCCGCGTTCACGGCCGAGGATCCGGCCGACCGGAACGGCTTCGACGCCCGCCGGTCAAAGATCCGCGTGGCGTCCAGCGCTCTGACGCACGGGACGTTCCTCTCCTGGGAACCGGGGACACGAGGCGGGCCGGGCCGCTTCCCCTCCCTGCTCGCCGCCATGGCGGAGGAAATGGTCCGCAGCCCGCGACGGCCGCCGCCGTTCCGGGTTACGCGAAATCGAAACTTTCGCTCACCTCCATCGCAGCGGCACCGATGACGCCTCTGACCCCACTGGTGACATTGCCAAGCTGCTAACCTCCAACAGAATCCATCAGACTCCCACAGGATGTGTCATGCGCCCCGCATCGCCCGCACGCTCCTGATGTCGCTGTCAACGCTGATCGCCGTTGTCCTGAGCCTGTTGGCAGCCCCGTCCAGTCCCGCCCAGTCCCGCACAGTCCGGAGCACAACCCGTGGACCTATCCGCACAGAAGGCCGAGCCGAAGTACGCCGGGTATCTTTTCGCGTACTTCACCGGCGAGGGCACCGCCGACGGCGAGCAGATCCGCTACGCCCTCAGCCGCGGCAACGACCCGCTGCACTGGCGGGAGGTGAACGCCGGGAAGCCGGTCCTCACCTCCACGCTCGGTGAGAAGGGCCTGCGCGATCCGTTTGTGATCCGCTCCCCCGAGGGCGACAAGTTCTACATGATCGCGACCGACCTCAAGATGTACCAGAACTCCAGCGGCAGCTGGGACGAGGTCCAGCGCCACGGCAGCAAGTCCATCATGGTCTGGGAGTCCACGGATCTCGTGACCTGGACCGACCAGCGCCTGGTGAGGGTCTCCCCCGACACCGCGGGCAACACCTGGGCGCCCGAGGCATACCGGGACGACACGCTCGGCGAGTTCGTCGTCTTCTGGGCCTCCAAGCTGTACGCCGACGACGACCCGGACCACACGGGCTCGACGTACAACAAGATGATGTACGCGACCACGAAGGACTTCCGCACCTTCAGCGAGCCCAAGGTCTGGAACGACCCGGGCTACTCGGTCATCGACTCGACGGTCGTGAAGCACAAGGGGACCTACTACCGCTACACCAAGGACGAGCGGGACCCCAGCTCCGGCGGCCGCTGCTCGAAGTTGGTCGCCGGTGAGAAGTCGACCTCGCTCACCGACACGTCGTACGACTTCGTGTCCGACTGCATCGGCAGCGGCTCGATCGACCGCGGTGAGGGCCCGACGGTGTTCAAGTCGAACACCGAGGACAAGTGGTACCTGTTCATCGACGAGTACGGCGGCCGCGGCTACGTCCCCTTCGAGACGACCGACCTCGACTCGGGCCAGTGGACGATGTCGAAGGACTACCAGCTTCCCGCGAGCCCGCGGCACGGCACCGTCATACCGGTGACGCGGGAGGAGTACGACCGGGTGCTGGCCGCGTATCCGGTAAGCCCCACCTCGGTCGTGGACGCGACTGGAGGGGAGTAGGGGACGTTCCGGACGAAGCCGCTGATCAGGGCCATCGACAGCGGCAGCGGGAACACCGTCTCGGCGATGATGACGCTGCCGCCCGCAGGGCGGCGGGAGCGAACCCGATTGGCCGCCGGGTAAGGGAACGGTAAAGCGGGCCCGCTCGTTACCCCAGGCATGACAGCTATGACCCCCGGCTCGAACATCCCTCTCCCCGTCGCCCGCGTGACGGTGGACGTCACCGCCCCGGTGCGGCTCGACGTATCGGGCCTGCTGCTCACCGCCGACGGCAAGGTGCGCTCCGACGACGACTTCATCTTCTACAACCAGCCGAGCGGCCCGGGGGTGACGTACCGCTCGGGCGGCGGCACGGCCCCGGACGCGATCACGGTCGACACGGCCACCGTCCCCCCGGGCATCGAAAAGATCGTCGTCACGGCAAGCCCGGACGCGGCGGGCCAGACCTTCCGGGGCATCGAACCCACCGCCACGATCCGCAACGCGGACGACAACTCCGTACTGGCCACCTTCACACCCCCGCAGCTGGGCGCGGAGACGGCACTGGTGATCGTGGAGGTCTATCTGCGCAACGGCGCCTGGAAGGCGCGCGCCGTCGGCCAGGGGTACGTGAACGGCCTGGCGGGCATCGCCACGGACTTCGGCGTCACGGTGGAGGAGCCGGCCCCGACCCCGGCTCCCGCCCAGGCCCCCGTCACCCCGCCCCAGCCCACCACGCAGCCCCCGGTCGCCCCGCCGGCCCCGCGCCTCGCCACGCCCCCGGCAGCGCCCGCGGCCCCGCCCGCCCCGGCCGCCGGCACCGGAAAGATCAACCTCGACAAGGGCCGCGTGAGCCTCCAAAAGAACCAGACCGTCTCCCTGGTCAAAGGTGGCCGACCGCTCCTGTCCCAGGTCAAGATGGGCCTCGGCTGGGAGCCGGCGTACCGCGGCAAGGACATCGACCTGGACGCGTCGGTCATCGCGTACGGCCCGCAGCGCAACCACATCGACAGCTGCTACTTCGGCAAGCTCTCGATCGTGAACGGCGCGATCAAGCACTCCGGCGACAACCTCACGGGAGAGGGCGGCGGAGACGACGAGGTCATCACGGTCGACCTCGGCCGCCTCCCCCAGGAGGTCTCCGGCCTGATCTTCACGGTGAACTCCTTTTCCGGCCAGAAGTTCACGGAGGTCGCCAAGGCCTACTGCCGCCTCCTGGACGCGGCCACCGGCGAGGAACTGGTCCGCTTCGACCTCACCAACGCCGAGGCTCAGACCGGCGTCATGATGGCCAAGTTGATCAAGCAGTTCTCCGGCGAGTGGGAGATGACGGCCATGGGCGACTTCGTCAAGTCCCGCACGGTGCGCGGCATGGTCAAGCCCGCGGCGCGGGCCCTGTAGGGGCCCGCACGCATGGGCGCGGCCCCCTCGCCAGAACCGGCGAACCTTGGCACACACGTTCGTACCTGGTGGTGTGCCGGAGCCTTACGGAGGCAGCCCTTACGGAGGCAGGAGTGTGGCCCGCGCCGAAGCGCGGGCCACGGTCGATCAGGTGATCCAGGGCCAGTCGGAGTCCCGCGCCGTCTCCAGCAGCGGAACCATCCGGAAAGCCGCGTCCGAGAGCCCCCCGAAGGTGTGCCTGTTCCCGTTCCCGGACTGGCCGTGGCCCGCCCCATACCCGGCGAGGTTCCAGGTGTAGACCGGCACGTTCGCCGGGACCTGCTCGGTCGGGTCGCCGTAAGGGCTGTACGCGGCCTGCTCGTCCGTGACGATCAGGACCCGGTCGTGCTTCTTGTAGTGGCGGCGTACCGCCTCAGTGGTGTTGGTGCCGCCGAGGTCACCGAACCGCTCCAGCACCTTCAGCACCGACTCGCCCTTGCGGAACGTCACACGGTTGCTGCTCGTGCCGAATTCCACCAGATCCGCGTTGGCGGCCCGCAGCGCGAGCGCCGTACCGAAGATCGCAGCCGCGTCCGCCCGGTTCAGCTGCGAGCGGTCGGACAACCGTGAGTAGAACATCGAGCCCGAGCGGTCCACGAGCACCAGCGTCCGGCCCGGCAGCGCGGGCACATGGGCCAGCGAGTGACCGAGTGCCTGCTCCAGCGGGTGCGACCAGCGCAACGAAGGAGCGTGCTGGTACGCGGCGAGGTAGCGGAACGGGAACTGCCGCGAGCGCGCGACCTCCGCCGGGTCGCTGATCTTCGCGGCGACCTGGGCCGCCACCTCGTCCGACACCCCGGCCTCGTCGAAGTTCCGCAGGTTCCGCACCAGCGCCATGGCGCCCATGGACGGGATCACGGCCTCCCAGGCCGCCTTGTCCATCGGCCCCTGCAGCCAGCCGGCCAGCGCCTCCCAGGTGATGCCCGCGTCCGCGAGGCGCCGCGCGCCGTGCGCGCCGGTCACGACCCTGCGCCGCTGGGCGGGCCGCAGTGCCATCAGGTCACGGTGAGCCGCGAGGACGGGCAGCGACCTGGGTACGACCGCCGTGTCCGGGTGGTGCCGCCGGTCCAGCGCGTACTGGAACAGGTCGCCCTGCCACGGCTTCGCCGGATCCGGCGCCGCGTGCACGAGGTTGAGGATGTCGCCGAAACGGTAGCCCTTGGACGCGGTGTCGTACTTCAGCAGCGACTTGGCGCTGTAGAGCCGGCGTACGGCGTCGGCGATGCCCCGCTTCACGGGCTTCGGGACGTTGCGGCCGTACATCGAGGTCCAGTAGGCAAGCAGCTCGCCGGGCTCGTCGGGGCGCCGCAGCACGGAGGCGACGACCTGCCGGTTGGCGGGGCCGTCGGCCGCGCCCGCGTCGAGGCGTGCCCTGACGTACTCGGCGGCACCCACGATCGACGCGGTCCGCAGGTTCCCTTCGCCGCGCAGCCAGCCGAGCAGGCCCGCGGTCCACTCCGGGTCCTCGACTGCGAGCTTGCGCACGAGCGCGGCGAAACGGTCGTCCCGGTCCGCGCCGGTCTCGTAGAAGGTCTGCTGCGATACGAAGTTGGCGACCGAAAGCAGGAACAGCTCAGAACGTGCGTCCCGCTCGCGGCCACGGCCACCCTGGTACGTGCGCAGCACACGCCCCGTCGACGTCACTCGCGAAGTGGACTGTGCTGTCGCGGCCTTGGTGTTGAATCGCGCCATGATGAATTCCCCCGAATTCGTTCGTGTTTCGGAGGGAGGCGCAACAAATAGAGCGTGCCCGAGATCGGAGCGGCGACGAGATTACGTCGGATGCGTCTTCCGGTTCCGCCACATCGTCGTGAGATCGATGACGGGATTCGAACCCGCAAAATGTCCGATCCAGAAGTATCCGCTGCCTGCACACCGGGCACACCATATGCCGCGCCTCCCGAGATCAGATCGGCGGCGGCCTGGGTTCTTTGGAAGAGAAGTAGCCGCAGCCTGCGCACCGGGAGGTGCGTGAAGTTGTGGTGTCCAGAGATCGAAGTCGGCGGAACCGACGTAGGTGCTCCAGCCCCTGAGCTACACCGGCGCGTTGTACCGGTGGCGGGACTCGAACCCGCGACCGCCCCATTATCAGTGGAAGTAGGTCCTGCCTTCGCACCTGGACCTGCATCACTTTAGGAGGGCGACCGCGGCCGAGCCAGCGAATTAATCGGTGACCGTCGTACGGCTACGACGGTTCAGCGCTCCTGGCGCTTCCACGGCCCCATGATCGCGAGCAGGATGCCCGGGCGTGCGGGTTCCTGGACGTTGGGCGTACAGGGTCTTGCCAGGCGCCCTTGAGGAATCCGTTCGGATCCGTCCGTCGATCCGTTCACATCGGTCCGCCGAATCCGCTCGCTTCGGTCCATCGAATCCGTCCGCCGAATCCGTTCGCATCGGTCCGTCGAATCCGTTCCCGTCCGCCCGTCCGGAGCAAACGGCCCACCCGTACGGCGCTCCCATGCTGGCGTCCGAACGAACGGTCGGGAGAATCTTCGTAAAATAGACACCACCCAGGCACCATCGACCTGCACGACATCCGGGAGGCGAGCCGCAGTGGACGCACGTCAGGCACGCCATCTCCATGAAGACCGGCTGATGACGCTGGCCAACGTGACCGGCGTGGGAGTCGGAGAGGACGAGAACTCGGGCGAGGACGTGATCGTCGTCTTCGTCACCCACAAGGTCCCCCCCGACCGTCTCCGCCCGGAGGACGTGATCCCGGACGAGCTCGAGGGCGTGCCCGTACGCGTCCTTGCGATGGGCGGGGCCGGGGAGCCGAAGCAGGAGCAGGAACAGGAACAGGACGAGCCTTAGGAGGACTTTGTCAGATGCGACCTTGATGGCGGCCCTAGCACGCCGTGGCTCAACCCCCGTGTTGCGACCGCGCTTTGAAGGCCGCCTTGCGGGCCTGCTTTGCCACCTTCTTGTCGGGGTGGAGTCGGCCCATGGCCTCAAGGACGTCCGGGGTGGCCGGGTGGTCGACGCGCCAGGCGGCGGTGAAGAATGTGCTGTGCTGGGCCGCGAGCCCCTCGACCAGGGCGCGGAGTTCCGCCGAGTTGCCCTCGGCCGCCAGCTGGGCGGCGATCGTGTCGACGGTCAGCCAGAAGACCATCTCCTCGGACGGCGCGGGCACGTCCGGTACGCCCCGCTCGGTGAGCCACACCCGGGCGAGCCCGCCCAGCTCGGCGTCGTCGAGCACCTCGCGCAGGGCCGGCAAGGCCTCCGTACCGACGAGCGACAAGGCCTGCTGGCAGCACAACCGCCGCAGTGGGGCGCCCGTGTCGGAGCCACGGGCCGCGGCGAGCAACTCCCGTGTCCCAGCGAGGGGTCCGCGCCGGGCAAGCCACTGCTCGGTCTCGGCCTGCGCCGCCGCAGGCGGAAACATGGACGTGCCCTCGAGCAGCAGGTCCGCCCCCTTGTCCGCCAGGTCGCCCACCGCGGGCGCATCGAGCCCCGCTTCCAGCAACCGCGCCCGGATCCCGTACAGCCCGAGTGGGGTGAGCCGCACCATCCCGTACCGCGAGACGTCCTCGTCGTCGACCGATGACGCGGGCTCCTCGTCGGCGTCGGCCATCAGCGCCTCGTCGACGGGCTGGAAGTCGACGATCCCGACCGGCTCCAGGAAGCGGAACTGGTCGTCGAGGCGCATCATCGCCTCCGACACCTGCTCCAGGACGTCGTCGGTGGGCTCTCCCATGTCATCCGGCACGATCATGGACGCCGCGAGCGCTGCCAGCGGCACCGGCCCGTCGCCGGGTCTGTCCTCGCCGATGGTCAGCAGATAGAGGTTGCCGAGCACGCCGTCGAGGAACTCGGCCTCCACCTCCGGGTCCCAGTCCAGTTCCAAGAAGTCGATCTCGCCGCCGCTCTCCAGGGCGTCCACGAGATCGTCGAGGTCGGGCACGCTCGCGTCGGCGAGCACCGTCTCCAGGGCGACGAGCCACAGGCCCAGTACGTCCCGCGGCGTCCCGGAGGTCACGAGCCCCAGGTCCGCGCCCGCGGCGACGGCGCCCTTCTTCTCGTCGACGACCTCTACGAGGCCGGTGTCGACGGCCACCCGCCACGCCTCGCTCGCGAAGGCGGCTGCGTCCTCACCCTCGAGGCCGAGTTCCCGAGCCGCTTCCGGCAGCTGCTCCTCGACGAGCTCGCCACCGGCTCCAATCCGGGTGTCCGGGCCGGCCCAGCGGGCGAGCCGCACGGCACGCGCGAGCAGCGGGGTGGCGAGCGCGTCGCGCGCGAGCTCCGCTTCGGAGTGCAGCCGCACCGGCGGGAGGGGGGAACTGTCTGACATCGGCTGGTTCTCCTCGGACGTACACGGGTCCACGGGACGTCCCGGACAACGTGTGCCGACCGCCCCGGAAGGTGCAACCTCAGCCTAGACGGATTTTGCCCCATGCCGCCCATTTCATGGACCTGTCAAGGGTCTCGCCCATGGAACCCGCACAACTGCCAAGGGCGCACACCAGATTGATGCGCGTAGAAACCCGTGCGCGGGCACTTGATAACTCCTCGACGGCTCCCCGGCCGGATCATGACTGTGGTGTTGTGGTGTCAGTGACTGCTGATGGTGCGGCGGAGGCCGGGCTTGCCGCTGCCACCGAGGCCGATGGTGCGGCGAAAGCCGGTGCGGCGGAGGCCGCGGAAGCCCGTGCTGCTCAGGCCGCGAAAGCCCGTACGGCGGAATCCTCGGAAGCCCGTGCGGCCTGGACCGCGGAAGCCCGTGCGGCAGAGGCCGACGGCGCCCCTGAGGCCTCTGGCGTGGGGGGCCATGAGGCGCAGTTGGCCGGTGAGGATCTGCCGGCGGCCGGTGATGTCGTGGAGGCCGGTCATGTAGCGGTGGCCTTGTGGCCGACGGCGCAGCATCCCCACCGCGATCACGGCTCCCGCTCCGGCGATCAGCAGCGGCCGGGGGTGCCGCCGCCCGGTCTGGACCACAGCCGTCGTGGTGGTGCGCACAGGCTGGGGCACGCTGTCCTGTACGGCGTGCCCCGCGTGGGCCGCCTTGTCCTGCACCGCGTGGCCCGCGTGGGCCGCCTTGTCCTGTACGGCGTGCCCGGCCTCGGAGGCCTTGCCCTTGAGCGCGGCGCGCCGCGCACGCGCGCGGCCCCGCACATCCGCCTTGGCGGCCAGCTCCTCCACGGTGTCGCCCAGTTGCGCCCGGGTCTTCGCGATCTGCTGCCGCAGTTCGTCCGGCCCTTTGGCTCCACGGGCCGCCTGTGTGGCGTTCCCGGCCGCAGAGGGCTTCGCGACCGCACGGGTCTCCGCGGACTCCGGCGGCGCACCGGTGGCACCGGCAGCATCGGCGGACGCCGCGGCCTCCAAGTCCTTCTTGTCCTTCCTCTCCTTCATCGATGCGCCCTTTCCTTGATCTCGTCGAGGTCGGCCCGGACGCTGCTGAGGGTCTGCTCGGGCAGGGCCGGTGCGGCGCGGCCCAGCTGGCTACGACCGGTCCAGCCCAGGACACCGGCGACCGCGAAGAGCACGGCCGTGACGATGAGCGCCGCCGCCCAGACGGGCAGCACCAGAGAAAGCGCCGCGGCGCCGGTGCCGGCCAGGGCCATCAGACCCACGTATGCGACGGCGCCGGCCGCGCCGAGCAGCCCACCACCACGTCCTGCACGCCGTCCCTTCTGCGCCAGCTCCTCCTTCGCGAGCCGCACTTCCTGCCGTACGAGCTCGGAGAGCTGTTCGGTGGCCTGCGCGACGAGTTCACCAACCGAGCGGTGTTCTTCCGGGAGCCGATGAATGGTGCCGGTCACGGCGTCCCACCTCCTCTCGTCTCGAGACGCTCGAGTACCCCGCCGTGCCGCCGCTACCCCTGTCCTGCTTCACGCGCTACCCGTGTCCTGCTTCGCGCTCGCCCGGCCCGCGACGGCTGGCTCCGGAACCAGTCGAGCCGGGCCCTGCAGCAGCGCGGCAAACGGCCCCGGCGACGAGCTCGGACCGCGCGTGCGACGCCGTGGCCGTGGCGCCGGCCATCCCCCCTCATCGAGTGGATGAGTGGGTCCGGCTGCCCGGCACGATCACCGCGAAGGCGCTGCTCGGTGCCCTCGGTCTGCCGTCCGGTTCCGGGTTCCTGATCGGGCCTGACGGGGCCTGATCGGGCCTGATCAGCGTTCGGTGAAGATCGGCGTCCAGCGTCCGTCCGCGCCGTCGTTGCCCTTGCGGAAGCCGCTCAGTGGTACGACCTTGTCGCTGCCGATCGTGACGAGGACGAGCCGGTTGTGGAACTCGTTCGAGCCGGGCGTGATGTCCCAGGCGATGAGCCGCTTGTTGTCGGCCCAGGCGAGCAGCTGCTGCCCGCGTACCTTGGAGACCTGCTTGCCGGAGTAGGGGTCGAGGAGGGCGGAGGCACTCGCCTTGTTGTTGCCCGCGTAGCCGCCCCCGACGAGTTTGCCGTCCGGGGAGAGCCCCGCGCTGTAGGCCCAGTGCACGTACGTCTGGTTCGCGGGCTTACCGACCTTCCTGCCCTCGAAGTCGTAGTACTGCATGTGGGGATCCGAACTGAGCCCGGTGTAGATCAGGTTGCCGTCGTGGCTGAAGGCGAAGTCCTGACGGGCATTCATCTCGTCGCCCTCCGGGACCTCGCTCCACGATCCCTTGCCGGAGGCCACGTCGATGACATAAAAGCCGTTCCGGTTCGGCTGACCGAACGGCTGCTCCCAGTCGTTCTTCTTGCCGTCGCCGTCGCTGTCGTAGTCCACCTTGTACCGCAGGTCGGGGTTCTTCCTGTACGTCGTCGCGACGAGCTTGCTGCCGTCGGGCGAGAACTTCACGCCCGCGACGCCGCGGTCCACCGGGATCCAGCGCTCGACCTCGCCGGTCAGCAGGTTGAGCAGGCCGATCCGCTTGGTGGGCAGGCCGTTCTCCAGGACGGCGGCGGTCCGCATGCCGGGAGCGACGTCGATGAAGGACCACTTGGTCGTCTTCCTGTACGTACCGGTCTTCTGGTCGAGAAGCCGGTACTCGCGGACGGCGACAGCGCGGTCGTCCGTCTCCTTGACGTTCTTTCGGGTGTAGTACGCGGCCAGTGCGACGTCACCCGCCGCGATCAGATCGCGCGGCGGCGACTGGTCGGGGTGGGCGATGATGTCGCTCCGGTTCATCCCACTCGCCAGCCGTACGTCGTCCTTGCCCGAGTCCAGCATCGGCACCGCCACCGTGACGGCGACCACGGCGGCGGTGGCCGCGGCGACGGACGCGAGCGTACGGGTACGGCGCCGCCGCCGGGCCGTCAGCACCCGGTCGGCGAACCCCGGCCCCGGCGCCTGCTGTTCGTTGGCCTGTTCCCGGAGGGAATCACGCACCAGTTCGTCGACGTTCACGGGCGTACCTCCACGGGTGAGAAGTCACGGGACGGGTCCTGTTCGGCGTCGGCGAGGCCGAGGAGGGCCAGTTCGGGCGCGAGGGCGCGCAGCCGGGCGAGCGAGCGGTGTGTGGTCGAGCGCACGGTTCCGACGGAGCAGCCGAGGATCCGGGCCACGTCGGCCTCCGGCAGATCCTCGAAGTACCGCAGCACGAGCACGGTCCGCTGCCGCGCGGTGAGCCGGGCGAGCGCCCCGCGCATGACGATCCGCAGATCGGCGGCCAAGGCGGCGTCACCGCCGCCCGTCCCCTCGGGCGGCTCGGCGACGCTCAGCTCCCGTCTGCGCCACTTCAACCGCCACCGGCTCACCTGCTGCCGGTACAGGATCTGCCGTACATAGGCCTCCGGCTCGTCGATCCGCTGCCACCGCCCCGCGGCCTTGATCAGCGCGTTCTGCAGCAGATCCTCGGCGGCGTGCCGGTCCCCGCCGCTGAGCAGGACGGCGGTCTTGAGCAAGGCCGACGACCGGTTCTCCACGAAGTCCCGGAAGCGCTTCTGACCTTGGGCATCCATCGTCACCTTCTCTTCCCCGGCGGGACTCCCCCGCTTCGCACTCCTTGTGACGCGTTCGGCCTTCCCCCACTATGCCTGCGCCCCTGAGAAATTCACCGACTCCCGGCCGGCCCGCCCCTCGGCACAGGCGAGCGCCCACCCGCGGTCCGCGGGGGGGCGCGCGGCGGGCACC
>CBFGQM010000060.1:0-19249 GCA_965650905.1 uncultured Streptomyces sp. | reverse complement strand
GTCATCGTTCCTGTTCCGGGCCGTTGCGGTGCCCGTCCAGAACGGCCCGGACGGCGTACGTCCGGCGGCGAACGCCGCTAGGCCCTCCACCAGTTCCTCGACATCGGTGACGACGAATGCCACTCGCTCGGCGAGTGGTTCGCGGCGTACCTGAAGCTGGTACGTGACTTCGTCGAGGCGGAGCTCGTCGCCCCTTCCGCGCATCGCCTCGGCGAGGTTTCCGCAGTGCTGCCTCAGCTGGTCGGCATCACGAGCGGACACGACCGCCACCTGCGCTCCGGCGGACTCGCCGCGCGGCACCTGGGGGCCCATGTACTCCTCCACGACTATGTGTGCGTTCGCGCCACCGGCGCCGAATGAACTGATTCCGGCCCGCCGGGGCATCTCCGGCTCATCGGGGCTGTTTCCGGGGTTTCTCGGCCAGTGCGCGACCTCGCGCTGCAACCGGAACGGGGTGGACCCGAAATCGATGCGAGGGTTGTCCCGGTCCGCGTGGAGCGAGGGCACGAGCGTGCCGTGCCGCATCTGCAGGAGCACCTTCGTCAGCCCGGCCAGGCCTGCCGCCGATTCGAGATGGCCGATGTTTGTCTTCACCGAGCCGATCGCACAGCTCTGCCGCGCCGGCCCGCCGGCCGCCGCGTCATCGAACGCACTGGTCAGCCCGGATATCTCGACCGGGTCGCCGAGCGCGGTGCCGGTCCCGTGCGCCTCTACATAGCCGATGGTCTCCGCCGGAACGCCTGCGTCGCGCAGCGCCGATCGCACGACATCGGCCTGAGCGCCGGCGTTGGGCACGGTGAATCCACTGGTCCGTCCCCCATGGTTCACCGCGGTGCCGGTGATGGTGCCCCAGATACGGTCCCCGTCGGCGACGGCATCCGCGAGCGGCTTGAGCAGGATCGCCCCGACGCCTTCGCCCGGAACAAAGCCGTCGGCCAGATCGCCGAACGTGTGGCACCGGCCGGTAGGCGAGAGCATCTGCATCTGGCACAGCCATTCGTACTTGCTCGGATGCAAGTAGAGATTGACTCCTCCGACCAGAGCCATCCGGCATTCGCCCGAGGCCAGGCTCGCCCGGGCCAGGTGCACGGCATGGAGCGAGGAGGCGCACGCGGTATCCACCGGCATGCTCGGGCCACGCAAGTCCAGGGCATAGGAGACGCGGTTGGCGATGGACCACTCGGTCGACGTCGGGATCGCCGGGTTGCCGGCTCGCCACTGGTCCGGTCCCCACAGCGAGTAGGTCTGTGTGGTCACACCGGCGAAGACGCCCACCGAGCGATCTCCCTCCCGGGACGGGTCGCCCAGGCGGGATGGCGGATACCCCGCGTCTTCGAATGCGTGCCAGGCCGTCTGGAGGAACAGCCGCTCCTGCGGGTCCATCAGTTCGGCCTCGCGCGGGGAAATGTGGAAGAACAGCGGGTCGAACCGGTCCGCGTCCTCCAGGAAGCCACCCCACTTGCAGTACGAGCCGCCGTGTTCCAGCGCGTCGCGTGGGTTTTCGGTGTGGTGCTTCCGGTAGTCCCAGCGGGAAGACGGAATCTCCGTCACGGCGTCCCGTCCCGCCACGAGGTTGTGCCAGAACGCGTCGAGGTCAGGGGCCATGGGATAACGTCCGGAGACCCCAATGATCGCCACCGCGTCCCCTGCCGGTTCCCGACCGCCACGCTCGGCGGCGGTCAGGACCGCCGGTCCCGTACTGACCGGCCGGCTCTCCTGTGCCTTGGCGCCGTACCGCTGAGCCAGCTCGTCCACATGGTGCGTGGCGAATCGCTGTGCCACCTCGCCCAGGGTGCGGCACTCGAAGAGCAGGGTGTGGCCGGCGGCACCGATCTCGCGCTCGACCCTGCCGGCGAACTGGCTGATCAGGATCGAGTCGATGTTGTACTGATCGAGTCCGGCTGCCAGGTCGACGTCCTCGACGCCGACATCGAGCAGTTCGGAGACCACCTCGGCGACGTAGGCGCCCGCCCACTGGTGGACCAGCTCGGGCTCGATCTGCTGGTCGATGTCCAGTGCTTGATCAGCGCTGTCATCGCGGGGAGCGACCAGCCCCAAAGCCTGTTCCCGGTCTCCGTACAGGAAGACGCGATGGCCGGGGCGGCCGGTGAGCGCGTTGTCGAACGCGGCGAGCCCGGTCTCGGCCGGCATGGGAGACAGCCCGAACGCGGCGCGGAATACGGTGTTGTCGGTGTCACCGACGGACATTCCTCCGCCGTCCCACAACGGCCAGCCGATCGACACCGTCCTCCCGGAACGCTCTCCGGTCTCCCTGCGGCGTTCACGCTCCTCCGCGAACGCGTCTAGGAAGCCATTCGCTGCCGCGTAGTCGGTCTGGCCGAGGTTTCCGAGCACCGAGACCGCGGAGGAGAACAGCACGAAGAAGTCCAGCGGCTCGTCGAGCGTCGCACGATCCATGGTGATCGCGCCGAGTATCTTCGGCGCACAGACCCGATTCAGGTCTTCCTGTGTCTTGTCGACCAGGAAGCCGTCGCGCAGTTCACCCGCCGCGTGGATCACGCCTGAGAGCGGTCCCCACAGTCGCCGGGCTTCCGCGACCGCCGCCCGCGCCGAGTCCTCGTCGGTGATGTCGGCCTGGAGGTATGCGACTCGTTCGTCGCCACCGGACTCCGCCGGGCCCTGCGGAAGCGCTTCCGGCCGTTCGGAACGTCCGACCAGAGCGACCTTTACTCCCGGGACACGGAGCAGGTGTTCTGCGATCCGCCTGCCGAGGCCGCCGGCGCCTCCGGTGATCAGGTAGGCGCCTCCGGGACGCACCCCGGCCTGCTGCGCCGCCGACTCGGCATCGGCTTCGACGTACTCCTCGACCCAGCGGCGTCCGCCCTCGTACCGCACACGATCCGCCAGATCGGGCTCGGCGAGCTCGGTGACGACACGGTCCCACACTTCCGGCCCACCGATGCTGCCCACTGCGACGGTGGACAACCGAATGGCACCGATTTCACGGCGTATCGAACGGGCCAGCCCGGCCATCGCGGCGTTTTCCGGAGAGAGCTCCCCGTGTACGGAGAGGACGCGGGCCTTGCGACGCTGCCGCGTCATCCGCCGGGCGATCAGGAATGCCGCCGAGATGCCGTCGTCGGGTATCTGCTCCGCCCGGCAGACTTCCTCGTCCCGCGCCATCAACACGATGTCGCCGGGAGTGCGCTCCGCCTGGTCCAGGGAGGCGAACAACGCGGTCCAGTCGTCAGCCTGCTGTGGTCGTAGTGTCCACACCCCGGCTGCGTCCCGGTCCAGATGATCGCCGAAGCAGGCCCACACGAGCGGTCGCCCGCGAAACGCCTGCGCCGCCGTCCGTCGGGTGTCCTCATCGACACCGCCCGGTACCACTACGAGCACGCTGTCGTCCGAATCCCGCGTGCCCACGGGCTCTCTCTCGGTCCAGCGCGCGGTCAGCTCGACAAGCTGGTGCGTAGCCGCTCCGCTTTCGACCGCGGAACCCACCTCCCCCACCGACGCGTGGCTGGTGCGTTCGAATGCGTAGGTCGGCAATGGCACCTTCCGGTGCTTGCTGCCGGCGTAAAAGGCACGCCAGTCGATGTCGGCACCCGCCAGCCACAGCCGCAGCAGCACCTGGGCGAAGTCGTCAGGCGTATGGAGAGCGCCGGCGACGATGTCGTCCCCTCCGGAGTCATGGGCCGCGCTGTCCAGTGCCAGCGCGATTGCACCCACGGGGACCGCAGCCGAGGTACCAGACTGGGCCCAGCCGACCCACCGCGCCACGCCGCTGGCCTCAAGAAGCTCGGCGCTGTGCGTTCGAAGGAGCTCACCGGGTTCCTGCGGGGCTCCGCTCGACATGCGCTCCTGGACGGCTTCGGCAATGTCCTCACACCGGTGGGCAGGTCCGGTGACGAGGCTCACCATGTCGTCAGGCGTGAGCACCCCGTCCGCCAGCAGATCGAGCAGCTCGGCCGCGCGCGGGTGACACACCAGCCGTTCCTGGGTCAGGCTCCACTTCGCGCGCACCCGGTCGAGCGCGTTCTGGCACGCGAGGGACCTGATCAGGGTCTCCTGCCGGTCGGCCGAACCCAGTGAGTCCGCGGCAAGGGACGCTCCTTCCAGCGGCAGCTGGCAGGTGTCCAGGCCGCGCGACCGCATGGCGTGGTTCCACTCCCGCACGTGCCCCCGCACGGTGTGCTGGGTGTCGACCAGCTCGCCTACTCCGGCTAGGGCCGCGTGCGCCTGTTCCTCGCTGACTTCGGCTTCGCGGATCAGCCGGCGGAAGTAGTCGGCATCCGCGGCATCAGCCCGGAGCAGCTTCCCGGTCTCCGGCTCCACCAGTGGCAGCGCCGGGAGATGCAACGCCGGCAGGGCAGCGATGTCACCACCCGCCGCTTGGGCGGCGACGGTCAGATCCAGCGCGCCGACAGCCGCGAGGGCAGGCCACACGCCGGCGCCGGACGTGGCTACTGCCGCAGGCCGGAATCCCATCCGCAGCAGGTGGCGTACGACGAGGAACGTGAAGGCGCACCGCTCGGCCTGCCCGCTGCCACCGTCCACCCACTGGGCAATGAGCTCTCGCGCGTCGGGCTGCTCGCGTTCCGCTGCGGTTCGCGTCTCGGCGAAGGCCGGGTCCTCGACCAGTTCGCGCACCGCGTCCTCGGCAGGCATGTCGAGTTCGCCGATGTGCAGGCACCACGACCGGTTCGCCGCATCGACGGACCGAGGCTCGGAATCCAGCAACCGCTTGATGCCCTCGGGCCCGGACACCAATCCGCCCACGCGGCTCTCGAAGTGTCGCCGCCCGGTGGCCAGGGTGGCGCAGATGTCTTCGACCGGAGCCTCGATCCAACCGTCAGGGCCGGTCGCCGTGCGCCAGCGAGTGATCATCCGGTCCAGTGCGCCCGCTGAGCGCGCGGACAGCAGGAAGGGGTGCTTCCGCCGTGGCTCCACGTCCTTCCGGAGGTTGTGATCTACGTGCTCCTCGACAACCAGGTGCGAGTTCACGCCTCCCATACCGAAAGAGCTCACTCCGGCTCGACGCGGGCCGGGAGCCGACCAATCCTGTGCTTCCAGCGTCAAACGGAACGGACTGCCCTCGAACGGAATCAAGGGGTTCGGGGTACGCAGGTGCACGCTCGGCGGAATGCACCGGTCCTGCATCATCATCAAGACCTTGATCAGACCGGCCACACCAGCAGCTGCTTCGAGGTGACCGATGTTGGGCTTGACCGCACCCAGCCAGCACCAGGGGTCCTTGCCGTCAGTGGTGCCGAACACCTGGCGCAGCGCCTCGACCTCGATGGGGTCGCCCAGCGACGTTCCGGTGCCGTGCGCTTCGACGTAACTGACCGTCTCCGGCTCGAACGCCGCGCGGCGAAGCGCCTCGGACACGACGTCCCGCTGCGATTCCACTGTGGGAGCGGTGATGGTCAGCCGGCTTCCGCCATGGTTGACCGCGCTCCCCGCGATGACTCCGTAGACGTGGTCGCCGTCGCGGAGCGCATGGTCCAGCCTGCGCAGCAGCACCAGGCCGACGCCCTCGCCGGGCACGTAGCCGTCGGCATCCTTGTCGAATGTCTTGCACAGGCCGTCGGGGCTGAGCATCCGCGCCTTGGAAAACGAGACGTACCGCCAGGGGTGCAGATTGAGGCTGACCCCTCCTGCGAGCGCGTAGTCCGCCTCGTCGTCGAGCAGTGCCCGGCAGCCCCCGTGCACCGCCACCAGCGATCCGGCACAGGCGGCGTCGATCGAGACGCTCTCGCCGCTCAGCCCGAGGGTGTGGGACAGCCGGTTGGCGAGTATGCAGTCGTAGCCGCCGATGGCCGAATGGCTCTGGATGTCCTGCACCGCCGCAGAAACGCGCTGCAAATGATCACGGGCCATCACTCCGATGTGGACCGACGTGCGCGCGCCTTGCAGTGCCTCCAGAGCAATGCCGGAGTCTTCGATGCACCGCCACGACTCCTCCAGCAGCAGCCGCTGCTGCGGATCCATGAGCTTGGCCACTCTCGGAGGCACCTTGAAGAAGCGATGGTCGAAACAGTGGGCGTCGTCGATCTGGCCGCACCACTTGCTGATGGTCTTGCCCGGCTCCGCGATGTCCGGCGAATACAGCTCCTCCACGTCCCACCGGTCGGCAGTCACCTCGCGGATCGAACTGGTCCCCTGCCGCACATTGGCCGAGAACTCGCGATGATCCCGCGCTCCTGGCAGCCTGCACCCAATACCCACAACCGCCACGCGGTGCCGAGGATCCATGCTGTCACCGCTCATCGTGCCGTCCCCATCGGAACGAGCTGCGCCGTCCGGTGCCGGAGGAACGTCACGGCCTCTCCCATCAGACGCACCCCGATCTCGTCGACATGGCGGTCCCGCCAGCCCTCCCAGGGGGTCGACCGTGCCCACTGGTTGAAGGCTCCGAGCGACGGTCCGCAATGGATCTGGAAATCCACCTTGCGGTCCTCAGCGCCCTCCATGGCCGCACGCTGGCTAAAGCCGAAGTACCAGCGGAACACCAGGGCCATCTTGTGCTTGGGGTTGGCCTCCGCCTTCTCGACTTCGCGCGGATCCCGGCCCTCGAAGTACTTCCTGGTCTCCCGCCACACCTCGTCGAAGGTCCGCTGGAAATAACGGTTTTCGATCATGGCCCGGGTGTCCTGGTCGATCTCGTCGAGCGACTCGAACCTGCGGTAGAGCTCGTAGAGCTTGCGGGCCCGCGCGGGGAAGAACACACCGCGCTTGAGCACCTGGACCTGGGCGCCGAGCTCGAACATGTCGCCGGCGGGTGCGTAGTCGGTGTCCTGGATATCGATCCGCTGCAGCATGTCCTTGACGACCGGGCTGGTGCCCGCTTCGGCGGTGCACAGGTTGATCGAGCCCGTGAGCACGAAGTCCGCGCCGTACAGAAAGGCCGCTGCGACGGACTCCGGGGTGCCGATCCCTCCGGCAGCGCCGATCCGGACGGGGGTCTCGTAGCCCTGCTCGGAGTGCATGCGGTCCCGCAGGCGCAGCATGCTCGGCAGCATGACCGAGAGCTGGCCGCCGTCGGTGTGTCCACCGGAATCGGCTTCGACGCAGAGATCGTCCGCCATCGGTATCAGCTCCGCGAGTGTGGCCTCCTCAGCGGTGATCAACCCCTGTTCGCGGAGGCGCTCGACTAGCCGTTGCGGAGCGGGCGACAAGAAGGCTTCAGCGACCTCGGGTCGGGACACCTTGGCCAGGACCCGGTTCGGGATCTCGATCTCACCACTGTCGCCTTTGCGTACCCCCGTCAGCCGGTAACGCACCAATGCCCCGGTGACCTTCATGAACGCGGATGCCTCGACGGAGTGGATGCCGTGATCCAGGAACTGCGCAACCAGAGCGTCCTCTTCAGCGGGACTGGCGGGGTTGTGGACCAGGTTCATGCCGAACGGCCGGTCCTCCGGGAGCTCCGACCGGATCTTGCTGATCGCCTGTTCGATGCGGTCCCGGGACAACCCGCCCGTACCGAAGAACGCAAGGATGCCCGCGCGCCCGGCCCGGATGACCATGTCCTCCGAAGCGATTCCGCGGTACATCGCACCGCAGACATAGGCGTAGCGCGTCCCGTGGGCTTCTCGGAACTCCGCGCTGCCCAGCTTCTCGGCATCGGAGACAGCACGGCTCCGCACGGCAGGTTCGGTCTTGGCCCGCGCCTGGGGCACCGACCGTACGTTGGTCGCAGGACGGCTGTCCGACCGGATCTTGTTGACCAGTCCCGTCAGAACTGCGCCTGGTCCGGCATCCTCGAATTCGGAGACCCCCTGGGCGAGCAGGTAGCGCACGCTCGGCTCCCAGAGCACCGGCCTGACCAGTTGCTCGGCGAGCGACCGAGGCAATTCGGCGTCGATGTGTGGCTGTCCGGTGACGTTGGACAGAACGGGCACACGAAGGGGTTCGAAGCGGAAATCCGACAGGTACCGCTCGAAGGCGGAGCGAGCCGGCTCCATGTACCGGGAGTGGAACGCTCCACTTACCTTCAGCGGGATGAACGCCCGGGCGCCCGCTTCGGTGAATGCCTGCTGCGCACCCTGGATCGCTGCCTTGGTGCCGGAAACGATGTACTGATCGGGGGCGTTGTGGTTAGCCAGGTCGATCTCACCAAGGTTTCGGGTGGCGAGGACTCCGCGGACGGCCTTCTCGGAGAGACCGATAACGGCGGCCATGGCACCGTTTCCGGCTTCGGCCATCAACTCGGCCCGGCGCTTGACCAGGCGCAAGCCCGTGCCGAACGAGAACGCGCCCGCCGCGAACAGTGCGTTGTACTCACCGAGGCTGTGTCCCGCGAGGTAGCTGGCCCCCGCTGCTGTGCCTGCCTCCGAGGACGTGGCGCGGTTGAGGTACTCCAAGGCGTTGACGACGTAGAGAGCAGGCTGCGTGTACCTGGTCTGGTCGAGCCGACTGTCCGGGTCCTCAGTGCACAGTCGAGCGATGGAGTAGCCCAGAATTTCGTCGGCTTCTGCAACGTGGTCGCGGAATTTCGGGAACAAGTCCTTTCCCATACCGCGCTGCTGAGACCCCTGCCCCGGAAAGATAAGAGCTTTCATGCTGTTCTCCTGTCCATGGCCCACCGCCGGCTTCGAACTGCGCTTCCTGCTGCCAAGCGCCTCCGCCAGTCCCCGCCCCGGACGCGCAAATGGATCGATCAGTGCCACCGCACTGGACGCCGACTCCGAACCAAGGTTCTGTCGCGCGAAATTGGCCAGCGTACCCGAAGGCCCGAGATCTATATAGGTCAGATCATCATTTTGCTCTTCCAGAAAGCGGACCGCGTCGCGGAACCGGATGGGCCTGCGGACCATCTTCCAGAAGTGTTCGACTTCAAAGGTGTCGATGAACCCTGCCGTGTCACACGAAACGAACGGCACCGTTGGTCTTTGGAATTCCAGTACGGACAGCGACTCCCGGTATCCCGGCGCCGCGGAGTCCATCATTGTCGAGTGAAAGGCAAACCCGACCCCGAGCCGGAGGCAGGACACAGAGGCAGCACTCAACTCGCGCTCGACCGAATCCAACGCAGCGTGGGTTCCCGATACCACGAAGTGGCGGTCGGTGTTCACCGCAGCCAGTTCCAGGCCTCGCGAGGCGAGGGCATGCCGCTCGTACAGATCAGGGGAGCCGAGGACAGCCAGCATCCCGCCTGGTGGGCAATGCCCTTCGACCAGGCTGACCTGGTCAGCGATCGACCGGGCCACCTGTTCCACCCCCACGACGCCGGCGGTCGCAGCAGCTGCGAACTCTCCCAGGCTGGCGCCCAGTACGCAGTCCGGCTCAATGCCCTCGGAGCGCAATGTCTCCACGAGGGCGAACTCGACCATCAGGATGGCCGGATGCGTGAAGCGGAGCGCGTCGAAGACGTCGGCGCGGCCGCGATCCGTTCGGTACAGCTCATCAAGGACGCCCGGCAGACCTGCATCGGCGAACAGCTCGTCAAGAGATCGTATGGCCCTCCGGAACACCGCATGGCCTGCGAAGAGTTCACGTCCCATCCCGTAGTAATGGGATCCTTGTCCGGAAAACATGAAGACGCTCTTCTTTGGCACCCCGGTACTCCCCCTCAGCCATCCCGGCCGCAGCCACTCTTTCCTGCTCCGGACAGAAAAGGACGCACAGCCGGCCGCGGACGGTGCACCGGTGACGGTGAAGACCAACTCATCGATGGGCCGAGCGGCGGCGATGCATTCTTTCGCCGCCACGGCTACTCACCCCTGGAGCCGCGGTGCACCTCTTCCGATCGCGCCACCATTGAATTTCAGGCACGCGTTGATCGGAAGAGATGATCACACCGAACAACCAAAGAGGCGGCACATCAGCTGGCGCAGGCCGGATAGGCGCGCTGAGCACCATCCGGCTTCAGGAGTTGTTCGCCCTGGCGCTCAAAACCGTTCCGCACCAAAGGCACAGGGACCTGGTCCGGTTGCTCGATGGCGAACAACCGGACCAAGGGCGACATTTCATAGCGAGCATCGATGGCCGTCCGCCGGAGGAGCCCGGCGTCCACCAGAATCTCCAGCAGGTCCTCCGCGGACTCACCGCCTATATCCAACATCCCGGCAAGGCGGCGAGGCGACACCGGGCCGACCTCCCTGCTGAGGTGACACAATGCACGCCTTGCCGAATCGAACAGTCGTTCGTGAGCGGACACCATTCGGGCCCGGACACTCACATCACCTATGTTCAGCCGGTCGAGTACGCTTTGCCCGCGGCAGAGGTGGTCTACTGCGTCGGACAGCGCCCATGCTGGACAAGCGGCGCTCCGCTTGGCGACCACGGTGAGCGCGATAGCCAAGTCATCGCACAGCTCCGCCAGTTCGGCGGCCGCCGCACGCTCGGCCGCGACACGGTCCCTGCCGGCTATCGAAGCGAGTACGGCCACGGATTCCTCGCGGGCGAACACGCCCATACCCATCCGCGAGACACCGTCCAAGCCCAGCAATCGAGCGCGACTGCTCACCAGCACCTGGCTGCACGACGGCTGCGCGAGGAACGGACGGATCTGGTGCTCGTCCTGCGCATTGTCCAGCACCACCAGTATCCGGCGTGTGGTTAACAGGGAACGGAAGAGACCGCTGCACCCGCCTAGGTCGTCGGGAACCTGCTGCGGTCGAACCCCCATCGCCTTGAGCAATCCGGTCAGCGCGTCCAGGATCCGGACCGGCCGCGCGGCGACCGAGCCCAGATCCACGTACAGCTGCCCATCCGGGAAATCCGCGGACACCCTACGGGCCAGGTCGACCGCGAACGCCGTCTTCCCTACACCCACCTCTCCACTGATGATCAGTGGCACCCGCGACGAAGCGATGAGTCCGCGGGCCTTCGCCAGCTCCACCCGACGACCGATGAACTCCTGCGGCCCCGCCGGAAGCTGGGCCGGGCAGGGCAGCGCTTCGCGCACCCCCGTGGTCTCGTACGGCTCCCGGGGGCGTTGCTGCACCCCCATATCGACGCTCGAGAGCCGGCCATCCAAGCCTCCCTCGTCAAGGCCCATCTGCCGCGCCAGAGCACGCCAGCGATGTTCCCAATCAGCGCAGTTCCCGCCACAGGAGCGCACGTATGCCAGCGTGACCTGAAGAGTGGGCAATCGGCGCCCGTTAGCAGCACTGGAAAGCACCGATGGCGAGAACAACGCGGTTCTAGCCATGTCCCGATAGCTCGGCTTTCCCGCTCTGCCGCGGAGTTCCCTGAGGTCGTGAGCAAAAGCTGCGAGTGGGCTTTCGCCCGAATCCAACGGCTTCTCCGGCCTTCCCAACTTTGTCCCCCATGTACTGATCATGACACTAGGTGCAGCTGCGATCCACCTAGATGATCATTGGTCTGATCGATCACTGTCATAACTACCGTGAGTAGCGCCTCGACTACGAGGGTCGTCGCACCTTTACGCGATCCATACGCGCCAGCCCACCCTTGATCACCACCTCGCCGGACACCCGCCCACTGACGGCGGGCATTCCCGAAGTGCGGCAACGTCCAGCCGCTCACACCACTGCCCCGCCCGCCCGACTCTCAATCAGTTATTGACAGTGACGATCAAATGATAGTAACTATCAGGTTGCCGCGCCTCCGTGAAGCGTGCCTCGCGGGCCGGCGGCGCTCCGCACCTGGCGCCGAGCGTCGACGACTGGGGCCACACAGGGCCCGGCCCGACCGTCACGACCACACTCCACCTCTCACCCAACCCGCCACCCAACGGCGCGCCCCGATTCATGCCCACGGGATCTACGCAGCAGCACACGCCACAGCGCCTCGAGGGAGCCGAACCGCGCAATCCCCACCTGAACGCCCGATTGCTGTCGATCACGGTACGGAAAGGCATGTTCATGACCGCTTCGGAATCCTCTGTACCGCTAGAAGCGGTGCTGATGGCCACCACCGGGCTGGCGCTGATCACGAGCACGCTCGTCGTCGCCCTCGCTCGAAAAATGCGCCAGCCCGCGGTGATCGGTGAAATCCTGACCGGGATCATTCTCGGTCCGAGCATCCTCGGGCTGCTGCCCGGCGATCCGGTCGGCTTTCTCTTCCCTGTCGAGATCCGGCCTTACCTGGAGACCATTTCGCAGGTAGGACTTGTGCTGTTCATGTTCACCTTGGGCTGGGAGCTGAACATCCCCACCCTGCGTCGGCACACCGGCAGCATCGCGGCCACATCACTGACGGCGATGGTCATTCCATTCGGCACCGGCGTGCTCGGGGCTTTTCTGCTCTATCCACGTCACTCCACGTCGGACGGACACCTTGTTGCTCAACCGGCGTTCCTGCTCTACATGGGCACCGCGTTGGCCATTACCGCCTTTCCGGTGCTAGCCAGGCTGCTCGTGGAGAAGAACATGCAGCACAGCCGGATCGGGCTGACCGCGCTGGCCTGCGCCGCGCTCGCCGACGTACTCGCGTGGTGCCTGCTGGTCGTTGTCATCATCGTGGTCCAGGCATCCGGTATCGAACAACTCGTCTTCACGCTTGCCGGCTCCGCTTCCTTCATCGCCGGCTGCCTGTTCGTCGTCCGACCGCTACTGAACCGTGTCGTACCCGTCATCACGCGCAGCTCCAGCTCGGTACCGCTCTTCCTCTTGGTGAGTGCGGGCGTATTGCTGTGCTCGTTCACCACCTCACTGATCGGGATCCACGCGATCTTCGGCGCGTTCATGTTCGGGTTGATCATGCCGAGGGAACCCGCCGATGTTCTGCACCGCACCGTCGCGACTCCGATGCACAACATCAGCACACTGCTGCTACCGGTGTTCTTCATCACCGCCGGGCTCTCCGTGGACGTGACCACTCTCGGTCCCAGTGGAATCATGGACGGCGCGATCATCCTCGTCCTCGCGTGTGCCGGCAAGTTCGTCGGCACCATTGCTCCGGCACGCCTTTCGGGCCTCGACTGGAGAACGAGTACCGGGCTCGGGGTCCTGATGAACACGCGAGGCCTGACCGAACTCGTCGTCTTGGAGATCGGCCGTCAGATGCACGTGATCGACGGTCAGCTGTTCACTCTTATGACCCTCATGGCCGTAGTGACCACGGCAATGGCGTCACCGCTTCTCGATCTGCTCAAACTGAGCCCGGATCGACAGGGCCGGCCCCTGCCCCCGGACCGTTCGGGGAGTACGGAGCAACCTGCATTTCAGCAGCAGGGGACATGACCCGCTCCCCGAACGAACCGCCGCAGCCGTCCTCTTGATTGTTCGGGCACCGTGATTCTTCCGATCAACTCGGTGCTCGACTTCACTGACCTCAGAGCGATCGCTTTGCGGGGCCGGCCAGGTATTCCCCCAAGTCCTGTTCGAACCGGCCTTGCCGCCTCGACCTGCGAGACGACCAACCCAGGACAGCTCCGGCAGCCACCCGGGCTTCGGCCTACACGTTTCTGCCCGTCGGAAGGAATTGGCACGTCATGTCTGAATCGCCCGCATCGGCCACGCACATGGATCCGGTAGACACCGAGCTGCAGGCCGACGTCTGCGTCATCGGGGCAGGGATCATCGGTCTGCACAACGCACTGCAGTACGCCAAGCGCGGATTCACCGTGGCTGTTGTGGACGAGCTCACGGAGCGCTCCAAGAGCGCATACAAGGTGGGCGAGTCGCTGCTCGGGTTCTCCAACGCCTTTCTGCGGTCCATCGGTGACCTCGACAAGGAGATTGGCGAATCCTTCGAGAAGAAGGGTGTCTGGTTCGCCTACGGCATGGAGGGCAAGGAAGAGTTCAACGACGACGTCTCCGAGTGGGGGTTCCAGAGCAGCCTGCCAACGCACTGGCGCGAGCGCATCGATGACCCGAAGTTCGCGCGCACCATGTTCGACGACCGGCAGATTGTCCGGCCGGAGATCGAAGCGGTCATGCGGGCTCGGATCAAGGACCACCCGGAGATCACCCTCGTGGACCGCGGGCTCGTCAAGGACGTCCAGCTCGGCGAGGGCGACGCCGGCGACCATGAGATCACGTGGCGATCGCGCGACGGCAAGGCCAGTGGCACGGTGCGGTCCCGATGGGTGATCGACTGCTCAGGACGGGCACGGCTGCTGGTCAAGAAGTTCGGTCACGACGTCCCGCTCGATGATGGTTTCTCCACCTCCGCAGTGTGGGGCCAGTTCTCCGGCTGCACCGACGACATATTCGACGAGCGCTGGAACTACACGTTCCCCGACGGGGAAGTGACCCGCCGCGACCTCGACACGATCCACCTGTGGGGAGACGGCTACTGGATCTGGCTGATTCGCCTCACCGATCAGCGGATCAGTGTGGGCGTGAGCTTCAATCGCAACCGACCGCCGTCCGAGGGCAACCTTCGGCAGGTCTTCTGGGACGTCATCCGGCGCTATCCGCTGCTGAACTTCCTCACCGAGGAGAACCAGCTCGACTTCGCCGCGTACCGCAACGTACAGCACATCAGTGACACCTATGTCTCCGCTCGCCGGTACGCGATCGCCGGAGACGCCGCCTCCATCATCGATGCGTACTACAGCCAGGGCATCTCACTGGCACTGGTCACGTCATGGCACGCCGCCAACATCGTGGAGCGTGACCTGCGCGACGACGTCCTGGACACCGACTACATCGATCACGTCAACCGAGCCACCCTGGCCGACTGGCAGATCATGCGGACCATGGTCAAGAACAAGTACAGTCCGGCGATCGCGGACAGTCGGTTCTTCATTCTCGACCACCTGCTGGACTACCTCGTGTTCAGTGCTGCGCTGCCCGGTCGCTACAAGGTCACCCGCTGGCTGACCGAAACCGGCGGCTATACACGATCGGAGACTCCCGAGCAGAAGGATCTGCGGTCCAGCCTCACTCGCAGGCTCTTCCTCTCACAGTCCGCGCCGTGGCACCGGTTCGACCCGGCCATGGTGGTGAAGGCATTCGAAGGGCATCGCGACGGCCTGGAAAGCCGGGCCCTCTGGCGGATGTCCAAGGGCATCAGCCTCCGTCCCACCCAAGGTGTGCTGCGTCCGAACTCCCCACTGCCGGCGATGTGGCGGCTTCCCTATCTGCGCCTCAAGCGCCGCGCGGACCTCACGCCACGCGCCATCAAGGAACCGGCTTTCCTGCGGCCCAAGCTCACCAAGAAGCTGCCGGCACCGCTGGCCGCCTTCGGACCGATTGTGGCGCCCTTCGTCGCCTCGTCCGTCATCTTCGACCTCGCCGACACGGCCCTCCGGCGCATCGGCCACCTCGCCGGCGGCGGCAAGCGACGTGCACCGAGCCCGGCCAAGCCCGCGGTTCGGAAGCCGTGACAACGCAGACCAGCAGTGCAACAGGCGGACGATCGAGGTAGTCGGCTCCGATGGACGATCCGAAGAACGCGGTACCTAAGCTGCTCGCCACAAGCGGTCTGCACGTGGCCTACGAACAGAACCGACGAATCCTGGACCGCATACACCCCAGTTCCGAGCATGACTGGCTGCTGCTGGCCGGTGATGTCGGCGAAGTCGTCGCCGACATCGAACGCACACTGCGCCTCCTGAGCGAGCGATTCGCCAAGGTCGTGTGGGTACCGGGCAATCACGAGTTGTGGACCCCTCGCCACGATCCCGTGCAGCTGACCGGCGAGCAGCGCTATCGGCACCTGGTGGAGATCTGCCGCGGTCTCGGCGTCATCACTCCGGAAGATCCTTACCCGGTGTGGGCCGACCCGGAGGGCGCTGTGCGTATCGTCCCGCTGTTCATCGGCTACGACTACTCGTTCATGCCGCCCGGCGCGGAGAACAAGGAGGACGCTCTCAAGATCGCCTACGACAAGGGCGTCGTCTGCACCGATGAATTCCTGCTTCACCCGGATCCCTATCCCAGCCGCCAGGCTTGGTGCGACGCCAGAATCACCGAGACCGAACGTCGGCTCACGGCACTCGGTGACGGTCTGCCGACCGTGCTGGTCACCCACTATCCGCTGGTCCGGGCGCCCACGGACGTGCTGTACCCCCCCGAGTTGGCCCAGTGGTGCGGAACCCGGCGTACGTCCGACTGGCATCGCCGGTTCCGCGCCACCGCCGTGGTGTACGGCCATCTCCATATCCCCCGCACAACGCACCACGCCGGCGTGCCCTTCGAAGAGGTTTCCCTCGGCTATCCCAGGGAGTGGACCCGGCACGGACTTCTCCGCGGCCCGGTGCGGCGAATACTCCCCAGGCGGGAGGCGGCGTGATCGAAGGAATTCTGCCTGCCGAGGCGCAAGCGGTCGAAGCCTTCGGAGACCGCACCGATATCCGGCTCTTCGACGCGGAGGAAGCCGTCATCGCCCGCGCCGTGGACAAACGCCGACGGCAGTTCACCACCGTCCGATACTGTGCCCGGAAGGCCCTGGGCTTGCTCGGACTGCCTCCGGCCGCGATCGTCCCCGGCGAGCGAGGTGCACCTCAATGGCCTCCGGGCGTCCTCGGCAGCATGACGCACTGCCCCGGGTACCGGGCGGCGGTGCTCGGCCGCACAAGTGACCTGGCGACGATCGGCATCGACGCCGAGCCCAACGAGCCCCTGCCGCCGGGACTGCTGGACAGCATCGCAGGGCCCGAGGAACAGCAACGCCTCCCCGGTCGGCACGGCGGGGCCTACTGGGATCGGCTGCTGTTCAGCGCCAAGGAATCCGTGTACAAGGCGTGGTTCCCGCTGACCGGACGCTGGCTCGGTTTCGAGGACGTGACCCTGTTCATCGACCCGGACCGTGGGACCTTCACTGCCGACCTGCTGGTTCCGGGCCCTGAGGTCAACGGGGAGCAGCTCGGTTGCTTTCACGGCCGGTGGCTCTCCCGGAACGGTCTGCTCCTCACTTCGGTCGCGCTCACCGCCACGACAGCGGAGGAACTGGACGTCTCCCGAATGCAGGACCTGGCGCTCGGCGGCTCCCACCGATGAACACCCACAACGGGGAAAGGACTGACCGTGGTCAATCTCGCTGCACCTGATGTGACGTCTAACGGTGTGGTCGCACGAGGATCGACCCCCCGACCCGACGTACTGCAGGTCGACGACATGCGCACCCGGGTCGCCTTGATGCGCAAGCTCCGGGAATCGGTCAAGGACGGCCCCGGCGAACAGGCGACAAGTAGGCAGCACGCCAGGGGCAAGCTGACCGTGCGCGAGCGCATCGATGTTCTGCTGGATCCCGAGTCTTTCGTCGAGGTGGAAGGGCTACGCCGACACCGCGCCACGGGGTTCGGGCTGGAGCACAACCGCCCGCACTCGGACGGTGTCGTGACCGGCTGGGGCACGATCGACGGCCGAACGGTCTTCGTCTACGCCCACGACTTCCGCATGTTCGGCGGCTCTCTGGGCGAAGCTCACGCACAGAAGATTCACAAGATCATGGACATGGCCGAGTCAGCCGGCGCTCCATTGATCAGCCTCAACGACGGTGCCGGCGCCCGCATCCAGGAAGGTGTGACCGCGTTGGCCGGCTACGGCGGAATCTTCCGTCGTACGGTCCGGGCCTCGGGCGTCATTCCGCAGATCAGCGTAATGCTCGGGCCTTGCGCAGGAGGGGCCGCATACGCACCCGCGCTGACCGACTTCGTCTTCATGGTGCGAGACATCTCGCAGATGTTCATCACCGGACCCGACGTCGTCACAGCAGTGACGGGCGAAGAGGTCACCCACGAACAGCTCGGCGGTGCCGAAGTGCACTCCACAAGCTCGGGTGTGACCGCGTTCGTCCATGACGACGAACGCGAATGCCTCGAAGAAGTGCGCTACCTCGTATCACTGCTGCCGTCGAACAATCAGGAGCCGCCGCCGGTCGTAACGACCGGCGATCCCGTCGACCGGCGCAACGAATCGCTGCTCGACCTCGTACCCGCCGAACCGAATCGCTCCTACGACGTGCGCGTAGTCCTGGAGGAGATCGTTGACGACGGTGAATACCTGGAAGTGCACGCACACTGGGCTCCCAACATCCTGTGCGCTCTCGCGCGGATCGACGGGCACACCGTCGGTCTGATCGCGAACCAACCGCAGTCAATGGCCGGCGTCCTCGATATCAGCGCCTCCGAGAAGGCGGCCCGATTCGTACATACCTGCGACGCATTCGGTATTCCGCTGATCACGCTCGTCGATGTCCCAGGCTTTCTCCCCGGGACCGATCAGGAACACCAAGGCATCATTCGCCACGGCGCCAAGCTGCTCTACACGTACTGTGCCGCCACGGTCCCACGAATCCAGGTCATTATGCGCAAGGCCTACGGCGGCGCCTACATCGTGATGGACTCACGCTCCATAGGCGCTGATCTTTCGTTCGCCTGGCCGAGCAACGAAATCGCTGTCATGGGCGCAGAAGGCGCTGCGAACGTCATCTTCCGTAAGGACATCCAGGCAGCTGACGATCCCGCGGCGATGCGCGCCACCCGCAGCGCCGAGTACCAAGCCGAGCTCATGCACCCGTACTACGCCGCCGAACGCGGCCTGGTCGACGACGTCATCGATCCGGCCGAGACCCGAAGCATTCTCACTCGGTCGCTCGCAATGCTGCGGCACAAGCCGGCGCCCCTACCCCACCGCAAGCACGGCATCCCCCCGATGTGAGTCGTCGGCGAACGGAGAGGGACATGGACGTGGACGGTGTCATTCGAATCGAGCGCGGCGAACCTGACGCCGTCGAGGTCGCCGCGCTCGTCGCCGTCTTGCGTACGGCTTGTCAGCAGGAATCAGGAGATCCCGGACCGGCTCCGGGGCATCACAGAAGGCGCCAACTGTGGGCACGCAGCGGTCCTCGCTATCAGCCACCCGACGCGTGGACTTACTCGTCGACCTGCTGGTGACATGCAGCCGGCACGCAGCCGCGGTCTCCCCGATCATGCGCAGGCGCACACCTGGCTTGCGCCCGTCCACAGCACATACGCGATGGCTCATCGCCCCGACCGTCCCGCTCGCTGCCCGAGTGCTGGCTGCTGGCCGAATGACCACCCGGCGCCACCGAGCCCACCGACTACTGGCTGTCCACCCTGCCCGCCGACACCCCGCTGCGTGAACTGGTCCGCATCGCCAAGATCCGCTGGCGGATCGAGCACGACTACCGTGAGCTCAAGGACGGCCTCGGGCTGGACCACTTCGAAGGCCGCAGCTACCTCGGCTGGCACCGCCACGTCACCCTCGCCGCCCTCGCCCAGGCCTTCTGCACCCTGCTCAGACTCGACCCAAAAGCCCCTGCACCGGCCTGACCCTCTACGCGGTCCTCCGCGAGTTACAGAACATCCTGGCCACCTGGACCGGTGCTTGCTCGATATGCGGCCAATCCGCCCCCACACCACAACCCCACCACAGGACCTAACAAAGCCCTACTA
>CBFGQM010000059.1:0-19383 GCA_965650905.1 uncultured Streptomyces sp. | reverse complement strand
GTCAGGAGCTGAGGAATACGCGGTTCCCGATTACGCGAGGTCGCCAGTGAACCCCAGAAACCGGGGGTTCAGGCGTGGACCAGTTCCAGTGCCTGCTTCAGGTTGTGCTCTGCGATGCCTGCCATGAACGCCCGGTCGGGGAATTCCCCGTCGAGCAGCCGCAGTGGACCCGCCGTCAGCGAGAGCCGCTGTGCGAGCATGTAGAGAGCAAGCCGGTCCTCGTCCAAGCCGTCCACCCTCAGCGGCTGGTAGGCGTCGTGCAGTCGGATTTGTAGAAACACGTGCTCCCACTCGACGTCGAAGTACATCGATCCCTCGATGTCGATCGCCACGGGGTTCCCGTTCGCGTCCACCAACACGTGGTCGGGTCCCAGTTCGCCGTGCACGACTGCGTACTCCGCGCGTGGTCGCACCGCCGCCGCCAGGCCCAGCAGCCGCTCCTCCAGCCGGTCGCGGGCAGCCGCGATTCGCGGATCGCGCGAGGCCGCCTCGGCAAGGTCCCGCAGCGCACGGTCGAGGACCACCCCCTCGCACGACGTACCGCGCGATGTTCCTCCTGCGTCGACCACGGCCACCTTGCCGTACGTCGGTGCCCGGTGACCCCGCATCGCCTCCAGCGACTCCGCGAGCCGGTCCATGACCGGAGCAGCCGCGCCCGGCGAGCGCGCGAGCAACTCCTCCAGGTTCTCCCCCTGAAGGTCCTCGACGATCGCAAGGTCGGCCGGGCAGTGAGCGCCGTCACGGTCGACGAGACGGATCGCCGGAACGCGGACGCCGAGCGCGTCCAGCCTCGCGTGTGCGGCCTGGAATAGATCGAGCCCGAGGCCGGGCGAGAACGGGTTGGTGAGGTCGTCGTCGCCCTCGGCTGTCGGCCAGTAGTTCTCGGCGTCGTCCCATAGGTAGGCGATCGCCGTCGTCGCGTCGTCCATCACCAGGCGGTACACGCCCTTCTTACTGCCGCCCGCAACCCGCTCGACTGCCTCTAGCCGCCGCCGACCGCCCAGCGCGGCCCGCGCCGCACCAGCCAACTGCTCCCGTGTCGCTGACCTGGGTGCCACGTTCCGAACCGCCTCTCCGCCATGACCCGCGAACCCTACGGGAGCATCGACGTGGGGACGATTGGTTTTTTCCGGATCTGGGGACTCGCTGGCCCGAGATTACTGACAGTGACGGTCTTGCATGGCTCCGTAAGGAACTGGCGACAGTTGAATACGCGAGGTCGCCAGTGAGTTGCTGTCACCAGCGTAGGTGAAGGACGCCTTCGCCTTGCGGGGGAAGGCGAGGCTTGAGCCGGTCACGGCGTCGCCGAGCTTCTCCAGCGCCGGGCAGCCGACCACGGCCACATCGTTGTGCGCCGCAGGGCGCTGTGGCGTGCGGGTGTAGTCCCCGCCGAGGTCGTTCTCGTCCAAGAGGAGCTTGGCCAGTGCGGTCGAGGACAGCGGGGCGAGCGCCGGGGCACTCTCACCGGCCGGGTGCACCGGGGCGGTCGTGGAGGGCATCGGGCCGGAGGAGGCGGCGCTGCCATGGGAACAGCCCGCCAGGGCCAGGATGGCGAGGGCGCTGAGGCTGAAGGCGGTTGTGGTGTGAAGGCGCATAGGAAACCCCTTGGTGGCCTGCGAAGCGGACGGTCTGACCAGGCCGGCCCTCCGGGCGTCGGCAGTACGAAGGGGAGTGGGGGTTTCGGGAGGTCAATGACCGAGGTGGCGCAGGCCCTCTTCGAGAGTGGGGTGGAACCGGTCGACGGGACCGGAGTGACGGTTGAACCAGACCGCATCCAGGCCGGGCTCCTTCGTCTCGTGGCCCGCCCGGCAGCGCAGCCATATCGAGTCGTCGCGCATACAGAAGAGGATCCAGTCCCGGTACATGCCGCACTCGTGGTGTACGGACCTCGCCGTCGACGACGAGTGGCTGCAGCCAGCGCATCATCACCCCAGCCACCTCCTGGCGCGACGGCACCCGCAACTCCGGCGGCAGGAAGTCGGGCACAACCGCTTCCTCCGCGACAGGGCCCTGTGAGGTCGGCTCGGGGCAGTCGGGCCACGGACGCGTGGCCTGCAGCCGCAGGAGCAGCGCGTGGCCCGCACGCTGGGCTTCACGGAACGCGCGAACAAGGCTCTCTCCTTTTCTGTCATCTGGCAGACACGGGGGTGCGCCTCGTCTGATCTGCTACCACTCGGGAGATCGGCGACGAGCCGCTTACAACTGCGGCTTCCTCTGGGCGGGCGCCGTCAGCTGCGGCGGACCACGGTGAGCCGCCCTTCGGCGCTCGCAGGGACGGTTCGTCGGGGCACCGGGACCGGTGAGGCAAGTGAGGAGGCGAATGCCGCCACCAGCTCATGGGGGACGCTGGTGCTGAAGCTGGCACACCACAAATAGGGGGCGCTGACGACGGGTTCTGCCCATGCCTGCCAGCCCACCAGGTCGGGGCGTGGGTCGGCGTCCTGGATGAGTGGCGGCAGCATCTCCAAGGAGACGCTGCAGGAGAACCCGGGGTCCGTGGCGGTGGTGCGGGGGCGGTCTACATTGCGGATCCAGCCTCGGGCGCTCAGGGCGTTGAGGACTGTCCCCGGCGTCTCGGAGCCGACGTCGGGCGCCTCGCGGTTGTCGATCGCCAGGAGGAGATCGGCGAGAGCTTCGTACGGGACGCCGGCCGTGAAGTACGCGTTCCACGCCGGCACCGCGGAGGTGGCATGCGGGCGGGCGCTCAGCTGCCAGGCAACTGGGAGGCCGCCCAGTTCGAACGGGTAGGCCGCGAGGATCCATTCGGCGCCGCGCAGCTCATCTGGGCTGACGTACAGCAGGGTGTGGCGGGAGGTAGGCCACATGCGCCAGCCGAGGCCAGCCAGAGTGTCGCCGATCTGCTCGGCGAGAGCGCCGTCATCACCCGCCAGATGACGCGGGGTGACCCAGTAGACGGCGCCCGGTGAGGCGGGAGGGGAGGGGTTGCTTGGGTGGTGCGGGTGCAGGGCGCCTCCGTGGGCTCGGGGTAGGTCACTGGCCGTCGTTGACCTGCGGATTCGCAAGGTCGTCTACGTTGACATGCCCGTCCGCAGTGCACCAGTAGTTTCGGGATCCTTCCTGTCTGCCTCCGGCGAACTGGTGTCCTTTGTCATCCAATCGAGGCGTTTGACAGCGAACCCAGTCGTTTCGACCTTTCTGACAGTGAATCTAGTCGGAGGGGTGATCGCGCTGGGGGTGTCGAATGCTGGCATCGACAGGGGTGGTCCAGGCCACCTCTCCTCGTTGCGACAGCTGCATCCGGCGGCTGCCGGACGTGGACCGTCCGCCAGCCTGTGCCGTGTCAACCCTGGCAGCCACACCCGGAGGCGCTCTTGGCCTCGGTGACGGTCAGGGCGGGGTCGGCGGACGTCTCGGCCGACGTGCAGCAGGCGTTCACTCCGCAGCAGGCATCGGCCGACTCCGTCGCCGCGCGGGCATCTGCGGCCACCGGCTTGACGGCGTGGACGATGGCGGAGTGCATGCCGTCGGCGACGGCATGTGTCGGTGTGATCGAGATGTCGGTGAACCCTGCGACCTCAAGTCCCTCCCGGTACTCCGTGAAGGACAGCGCGCCGGCGATGCAGCCGACGTAGTCGCCGCGCTCGCCGCGCTGTTCGGCACTGAGGGAGTCGTCGGCGACGACGTCGGAGACGCCGATCCGGCCGCCGGGCTTCAGCACGCGGAAGGTCTCGGCGAACACGGCGGGCTTGTCGACGGACAGGTTGATCACGCAGTTGGAGATCACGACGTCGATGGTGTTCGCAGGCAGCGGGATCGCCTCGATGGTGCCCTTGAGGAACTCGACGTTCGTGGCACCCGCCTTCTGTGCGTTGGCCAGGGCGAGGGCGAGCATATCGTCGGTCATGTCCAGCCCGTACGCCTTGCCGGTCGGGCCGACACGGCGGGCGGAGAGCAGGACGTCGATGCCACCGCCGGAGCCGAGGTCCAGGACGCGTTCGCCCTCCCGGAGTTCGGCCACGGCCGTGGGGTTGCCGCAGCCGAGCGAGGCGGCGACGGCCTCGGCGGGCAGGGCGTCGCGCTCGTCGGCGGCGTACAGGGTGGAGCCGAAGTTCTCGTCCACCTCCACCGGATCGGGCCCGCAACAGGCACTGCCGCCCTCGGTGACCTTCACGGCCGCCGCCGCATACCGCTGACGGACGGTCTCGCGCAGGTCGGTGGTCTGCTCGCTCATGACTTCACTCCCAGGTGACGGGCCACGGGCCCGGAACGGCTTGTATTGACGTTCATTGATGCAACCTTGCGCCTTGGATCGAAAAACGTCAACATAGAGGAATGTCGAAACAAGAGCTTGAAGTGATCGGCCAGGACGCCGCCTGCTGCCCGGGCCTGTCCGCCGCGCCGCTGGACGAGGCCCAGGCCGCGGATCTGGCGAAGGTCTTCAAGGCCCTGGGCGATCCGGTCAGGCTGCGCCTGATGTCGATGATCGCCTCACGCGGCGAGGACGGCGAGGTCTGCGTGTGCGAGCTGACCCCGGCCTTCGACCTGTCCCAGCCGACCATCTCCCACCACCTCAAGCTCCTGCGCCAGGCCGGACTCATCGACTGCGAGCGCCGCGGCACCTGGGTCTACTACTGGGTGCTGCCCGCCATCCTGGGCAAGCTCGCCGCCTTCCTGACCAGCACGCAGCCCGCCGGGGCCACCGCGTGAACGCCTCCCTTGGCCGCCGCGTCGCCGCCGAGGCGATCGGCACCGGGCTGCTGGTGGCGGCGGTCGTCGGCTCCGGCATCCAGGCCACCGAGCTGTCCCGTGACGTCGGCGTGCAGCTGCTCGCCAACTCCCTTGCCACCATGTTCGGTCTGGGCGTGCTCATCCTGCTGCTCGGGCCGGTCTCCGGCGCGCACTTCAACCCCGCCGTCACCCTCGCCGCATGGTTCGCCGGCCGCCGCACCCCGGATGCCCTCGCTCTGCGGGACGTCGCCGCGTACGTGCCTGCCCAGATCGGAGGGGCGATCGGCGGGGCGATCCTGGCCGACGCGATGTTCGCCAAGCCGCTGGTGAAGTTCTCCACCCACGACCGCTCCGCCGGGCACCTCTGGCTGGGCGAGGTCGTCGCCACGGCCGGGCTGATTCTGCTGATCTTCGGCCTGAGCCGGATCGGCCGCGCCGCGCTCGCGCCGGCCGCGGTGGCCTCCTACATCGGGGCCGCCTACTGGTTCACCTCCTCCACCTCCTTCGCGAACCCCGCGGTGACCGTCGGCCGGGCCTTCACCGACACCTTCGCCGGGATCGCGCCCGCCTCCGTCGCCCCGTTCATCGCCGCCCAGATGCTCGGCGCCGCGCTCGGACTCGGGATCGTGACGACGGTCTACGGCACGCACCCCGTTCCGACACTGCACGAGGCCGCCGTCCCGCCCGCACAACCTGAACTCGCCTCCTCCTGACCCCCCGCTTTGACTCCGAGAAAGACCCCGCCATGAGCACTCCTGCTTCGCGCCCGTCGGTGCTGTTCGTCTGCGTCCACAACGCCGGCCGCTCCCAGATGGCCGCCGCCTTCCTCACCCACCTCGCGGGCGACCGCATCGAGGTCCGCTCCGCCGGCTCCGCCCCCGCCGACACCGTCAACCCGGCCGTCGTCGAAGCGATGAACGAGGTCGGCATCGACATCTCCGCCGAGACCCCGAAGATCCTCACGACCGAGGCCGTCCAGGTATCCGACGTCGTGATCACCATGGGATGCGGCGACACCTGCCCCATCTTCCCCGGCAAGCGGTACCTCGACTGGCAGCTCGACGACCCCGCCGGACAGGGTGTCGAGGCCGTGCGCCCCATCCGCGACGCGATCCAGACCCGCGTCCGCGCGCTGATCTCTGAAGTGACATCCAACTGACGGTCGCCCTAACCCGGGCGGACCGCTCAACCTTCGGTGAGAATGCTCAACCTTCGCTGCGACAGAACAGCACGATCCCGGACAGCGTCAGCACGAGCAGAATCGTTGACATCCAACTTAGTCGTCCCAGGTCAGAGGGCTGCACACGACTAACTTCGATGTCGAAGGACAACTGGTGAAAGATCGGAGTGAACCGCAACTGGGGGCAAGTGTCCTGTGACAGTCGATCTTCCTCTTTGTCACTGAATCTTGCTCAAGCTCGGCTTGTTGCCACTACGGTTTGCTCGATTGGTGTCCCGTGTCAACGGAGCTTGGTGTTCTCAGGCAAGGTTGGGCTCGCAGGGGTCGTTCTCGGTGAGCCATGCGGAGCGAGGCCCGGTTTTCCCTCTTCGGGGCGGTTTGGCTCTCATCTGATCTGGTCTGTGTCAACGACCCCGGCATGGTCGTCCCATGAGTGGGGTTCGCACGAGGCCAGCGGCGGTGTCGGACAGGGGGCACGGGGCTGAGCACGTTTCCGTGTACGCCGACACGGCGGGGTACGAGATCGCGTGGGTGACGGCCCGCGGTGAGGGGAGACGCCGGCTCCTGGCCGAGGCCGGGGATGTTGCGTTTGAGGATGCGTCGCCGGTGCGGGACTTTCCGTCCTACCGCGGGCAGCGCCATTTCCCGGGGCTGTACTGGGCGGCGACGACGGGTCGGCATGTGGGGTTCGAGTCCTGGCTGGAGCGGGACCACGCGATGCTCTTGGACTTTGATCCGCTGGTGAAGGGGCTGTCCTCGCAGCCGTTCTGGCTGAGCTGGAAGGACGGGCAGACGGGCCGTGGCCGTTCGCATGCCCCGGATTACTTCGCGCGGGCCGTGGACGGAACCGGGTTGGTGGTCGACTGCCGTCCGGTGGACCGGATCGATGCGAGGGCGGCGGAGTCGTTCACGCGGATGTGGGAGGCGTGTGAGGCGGTGGGGTGGGCCTACCGCGTCGTCGGCGCGATCGAGCCCGTGAGGGCGGCGAATCTACGCTGGCTGGCGGGCTATCGCCATCCTCGCTTCGCGGTGTCGGAGGGGATGACGGCGGCGGTCCGGTCGGCTTTCGCGGTCCCCGCGCCGTTGCTGGGGCAGGCGGCGACGGTGGGGGATCCCATCGAGGTGCTGCCGGTGGTGTTTTACCTGCTGTGGTGCGGTGTGTTGCGGGCGGATCTGGCCCGTCGGCTGAGCGATCGCACCGTCGTGATGGCCCAGGAGCCGGGGCGGTGACGGGCACAGGCCCCCGTGGGGTGCTGCGTGTCGGTGACCGGGTCCGGTTCGATGGGCAGGTCCAGGTGGTGGCCGGTCTGGCGGGCACGACGGTGCGGTTGCAGGACGAGGCCGGCGGGGCGTCGCTGGTGCTGTTCTCTCATCTGCTGGCGTCCGACGGCTTCGAGTTGCTCGACTCCTTGCCCACGGCGCCGGGACTGCCGTCGTTCGGGCTGCTGGACACCGTGCCGGAGCCCGCGTTGCGGAAGGCCAGGTTTCTGGAGCGGCACCTGGTCGAGGCGGAGACCGGGGTCTCGCCCGACGCGGGATCGAATGCGCCGGTCCGGCCGGAGTACGACCCGCAGTGGCGCACGGTGAATGAACGGCTGGCCGCGAAGGCCGAGGAACTGAGCGCGATGGGCACGCCGATGACCGCGCGGACCTTGTTCAGGTTGCGGGGATGCTGGCGAGAACAGGGCCTTTGGAGGCTGGTGGACCACCGTGCGACCCGGGGCTCGAAACCGACGGGACACGCGGACCCGCGGCTGGTCGACGCGATCCGGGAGGCGCTGGCCGGGCAGGAGAAGCTGTCCACCGGAACGCGGGGCCGGGTGCTTCGGGAGGCCGAGCGGCTGCTGGTCGAGCGTCACGGTGAGGGGGCGGTTCCTCTGCCGTCGCGGTCGACTCTCTACCGGCTGGTGAGATCCCTGTCGGAGGGGATGCACTCCTTCGACACCGCCACGGCTCGACGTTCCCAGGCCCGGCGGCCACCGGGGGTGTTCACGCCGACGCAGGCCGCCCGGCCTGGCGAGGTCGTGCAGATCGACACGACCCCGCTGGACGTCTTGGCGGTCCTGGACGATGGCGTGACGGGCCGGGTCGAGCTGTCGATCGCGGTCGATGTCGCCACACGGACGATCTGCGCGGCAGTTCTGCGGCCTGCGGGCACCAAGGCGGTGGACGCGGCATTGCTGCTGGCCCGCACTCTGGTTCCGGAACCGATGCGGCCGGGCTGGCACGATGCCCTGCGGATGTCCGCCTCCCTGATCCCGCACGCGCGGCTGATGAGCGTGGATGCCCGGCTGGAGCACGCGGCGGCGAAGCCGGTGATCGTGCCGGACACGATCGTGGTCGACCACGGCAAGGTGTTCATCTCCGAGACGTTCGTGACGGCCTGCCAGACGCTGGGCATCTCCGTCCAGCCGGCCCGGCCCGCCACCCCGACGGACAAGGGTGTGGTGGAACGCACCTTCGCCTCGATCAATACGCTGTTCTGCCAGCACGTCGCCGGCCACATCGGCTCCAGCCCACTCGCCGACCTGTTCGACGAGTGGGTCGTGGCCCGGTGGCAGACCCGGCCCCATGACAGTCTGCGCAGCCCGTTCCTGCCGGGCCGGGCCCTGTCGCCCAACGAGGTCTATGCCATGCTCGTGGCCCGCAGCGGACACCTGCCGGTCTGCCTCACGGGCGACGACTACATCGAGCTGCTGCCCGCAGAGTGGCGGAAGATCAACGACTACGGCATCGTCATGGACTACCGCACCTACGACTGCCGCGAGCTGGCGCCCTACCGGCGTCAGCCTTCCGGAGTCGACCTCAAGGGCGGCCTCTGGGAAGTCCACTATGACCCCTACGACTTGTCCCACATCTGGGTCCGCGACCACCGGGCGGGCGGCTGGATCACTGTCCCGTGGACCCGGATGGACTCGGTCTCCGCCCCCTTCGCCGACTTCACCTGGCGGCATGCCCGCTCTGTCCTGGCGGCCCGGGGCGCCGATGACACCGACGAAGGCGCGATCGCCGCCGTTGTCGAAGACCTGCTGACCCGGGCCCAGCGCGGCCCGGACCGCAAGGTCGCTGCCCGCACCCGCGCGGCAACCGCCCACGCTGTCCGCCCTGACCTCCGTCCCACCGTCGTCGACGCTCCGCAGGACGACGAGGACGAGCCGGTCGGCAAGGTCATTCCGTTCGGCGTCTTCGACGCCTTCACCGACGGGAGCCACCCGTGAAACCTGGCCCGGACACCCCCGAGGGAACGGAGGAGGTCCACCCGCTGAGCACGAAGGAGGGCTGGACGCGCTTCGTCGCCGAGGAAGTCGTTGCTCCCGAACTGCTGCCACCGGCCGCACTCCAACGTCTGGATCCCGCCCAGCGGGCCGCACGCGAGCGGGAACGCGAGGACTACCATGCACGCCTGGTCATCGTCCGTACTCCCACGATCCAGCACATCACCACCATCGGGCGCAAGCGGATCCTCCTCAACCGCCACCAGCAGTCGGCCCGCCGCGGACTGATCGTCACGGGAGCCGCGGGCACCGGGAAGACCACCGCGATCATACAACTCGGCAAGAACTACGAACTCCTTGCCCGCCGCCGGGGAGAGGTCGCCCGCCAGGCGCTGCCCGTCGTCTATGTCACCGTCCCGCCGGCGGCGACGCCCAAGATGCTGGCGGTTGAGCTGGCCCGCTTCATCGGCCTGCCGCTGCCCAGTCGCTTCAGCCAAGTGGAGATCACCAACCGGGTCTGTGACTTGCTCTGCAGCAGAGGCTGCGGCCTCGTGCTGATCGACGAGCTGCACAATCTCGACATCCGCACCAAGGTCGGGGCGGAAGCCTCCGACCAGATCAAGTACCTGTCCGAGCGCATCCCGGCGACGTTCGTCCTGGCCGGCGTGGACGTCGAGGACACCGGGCTGTTCATGGGACGCCGCGGCGGACAGATCGCCAGCCGCTACACCGAGGTCACCACCAGCCCGTTCCCCCACAGGACCATCCGTGACAAAGAAGCCTGGCAGTCCCTGGTGTCCACGCTGGAGGGCGCCCTGCGGCTGCACGCCCACCGTCCGGACACCCTGCTGAAGCTGAGCGCCTACCTCCACGGCCGCACCGCAGGCATGATCGGAAGCCTGTCCCATCTGATCCGCGAGGCGGCCCTGGACGCCATCCTCGACGGAATCGAGAAGATCACGCGAGCCGGACTCGACGCCGTCGAACTCGACAGAGGCGTCAGACAGCCCCGTCCCCAACGCCGGCCGTCGGCTCTGGTGAGGAAGGCCGGGTGAGTACGCGCCTGCGGGCGCTTCCGGTCACGCCGCCGCCCATGCACGGTGAAACGATCGGGTCCTATCTGAACCGTCTCGCCGACGCCAACCGCCTGCCGGTCCAGTTTCTGTCCATCCTGCTCGGACACAACCGGCACCACCGCCGCGACGACAACCGCACCGGTCACTGGACACCCGAGACCTTGCTCCGGCTCTCCTCCCTGACGGGGAGAACCCCTGTCGAGTTGTCTCACGCGATCGCGGTCCTCGCCGTGATCAGCGAACCGGCCGAGAGCACCCTGCGGCCCGTGAGCGACCAGACCGACGAAGTACTCCGGCGTCCGGCCTGCCGCCACTGCATGGCCCGACGAGGAGTTCACGGGCTCGTGGTCCGCAACATCCGGCCCCATGAGGCCGTCTGCCTGCGGCACCGTCGCTGGCTCCTCGGAGATGAGCAGTATCGCCTTCACGCGCTGCCCCAAGTGCAACAGGCCAACCGCCGGCACCGCCGACTCGCCCGCCGAACCCGAGCTTCCTTCCTCGCTCGGGACTACGCCGTCGCCCGCGACTGCCTGCGGGACTGGTTCCAGGCCGGAGCACCGTCCGATCTGCAACAACGCTGGACCGACCGCATCGACCTTCTCTGCGAGGACCCCTACGGAGACCCCCGCCGTCCCTCGCCGCACCGGATCGAACTCGCGACCTACCCCGAGACCGTCAAGCTCATGGCCTTGATCGCCTCACCGCACTGGCTCGCGCACCAGGAGTTCCCCCAGGAAATCGCGAGGAGACTCGGAGCCAAGGCCACAGACACCGACCTCGACCTCTTTCGGGGCTCTGACCGCGATTCCGTGAATGTCTGCGGCTTGGGGCCCTTGACCAGATGAGTCCTGGGAGCTCGGAGCTCAGTACCTCAACGTCACGACTGGCCAGGGGGGTCGAGGCGTTCCGTGGGACCGGCGAAGGACAGGAACAGGTTCCGGGTGGCGAGCAGCCAGGTGCCGTCCACCCTACGGAACGTGTCTTCGTAATGCCCCACTTGAGCCGGAGGCCGGGGCGGCGCCATGCCCTCGGAGTAGCCGTCGACCCGGTACGTGGCGAAGTAGGTGGTGGCAACGGCCGTTTCCGGAGAGGTCACGGTGGCCAGGATGTTGGTGCACATACGACGCGACAGCCGGTCCGCGGGCCGTCCGCCGAAGTAGTCACGAAGAGCATCGCGGCCCGCTATGCGGCGATCGCCAGCGGGCCATTCCCAGATCCCGTCCGGCGTGAACAGGTCCGCCACCGAGCTCGGGTCCCCAAGGTCGAGCCGACGGACGAACTCGACGATCAGCCGCTCACAGGCCCGCTCGGCGATCAGACGTTCCATCGGGTCAAGAGTGTCAGAAGTCATGATCAACTCATATCAGACCGTTCATGGAAGCGGGAGGCTTCCCCGATCGGCTTTCAGCGCGTACGCCGCGCCCCTGCGTTCGCGTCTTCAACTCCTCGCACAAGGACGCCGTTCACGGAAATCCGGTCAGAGCCTCTTTCGGAAACTGCCAAGTGCGGCGAGAAAGGAGCGAGGGCAGTATCAGCGAGACTGACAAACCACAGCTCAGCGAACCGACCCTCACCAGGCTCGATGACACACCAGTGTCCTGCTGATCATCCCGCATGCCACGTGACACGCAAGCGGACGGAGCCGTGTCACTCCTAGATGACAACTCCCAGCTCAGAGACCTGCAATCAGCGAACGTCGATGAGAACGGACAGAGGTGGCCGGGTGAGCACTGCGGGTGCGTTAGAGCATGACATCGCCGGGGGTGGGTTCACGCTCCGTTTCTGCGGTGCTGAAGGCCACGAGCGGGTTGTCCCGTTGGATCACTGTCACGGGCTGGCGTGGGAGGAGGCAACTCCGGTACGGACGTTCCGCTGGTCGCGCGGACTCGGGCATTTCCCAGGCTGGTGGTGGACCGCATCGGCTGGACGCCATGTGGGGTTCGAGTCGTGGCTGGAACAGGACCGGCTGATCCTGCTGGACTTCGATCCTGATGTTGTGGGGATCGCTTCGCAGCCGTTCTGGCTGCACTGGCATGACGGGAAAGAGAAACGGCGCCATGCCCCGGACTACTTCGTACGGCTTGCCGACGGCCGTGCTCGCGTGGTCGATGTCCGTGCCGAGGACCAGGTCGACGAGCGGACCGCCGAGGCGTTCGCCGCGACCGAGCGGGCCTGTTCGGCGGTCGGCTGGAAATTTGAGCACGTCGGTGTCCCGGACCCTGCGCTGATGGCGAATCTGCGGTGGCTGGCCCGCTACCGGCATCCGCGCTGCGCCGGCAGACCTGAGCTCGCAGCCCGGTTACAGGAGACCTTCGCAGCGCCGACGCCGTTACTGACGGGAGCCGAGGACGTCGGGGATCGGCTGGCGGTGTTGCCCGCGCTGTTTCATTGGATATGGAGGCAGGAACTGGTGGCCGATCTCGCGCATGAGCGGCTGGGCCCCACCACACTGGTGCGGGCCGCTGGTCCAGCGGGGGGCTCGTGGTGAACGAGGGACGTCGGCCGCGGCGGCCTGTCGGGGTGTCGATCGGTGATCGAGTACGAGTGGCCGAGGTCCTGCACACGGTGATCGCGGTGTCCGGCACGAGCGTGCGTCTGGCGGACACGGATGGCGCGGTCACCGACATCGGCCTGATCGAGTTGTCGGCGGCCGAGGACTTCGAGGTGGTACGCGCGTCGTCGCGGACACCGGTTCCGCCGGCGACGCCGTTGGAGGGCCTGCCGGAGGCAGTAGCGGCGGAGGCGTTGTGGTGGGAACAGCACATCGTGGAGGTGTTGCGCGGGGTTCCGCCGCAGGCGCCTGCCGGCACGAAGCCGAAGCCGGATTACGACCCGGCGGTGGTGTCGCTGACCCGCCGTGAGCAGGCCAAGGCAGCGGAACTGACTGCTGCGGGACGGCCGGTGACGGCAAGTGCGATCGCCAAGCGTCGCCGCCGCTATGAGGCCCGCGGAGTGGTCGGGATGGCCGACCTCCGGTCCGCCAAGCCCGTCAGCGCGCACGGCCGGGTGGACCCGCTGGTGGTGGAGGCAATGCAGAAGGCGGTCGCCGAGGCCGCCCAGGGTTCCACTCGGACGGCGACTTACCTGTTCTGGAGGACCGGTCAGATCCTGGAGGCAGATCACGGCCGGGGTGCGGTGGAGTTGCCGTCGCAGCGCAGTCTCTACCGGCTGCTGGAGAAACTGTCGGCGGGCAAGCACACCACCGGATCGGCCCGCACCCGCCGGTCGCTGGCGGACCGGCCCGACGGGCCGTTCGGCGAAAGAAGTGCGGCGGCGCCGGGCGAGTTGATGCAGATGGACTCCACCCCGCTGGACGTGCTGGTCCGCCTGGACGACGGGGTCCCCGCCCGGGTTGATCTGACCGGCGTGATCGATGTCGCGACCAGGAGCCTGACCGCGGCGGTGCTGCGGCCGACGACCAAGTCCGTGGACGCGAGCGTGTTGCTGGCCCGCACCGTCACCCCCGAGCCGATGCGGCCCGGCTGGGCCCAGGCTTTGGCGTTGTCACGCTCGGCGTTGCCGTTCCGGCGGCTGCTGGACATCGACGCGCGTCTGGAGCACGCCGCCGCCCGGCCGGTCATCGTCCCCGAGACCATCGTGGTCGACCAGGGGAAGGTGTTCGTCTCTCGCAACTTCCGGGCCTCCTGCAACTTCCTGGGCATCAACTTCCAGCCGGTGCACGACGCGTCGGGCTGGGAGAAGGGCCACATCGAGCGGATGCTGGGTTCCGTCGGAATCCTGTTCGCCCAGTTCCTGGCCGGTTACACCGGCTTCAACGCCGAGCGCCGCGGCCGGCACGTCGAACAACAGCCGCTCTGGTCCTTGCTGGAACTGCAGGAACTTCTGGACGAGTGGATCGTGGTCTGGCAGAGCCGGCCCCACGACGGACTGCGCGACCCCCTACACTCGGGGCGGATGTTCAGCCCGAACGAGAAGTACGCCGCTCTCGTCGAGACGGCCGGCTATGTCCCGGTCGCGTTGTCGGCTGACGACTACATCGAGCTGCTGCCCGCGACCTGGCGGGCGATCAACGCCTACGGCGTGAAGATCAAACACCGGACCTACGACGACCAGGCCCTCAACCCGCTGCGGCAGCAGCGGTCGGGCGTCAAGGACCGCAAGGATCTGTGGGAGATCCACCACGACCCCTACGACGTGTCCCGCGTCTGGGTCCGTGACCATTGGAACGGCGACTGGATCACCCTGCTCTGGAAACAACTGCACCGCGTCGCCGCCCCGTTCGGCGAACTGGCCTGGGACCACACCCGCCGCACCCTGCCCGGAGCGAGTGAGGAGCAACTCGCCGACGCCGTCGCCGATCTGCTGCGACGAGCCCATCAGGGCCCCGCTGACCGTGGTGGTGCGGGCGGCAGAGCCGGACTCAGCCGCCGGGACCGGCGCGTCGCCGCCCGCACCAAGTCCAGTCCGCCCTCCACCCCCATCGCGCCGGAGGAGCCCCCTGCCGACCGCGTTGCCGACGGCGAAGCGGGCCCGGCCGACGACGCTCCCGAGGAGAACATCGCCAAGGTGATACCGATGCCGATCTTCGACCCGTTCACCGAAGCGGACAAGCGGTGGTGAGCCACGGGCCGGGGCAGGGTGGGGATACCGAAGATGGGTACGGGCATCTGCAGCTGACCACCCTGCCGGGCTGGCGCGGGTTCGTCACCGAGATACCCGCAGTGCCACAGCTGCTGCCCGAGGCGATCTGGTCGGGCCTCGCGGACGACAAACGAGCCTGCTACGACGATGACCGCATCGACCACCACTCACGGTTGCTGGTGGTCCAGACTCCCACGATCCGCCAGGTCATCACCTCGGGCCGCCGCCTGATCCAGATGAACAAGAACGCCCACTACGGACGATGCGGCCTGATGGTGTCCGGCCCCGCCAGAACCGGCAAGACCACCGCGCTCACCCAACTCGGCAAGACCGTCGAGGTGATCCACCGAAGGCGTCACCCGAACTCCTCCAGCGACATCCCGGTCATCTACATCACCGTCCCACCCGCCGCCACCCCCAAGATGATCGCGATGGAGTTCGCCCGGTTCTTCGACCTGCCGATCTCCACCAGGAGCAACATCACCGACATCGCCGACGCGGTCTGCGGCGTCAGCACGGACGCCCACGTGACCCTCGTCGCGGTCGACTTTACCGACCGCCCGTAGTGCTGCCCGTGATGTCCGTCTGGGACTGTGGCCAGCGCGTCCTGGGCTTGTTTACCGACCGTGTCCGGGACGTCTGTCATGTTCTGGAGTCGGTACGGAGGACAAGTGGTACGGCACGTGGTGGTCGGGGACCTGAGGGTCCAGCGGATCGAGCGGAAGGACGGGCGGCGGTCGTGGACGATCGTCTGGCCCGAGGGGACGCTGCATGCGGAGGCGGACCGTTTCCTGCGTGAGCACGAGGGCTCGGGCACACAGAAGACCTACGCGTATTACCTGGTGGACCACCTGCGGTGGCTGGAGCGCGAGTGCCTGGCCTTCGATGCGGTCCAACTGCGCGACCTGGAACGGTACATGGGGATCGTTGGCGCCGAGGTCCGTATGCCGCTCGGGGAACCGTGGCGGGTGGGCAAGCGCCCCTATGGCCACTCGGCGCTGTCCACTGCGGCGGCCTGCCTGAAGGGCTTCTACCTGCAGCAGGCTTCTCGCGGCATCAACGGCGAGCTCGGCAGGAAGCTTGACCAGTCCCGGCTGCCGTCGAAGGTGGACAAGCGCCGCTCGTTTCTCGGGCACGTGAAGTCGTCGCTGCCGACGAACCCGCTCGCACCCTCGGGTCCGCATCGCCGGCACCCGAAGATGCTGCCGGACGGGGCGAGGGAGAGGCTGCTGGAGACGGTGAATGCCGCCCGGGACCGGCTGGTCGTCGACTGGCTCGCGGACGGCGGCCTGCGGATCGGTGAGCTCTGCGGGCTGCACCTGGTCGACCTGCACCTGCGGGAGAACGCCGCCTGCGGCGAGTGCCGCACCCCGCACCTGCATGTCTGCCACCGCCCCGGCAATCCCAACCGGGCCGAGGCCAAGACCAAGCACCCCTGGCGGGTCGAGCACGGCACCGTGACCGGCGGGCTGGTCAAGCGGGTCAGTCCGGCGATGGTGCACTCCTACTTCGAGTACGTCACCACCGAGTACCCGCGCGGAGCCGGGCACGGCATGCTTCTGGTCCAGCTGCACGGCGCCGGGGCCGGGCAGCCGTGGGCGCCGGTCGGGGCCCGGCGGATGCTCGGCCGGGCCGGGAAACGTGCTGGTCTGGGGCTGGTGAAGCCTCATGCCTTCCGGCACACGTTCGCTTCCGCGGTTCTGGACGCCGCGGACGGCAACACGCTGATCGCCCGGGATGCCGGCGGCTGGGCGTCGGCCGCGATGGTCGATGAGGTCTACGGACACGTCGACATCCACGACCCGGTCTTCGACGCCGCACTCCGCACCGTCTGGGGTGAGGCGTGATGCGACGGCAGGAGTATCCTCGACCGCTGTTCACCGAGCGTCCGGACCGGGTCGGCCGCGACCGGCTGGAGATTCTGACCGCGCTGATCGGCGGGCCGTCCTTCGACCCGGTATACCGGAGCGACGTCATCGAGATCCCGCGCGGCCACGCGATCTACCGGTGGGAGTGCGTCGTCGGCGGTTGTGAACGCACCCGGACAGGCGGGTCGGACCTGTGCTCGGATCATCAGCGGCAGTGGGTCCATGACAGCGAGCACGGTGTGGGCAGGGCCGCTTTCGTGGCTGCCGCCCAGGGGCTGGACCGGCACGTCGGAGCAGAAGAGACGGTTTGCCGGATCTGCCCTGACCGGCCCGCGGCACACAGTGAACTTCGGTTGTGCCAAAGGCATTTGAGCCGATGGAAGAACGGGGGCGCCGACCGCGCGGCCTTCGTCACATGGGTGAGCGGCGAACAGTCGTATCCCGGCTACGGGCCCTGCGGCGCGGTTGTCTGCCCGAATCTGGCCGACTCTCCGCTGGGGTTGTGCTCGTGGCACGGCAGCCGCTACCGCCGTGACGGCAGCCCCGGCGCCGCTGCGATGCCGGACAGCTGGTGGCAGCGATACGAGCAGTACGGGAAGCCGGTCCCGGTCGAGTACGGCGATCAGGCGGTGTTCCGGCGCTGGTGCGCTTCCGTTGCGGCGCATCCGTGGCCGGGGCAGATCAATCTGCGCGGGTTGCGGCCCCTGGTGCGGGCCGAGATCCAGTGGGGGCTGTTCGTCCACACCCGCCGGGCCCGGCCCAGTCGGTGGGATCTGGGGTGGGTCCGGTCGTTGGTGAACACATGCCGCTCGTTGGATGTGAACTCGCTGGTCGACTTCGAGTTCGGGGCCGGCGGTTCCTCCGCCTGGACGGGCGCGATCGCCAAGGAGATCCTGCACGAGCTGCGGTTGGTCTACTTCACCCCCAACGAGGCCAAGGAGGCCGGTTTCCTGGAGACCGAGCACTTCGGAGTGCTGTTCCCGCACCGGATGAGCCATATCGACCTGACCGGCATCCCGCAGCGCTGGCTGCGGGATCTGACCTGGGACTACCTGGCGGACCTGTTGCGGTCACCGCGCTGTCCGCGTTCGGCCGGCCCGATCGATGGACTTCGCCGGGCCGCCATCGAGCTGGCTGTCTTCCTGGAGGTCGAGGCGCCGGGTGGTGGCCACGACCCGACGGTTCTGCGGGAAGAACACGCCCAGCGATTCGTCGCCGACCAGCGCCATCGCGAACGTGAAGGGCTCCCTTCGCTGGCCGTGAAGCGGCCGGACGGGACCGCGGGCATCGTCACCACCACCACTCGGTCGGTCGTGTTCAACGCCGTCCGCAAGCTCATGCGCGACGCGCTGGACACCGGCGTCGCCGAAGTGATCGGTCTGGAACGGGAATTCATCACCGTGTTCCCGACAGCCGGCGCCACCACTGGCCGGACCGCGCGTCGGCCTTTCCCCGACGAAGTCGCCCGGGCCCTGGCCGACGAGGCGAACCTGGCCGCACTCGCCGCCACCTACGACGTCAACGACAACGGTGCCCGCGACATCTGGGAGACCACCGTCACCACCGGCCGCCGCATCGGCGAGGTGATCAAGGTGCGGTGGGACTGCATCGGCCGCTACGGCGGCCTGGCGATGTTCTGGCACGACCAGACCAAGGTCGGCAACTACGACGCCGCGATCCGCATACCCGAACGCCTCTACGAGATGCTCGCCGAACGCCAGCGCAAGACCCTGGACCGCTTCACCGCCCGCTACGGCTACCGGCCGACCGGCACCCAACGCGCCGCACTGGCCCTGTTCCCCACGACCTACCGCAGCCACGACGGGACGGTGTCGCTGACCCATCAGTGGTTCTACAGCCGGTTCAGGCCCTGGGTGGACGCCATGGACCTCGGCCACTACGTCCCCCATCAGGCCCGCCATACTCTGGCCACCAGCCTCTTGCGGCACGGCGCCACCCTGACCCACATCCGCCGCTACCTCGGACAGGTCAGTGACCGGATGGCGGAGCACTACGTCCATCTGACCAGCACCGATCTGGAGAACGTGCTCCAGCACGTCTGGGTCTCCGGCCCCGGCGCCGCCCAGCCCGGCCAACTCCTGGCCGGAGAGAGCACCCCGCTCACCCGCCAGCAGGCCCAGGCTCTGGCGATCGACCTGTCCCGCCGCAGCACCCCGGCCGAGGGTGGCTTCTGCACCTTCCAGCCCGTCGTCGACGGCGGTGCCTGCCCCTGGAGTCTCGACTGTCACAACTGCGACAAGTTCGTCCTGTCCGGCGCCGACCTCCTCTACTGGCGGCGCAAGCGCGAACAGTGTCTGTTGACCGAACGAACTCATGAGTATTCGCAGGTCAGTTGGGGTGTCTGCTAGCTTCCCGCCATGCCCGGTGAACAGCGTCCCGGAAGGGATCTGAAGAACTTCGTCCTGCCCGAAGTAGGCCAATTGTTGGAGACCGATGACCCCTGGGAGCCCTGCCAGTTGATGGACCCGGTCGGGAGGCCGGTCGAGCCGGCAGCGGTGTACTTCAAGGACCTGATGGCAGCGGACAGTTCGCCGTTGACGCCGCGGTCGTACGGCATGGACCTGCTGCGATGGTGGCGCTACCTGTGGTTCTTCGGGATCGAGTGGGACCGCGCGACACGTGAGGACGCCCGGGACTTCATGCTGTGGATGAAGCTGGCAGACAAGCCGGTACGCGTCCACTGGCGCCACCGCGGCAAGGACCCCGCCGAGATTCCGCAACCCTCGCGGACC
>CBFGQM010000058.1:0-19561 GCA_965650905.1 uncultured Streptomyces sp. | reverse complement strand
CCACGCACGGGCCGCTGGCCGGGCCGATCCCCCCCGACCTGCCGGAGGTGACGGGGGCATCGCTGCTGGGGGCAGTTCCTGAAGGGGCGGGGCGGCTGCGGCCCGCCGCCTTCCGGACCGCCGCACCGAGCTGGCTCGCGCCGCCGCTGGGTGGGACGTGGAACGCGGACACGTTCACGGCCGAGCAGGCCCCGACGTAGGGCCGCCGGCGTTGCGACGTCCGTGTCGGGCGGACGGGCCGCCTTGCCTCGGACTGCGAGGGAGGGACTCACCCCGCACGGAGACCGACCAGCGGCGGCGACCTGCAGGGACTTCGGAGGGCTACCGAGTATGCCTCGCATCACATTAGGCTCGCTTCTGAACCGAAGTCCGACATAGGAGGCCGCCTTGTCCACACCTGCTGCGGAGCACGCCCGCGGTCGCACCGAGGCCGGGGACATCGCGGCCCGGGCCCGTGGCCTGACCAAGGCGTACGGCTCCGGCGAGACGACCGTGCTCGCTCTCGACTCGGTCGACGTGGACATCGCACGGGGCCGTTTCACCGCGGTCATGGGTCCCTCGGGCTCCGGCAAGTCGACGCTGATGCACTGCCTGGCGGGCCTCGACACCGTCTCGGCCGGCCAGGTGTGGCTCGGCGACACCGAGATCACCGGGCTCAAGGATCGCGAGCTGACGCGGCTGCGCCGGGACCGGATCGGCTTCATGTTCCAGTCGTTCAACCTGATCCCGACACTGAACGCGGCCGAGAACATCACGCTGCCCATGGACATCGCGGGGCAGAAGCCCGACCAGAAGTGGCTCGACCAGGTCATCGACGCGCTGGGCCTGCGCGACCGTCTCAAACACCGGCCCGCGCAGCTGTCCGGCGGGCAGCAGCAGCGTGTCGCCTGCGCCCGCGCGCTCGCCTCGCGCCCCGAGCTCATCTTCGCGGACGAGCCGACCGGCAACCTCGACTCCCGGGCCGGGCTCGAGGTCCTCGGCTTTCTGCGTGAGGCCGTCGACGAGCTCGGTCAGACCGTCGTCATGGTCACACACGACCCGGGCGCGGCCGCCCACTCCGATGTGGTGCTCTTCCTCGGGGACGGGCGGATCGTGGACGAGATGGCGCGGCCCTCGGCCGAAGCCGTGCTGGAGCGCATGCGCCTCTTTTCCGGCGGACATCCCCAGACCCTCAGGTCCGACCCGATCCCAGCGCCGTTCCAAGGTGCTGGCACATCCTGCGACGAAGCCAAGGACTGAGGCCCCCATGCTGAAGGCCACACTCCGGAGCTTCCTCGCGCACAAAGGGCGGCTGGTGCTCTCGGCACTGGCCGTCATCCTGTCCGTGGCTTTCGTCGCGGGCAGCCTGATCTTCTCGGACACGGTCACCCGCACCTTCGACCGGCTCTTCGCGTCGACGTCGGCCGACGTGACGGTGACGCCGCGGGACGACCTCGACTCACGGCTGCCCTCCGGGGCCACCGCGACCGTGCCCGCGAGCCTCGCGGACCGCATCGCCCGGGTCGACGGGGTCGCGGACACCCATCTGGACGTCGGCGTCGAGAACATTACGGTCGTCGACAGCGAGAACGAGTCGGTGGGCCCGACCACGGGCGCGCCCACCATCGCCAACGGCTGGGAGGTCACGGATCGCAGCCCTGTGAAGCTGACCTCGGGCCACGAGCCGACGGGGCCCGGCGAGGCGCTGATCGACGCGGACACGGCAGACAAGAAGAACGTACGCATCGGTGACACCCTGACCGTGATCGCGCAGCCGGGCTCGTTCAAGGTGGAGATCGTCGGCATCGCGACGTTCACCACCACCAACCCCGGTGCGGCGCTGGTCTTCCTGGACACCCCGACCGCGCAGACCGAGCTGCTGGGCCGGACGGACGTCGCCACCGGCATCGCGGTGGACGCGGAGGACGGCGTGAGCGACGCCGCGCTCAAGCAGCGCATCGCCGCCGCACTCGGCACCGGCACCTATGACCTGGAGACCGCCGACGAGGAGGCCGAGTCCGCAGCCTCCAGACTCGGCGGCTTCCTGGACGTGATCAAGTACGTGATGCTCGGCTTCGCCGGTATCGCGGTGCTGGTCGGGGTCTTCCTGATCGTCAACACCTTCTCCATGCTGATCGCCCAACGCACCCGTGAACTGGGCCTGTTGCGCGCCCTTGGCGCCGACCGGCGGCAGGTGCGCCGGTCCGTGCTCACGGAGGCGACCCTGCTGGGTCTCGTGGGCTCCACCCTGGGCCTGGCCGCGGGGATCGGTCTCGCCCTCGGGTTGATCGAGCTCATGGGCGTGTTCGGCATGAACCTCAAGTCCACCGAGATGGTCATCGGGTGGGTGACCCCTGTCTCGGCTTACGTCGTCGGGGTCGGCGTCACCTTCGTCGCGGCGTATCTGCCGGCCCGGCGGGCGGCCGGTGTGTCGCCGATGGCCGCGCTCGCGGACGCCGAAATCGCCGGCGTCGGAAAGCCGTTGCGGGTTCGCGCAGTGGTGGGACTGATCGTCGGGGCACTCGGCGCCGCCGCACTCGTCGGGTGCGTCACCGCCACCAAGACCGCCTCCGCCTCCTCCCTGCTGCTTCTCGGCGTCGTCCTGACCCTGGTCGCGACGGTGATCGCCGGGCCGCTGCTCGTACGTCCCGTGATCCGTGTCCTCGGCGGCCTGTTCCCGGCGCTGTTCGGCTCGGTCGGCCGGATGAGCCAGCGCAACGCGCTGCGCAATCCGCGCCGCACGGGTGCCACCGCGGCGGCGCTGATGGTCGGCCTCGCCCTGGTCGGCGGGATGTCCGTGGCAAGCGCGTCCATGACCGAGTCCTTCGACCAGCAGATCGACGAGACCCTGGGCGCCGACTTCGTGATGCAGAACAGCAACTTCCTGCCGTTCCCCGAGGAGGTCACTCAGAAGGTGAGCGACACGGACGGCGCGGGACTCGTCGTACGTCAGCGGTTCGCGCCGGTCGCGGTGCGGCTGCCGGACGGCAAGCGCGTCAAGACGACCGCGGCGGGCTACGACGCGAAGCTCGACGACGTCGCCCACGTCACCTACGCACAGGGCGACACGGGGGCCGCGCTCGCCGCCGGGAACATCGCCATGGACGTCGGCTTCGCCAAGGAGCACGACGTACGCGTCGGCAGCAGGATCCCCGTCGACTTCCCGGCCGGCCGGAAGGCCGAACTCACGGTGGCCGCGCTCACCGACCAGGACTCCGCCAAGGGCTTCGGCATGCAGGGCGGGCTGTTCCTCGGCCTTGAGACAATCGAACGGTACGTGCCCGGCGGACAGGACTCGGCGCTGTACGTGAACGCGGCCTCGGGCACCTCCGCCGACACGCTGCGCTCGCGCCTGGAGGAGACGGTCGACCCGTATCCGCAGGTGCAGGTGCGCGACCAGGCCGACTACAAGCAACTGGTCCGCAATCAGATCTCCGTGCTGCTCTACCTGGTCTACGCCCTGCTGGGTCTCGCGATCGTGATCGCGGTGCTCGGCGTCGTCAACACCCTTGCCCTCTCGGTCGTGGAGCGCACCCGCGAGATCGGGCTGCTGCGCGCGATCGGGCTCGCCCGGCGGCAGTTGCGGCGGATGATCCGTCTGGAGTCGGTGGTGATCGCGGTGTTCGGGGCGGTCCTCGGGCTCACGCTGGGGCTCGTATGGGGCGTGTGCGTGCAGCAGGTCCTGGCCCTGCAGGGCATGAAGGCGCTCGCGATCCCGTGGGGCACTCTCATCGCGGTCGTGGTGGGATCGGCCGTCGTGGGCATCGTCGCGGCGCTGCTGCCCGCCCTGCGCGCCGCGCGCATGAACGTGCTGGCGGCCATCGCACACGAGTGATCGGGGAGCTTGAGCATGTGTCGCCCTGCACCGGGAGTTCCGCCGACGGATGTGAGCAGCCGACCGAGCTCAACGTGCTCGCCTGCGGAACCGCTTGCGGGGCTGGAGCGCCAACGACGACCCGAGGTGGTCGATGATGCGGTCGGCCGCCGACTTGGAGATACCGAACAGCGGCGCGAGCTGTCGCAGCGCCAGGTTCGGGCGCCAGTACGCCGCGACCAGCAGCAGGACCCAATCCTCCAGCGGCAGGCCCCACGGCCGGCCCTTGCCGACCGGGTCCGCACCTTCGCGCCGCAGCGCGGTCACCAACTTGCCGAAGCAGCGCGGGCGCGGCCCGGTGAACGGTCCTGGCCAGAACGGCTCAGACGCTGTAATCACACCAGCCACACCAAGATCATCTCATCCATGACCAGCACTTACGGGACACAACCCCCTGAGTATTAGTCAGCAGGACCGTCAAGGCTCCATGACTCCATATGCGGCCACTCCGCCCGCCTTCCGCCGTCCAAGGTAGGACTTCGGTATGACATGGCTCACACTCGCCCACCCCGGGCTTGATGTCCGCGGTGAGAACGTGGTCCATTTTGCTAACTACCGATAGTTAGCCATTGGGTCGTCGTCAGCGGCGCCCAACCCCGTTGCCGACGCTCCGCTGATGTCGGCGCTACCCGAGGAGGCGAGCCATGAGCTTGTCGAGCGAGGACACGTACCTTGCATGGAGCGATCCGCAGTTCCGGGCAGACCCGTATCCGTGGTCCGCAAGCTTCAGCAGCACCACCCGGTGTACGAGTTCGGCGGTACGAACGTCGTCAGCCGGTACGAGGACATCGTGCGGTACGCAAGGCGCCCGATCATGAGCGCCGAGGCGGCCCGGGCGACCCAGGGGCCGTGGTAGTACGTGAGCGGCACCATGCTCGGAGTCGATCCGCCGCAGCACACCGCACTGCGCCGGCAGCGAACCGTGATCCGGATGTGTTCCATGAGCCCGATGCGTTCGACTACACGCGCTCACCGGAGGAAAGCCGGAACCTGAGTTTCGGACTGGGCACCCACAGCTGCGCCGACCAGCTCATCTCGCGGGCGGAAACGGAAGCGGTCCACACCGGCCGCCCGGCGTTTCGACCGCGTCGAGCGGGCTGGCCAGCCGATGCGCGCCGACAACGACTTCACCCGCTTCTACTGGTCGCTTCCCCCGCGGCCGTCGTGAAGCAGAAGAAAAAGCAGCAGAAGAAGAAGCGAAAACCAGAGAAGTAGCGTCACGCCTTCCCGAATCCGGGGTTGGCACGATGCATTCGCTCTTCGAGGCCGCTCTGGCTGGTCACGCTGCCAGGGAGCCGCAAGGGCACCGCCTCATTTTAGTCAGACGAGTGCGGCCGACGTGCGGGGGCGTGAAGGTCACCAGGCTTGACTGTTACAGAAAGGAAGGCTCATGGAGACGAGCCAGTCCGCGGCGCGTAAGACGCCGTTCCACGATGTCACGACGGAACTAGGCGCTGAGTTCACTGAGCTGTTCGGCTCGCTGTGGCCCGACCATTTCGGTAATGTCGACGCGGAGTACCGCGCCCAGCGGGAGAGTGTGGCGGTCTTCGACGCGTCACCGATCAACAAATGGGAATTCCGCGGCCCCGATGCAGAGGTGGCCGCACAGCGCGTGCATACGAACAACATCATCGGTGCAGCAGTTGGGCAGGTGCGCTACGGCGCCTTCTGTGACGCCGACGGCCGAATGATCGACGATGGCACGGTGTTCAAGCTCGCCAGCGATCACCTCTGGGTGATGACCAACAAGAACACACGCGCCGAGCACTTTGCGAATGCGACCAGCGACCTGGACGTTCAGATCGAGTACATCACTGAGGATCTGCCGCACCTCTTCTTCCAGGGACCGGGATCGCGCGAGGCGCTTGCGTCCATCACGGACGCCGACCTCACTCGGCTGGGGTGGTTCCGCTTCTATCCCGAGCAGGTAACCGTCGCGGGCGTTCCGGTGTGGCTCTCACGCACAGGTGTCTCCGGCGAGCTCGGCTACGAGCTGTTCTGCCGGCCGGATGTCGCGCCGGATCTCCTTCGGGGACTCCTGCGCGAGACCGACGCCCGTCCCTACGGACTTACGGCGATCGAGTCGGTGCGGATCGAGTCCGGCATCATCGTGACGGACACCGACTATCCGGAGCACACGTACACCCCGTACGACGTCTCGTTCGACCATCTCATCGACCTTCGTCGAGACTTCCTTGGAAGAGACGTGCTCGCCGCTCTCGAGCCGGAACCGCGGCGTTACCGGCTGACCACGCTCAAGCTGGACAGTGAGGAGCTGCCCGAGTACGGAGCAGCGCTGACACGGGAGGGCGAGCCGGTAGGCACACTCACGAGCCCGACGATCAGCCCGTACGCCGGCCCCATCGCCCTGGCGATCGTCGAGGCTCCGCTCGCCCTGCCCGGGACGCGGCTCGACGTCGCCTGTGGAGGTTCCCTGTTGGGCGCTGTCGTCCACAAAAGCCACCCCGCCTACGACCCCGAGAAAAAGAGGCCTCGCTCGTGAACTCGACCAGAACACTCCTGGAGGCCCCGGCCGGGACGAATCCGAAAGCACTTTCGAGGCGTCGGCTCGTCGCCTCGTGTCCGGATCAGCCCGGGATCGTCTCCGCAGTCTCACGGTTCTTGCACGACGCTGGGGCCAACATCATCCAGTCAGATCAATACTCGTCCGACCCGTTCGACGGCACCTTCTACCTCCGCATGGAGTTTGCCGGGATCGACGAAGTAATCGAAGGCCTTGCGGAGCGCTTCGGCGTGGTCGCTGAGCGATTCGGCATGACTTGGCGGTTCGGGAACCCGGCCCGTCCCAAGCGAGTGGCGATCTTGGTGTCCAGGGCAGACCACTGCCTTCAGGATCTCCTGTATCGGTGGCGACGCAACGAGCTGGAAGCGGAGGTCGTGCTGGTCGCCTCCAACCACGCGGACCACCGCGCGGCCGTCGAGGCGCTTGGGCTTCCGTTCCATCACATCCCGGTGGCCAAGAGCGGCAAGCCGGAAGCGGAGCGACAACTGCTCGAGGTCCTCGACGGCAAGTGCGACCTGGTCGTGCTCGCCCGCTACATGCAGATCCTGTCGGGCGACTTCTTGCGGCAGGTCGGCGTCCCCGTGATCAACATCCACCACTCCTTCCTGCCGGCGTTTGCCGGTGCCGGGCCATACGGGCGGGCGCGGGAACGCGGTGTCAAGATCATCGGAGCGACCGCCCACTACGTCACCGAGGAGCTCGACGAAGGGCCCATCATCGAACAGGACGTCAACCGCGTGAGCCATCGCCATGATGTTGCTGCGCTGACGCGGCTTGGCGCCGACGTGGAGCGGACTGTCCTTGCGCGGGCGGTCGGCTGGCACTGCGAGGACCGTGTGCTTCGACACGGCAATACCACGGTCGTTTTCTGAGGTGGCCGTGAGTAGGCGCTGCTCCGATTGATCCGTTCGCGGGCCGTCGGGGTTGTTCCCGCAGCATGCTCATGGCGGAGCGGTCCTGGCCGCTCCGCCATGAGTCCGAGATCGGTCCGCGATTCACTGATCGTGGATGAGGCGACGCGGCGTCAGCTCTCGGGAAGTGTCGGCCGAGAGCTGACTGCTTCCCCGGTGAACGTTGTTCGACGCCAGTGTGACATGGAGGGCACGAGTTGAAGAGGTCGCGCGAAGGCTGGCAAGAGACTGATGAACCCGTCGAGTGCTTGAACGTGACGCCGCCGAAAACATGTGCCGCAGGCGTGCCTGCGGTGCGCAAGGCGATTGAGTACTCGCTGGGACAGACCTCGATGAAGCGCACCGCGCTGACATTGCTGAACCTGAACCAGGCCGGCGGTATCGACTGTCCGGGGTGTGCGTGGCCGGAGCCCGACCACCGGCACATGAACGAGTACTGCGAGAACGGCGCCAAGCACATTAACGACGAGGCGACCAGTCGCAGGATCACCGGTGACTTCTTCGCACGGTACTCCGTCGACGAGCTCAACGGCATGTCGGACTACTGGCTCAACCAGCAGGGCCGGCTCACTGAGCCAATGGTCAAGCGCCCCGGCGCGACCCACTACAAGCCGATCGCCTGGGACGATGCCTTCACACTGATGGCGGACGAGCTCAACGGGCTGGACTCGCCCGACGAGGCGCTCTTCTATGTGTCGGGGCGCCTCAACAACGAGGCCGCGTTCCTGCTGCAGCTCTTCGCGCGAGCCTTTGGCACGAACAACCTGCCGGACTGCTCCAACATGTGCCACGAGTCGAGCGGCGCCGCGCTCGGGGAGACGCTCGGTATCGGCAAGGGCAGCGTCCAACTCGAGGACATCTACAACGCCGACCTCGTGTTCGTGGTTGGCCAGAACCCCGGCACCAACCATCCGCGCATGCTCTCCGCTCTCGAAGTGACCAAGCGCAACGGCGGTCGCGTGATCGCCGTCAACACCCTCCCTGAGGCCGGGCTGATGAGGTTCAAGAACCCGCAGCGCCCCGCTGGGATAGTCGGTCGGGGCACGAAGATCACCGACCAGTTCCTCCACATCCGACCGGGTGGCGACCTAGCCCTGTTCCAGATGCTCAACCGGCTCCTGCTCGAGGCGGAAGCCGCCTCGAGCGGGGGCGTGCTCGACCTGGAGTACATTGAGCGCTACACGACCGGCTTTGACGCCTTCGCCGATTACTCCCGGATGGTGACGTGGGAGGACGTGCTCGAGGCGACCGGGCTCACCCGTGACGAGATCGAGAGAGTGCACGAGAGCGTACTGGCGAGCGGCTCGGTCATCGTGTGCTGGGCGATGGGGCTGACCCAGCAGAAGCACGGTGTCCCGACCATCCGCGAGGTTGTCAACTTCCTGATGCTGCGCGGCAACATCGGCAAGCCCGGCGCCGGCGTCTGCCCCGTCCGCGGCCACTCGAACGTCCAGGGCGACCGAACGATGGGCATCTGGGAGCGGATGCCCGACGCGTTCCTTGACAGGCTGGCGACGGAGTTCGGCTTCGCTCCTCCCCGCAAGCACGGCTTCGATTCCGTCAACGCGGTTCGAGCGATGCGTGACGGAAAGGCGCGGGTATTCGTCGGCGTGGCCGGCAACTTCGTGCGTGCGATGTCGGACAGCGACATGACAGAGGCGGCGCTGCGTAATTGCAGCCTGACCGTGCAGGTGTCGACGAAGCTCAACCGGTCGCACACCGTCACGGGCGAGACCGCGCTGATCCTGCCGACTCTAGGTCGCAGTGACCGCGACATCCAGGCCACGGGCGAGCAGTTCGTCACGGTCGAGGACTCCATGAGCGCAGTCCACGCTTCCCGCGGCAAGCTGGAGCCCGCATCCCCCCAACTGCTCAGCGAGGTGGCGATCATCGCTCGGCTGGCGCAGCGAACCCTGGGTCAGCGGTCGACTGTCCCGTGGGCCCTTTTCGAGCAGGACTACGACCTGATCCGCGACCGGATCGCCCGCGTGGTACCGGGATTCGATGACTTCAATGAGCGGATCAGGAAGCCAGGTGGCTTCACATTGCCCAACCCGGTCAACTCGGGGGTCTACCCGACTCCATCGGGTAGGGCCGTATTCACACGCAATGAGCTGACCTGGATGCAGGCCCCGCCGGGCCACTTGGTGCTGCAGTCCCTGCGATCACACGATCAGTGGAACACGATCCCGTACGCCATGGACGACCGCTACCGGGGCATCCACAGCGCTCGCAGGATCGTCATGGTCCACCCAGTCGATATCGCGGAGCTTGGGTTCGCCGAGGGCGACGTGGTCGACATCGTGAGCGTATGGCACGACGGTGTCGAGCGGCGGGCGGAGGGTTTCCGCTTGGTTGCATACCCGGCCTCGCGCGGATCGGCCGCAGCGTACTACCCGGAGACGAACGTACTGGTTCCGCTCGACAGCGTAGCCGAGGTCAGCAATACCCCAACTTCGAAAGGCGTCATCGTGCGATTCGAATCGGCGGCAGGCTGACGAAGTGGGCGCAGAGCGGAGACCGGGCGACGACATCGCGATGGCACCGACACGTGCTACGGCGGAGTCTCTTCCGTGCGGGCCCACGTCGGTCGCCCTGACTCGGCGCCTGCCCCCTGCCGTCCCACTGCTCAGGCAGCCGAGCGGCACATACGGCGTGCCACCCCAACTCCCCGGGATGAAGGATGCAAGTGATGACTGCACAGAAACTGGATGGCATCGCCACCGCTGCGGCGATCAAGGACGAGCTCAAGGTCCGCATCGCGGCACTGCTCGAGAGGGGGATCGTGCCGGGTCTCGGCACTGTGCTGGTCGGTGACGACCCGGGCTCGCGGTGGTACGTCAACGGCAAACACAAAGACTGCGCCGAGGTCGGCATCAAGTCGATCCGCGTCGATCTGCCCGAGACCGCCTCTCAGGAGGCGATCGAGGACGCCGTCGGCGCTCTCAACGAGAACCCGGCGTGCACCGGCTACATCGTGCAGCTCCCGCTTCCGCGCGGTCGCGACGAGAATCGCGTGCTGGGCCTTGTCGATCCCGCCAAGGACGCCGACGGCCTGCACCCGACGAACCTTGGCTGGCTCGTCCTCGGTACCGAGGCGCCACTGCCGTGCACGCCGTACGGCATCGTCGAACTGCTCCGTCGCCACGACGTCCCGATCGCGGGCGCGGAGGTGGTCGTGGTCGGGCGCGGTGTGACCGTCGGTCGCCCGCTCGGCCTGCTGCTCACCCGTCGTTCGGAGAACGCCACCGTCACGCTGTGCCACACGGGCACAATCGACCTGGCCGCGCACGTACGCAGGGCGGACATCGTGGTGGCTGCTGCCGGCGTGCCGGGCGTCATCACCGGCGACATGGTGAAGCCGGGTTCTGCCGTACTCGACGTGGGTGTCTCTCGCGTGGACGGCAAGGTCACCGGCGATGTCGCCCGGGACGTCTGGGACGTGGCCGGCTGGGTCTCACCGAACCCGGGTGGTGTGGGTCCGATGACCCGCGCGATGCTGCTCGCCAACGTGGTCTCGATCGCGGAGAGCAAACTGCGCTGATCTGTCTGAGGTTCGCACACGGATCACAGTCAGCCTCCAGCAGCCGACAGATCCAGGTCGCCTGACAGCCGCGAATCTGCCCTGACTCCGCGGTCTTGGGGTACTTTTTCGGAGCAGCCAGGGCCACAGGTCCGCACACACGACGCCACCCTGCGCGCCGGCCGACACGGGAGTCCCTCGCGGCGGACCCGTTCGCCGGCGCAGCGGCGGCGGGGCATCGGTTCGGCGTTCCTCGCCGCGGTCGAGGAACGGTTCGTACGCCTGGGCGGACGCCGTGCCGACGGCATGGCGTTGCAGCGGAACGAGACCGGGCAACATGCGTGGCGAGCGGCCGGGTACGCGCCCGAGGAGCGCTGGCATCGGTGGTTGAAGCCGCTCGACACATGACCGGAGCACGCGGTTTTGCCGACCCTTTACTATGAGGGGATCAAGTCCTCACCTACCTCAGGAAAGGTGTGAGCGTCCGCCCATGGGCGAGCCTCCCAGTCCCCAGCAGCACAGTGTCACGCCGCGACGGCATCGTGCGGTCCTGCCGTCCCCGGCCGACCATGGACGGGGGTGACCCGATGCTGATGGAAGTGCTGCTCCTCGGGGTGGCCGTTCTGCTCTCACTGGCCTGTGGCGCGTTCGTGGCGGCGGAGTTCTCACTGACCACCGTCGAGCGCAGTGAGCTGGAGCGGGCCGCCGAGCGCGGCGAGGTGGGTGCTTCGGGCGCCCTCAAGGCAGTACGGAATCTCACCTTCCAGCTGTCCGGTGCGCAGCTCGGCATCACCGTCACCAATCTGATCGTCGGTATGCTCGCGGAGCCGTCCATCGCCAGGCTGATCGCGGGTCCGCTGAAGGCGGTCGGCATGCCGACCTCGGCGGCCTCGTCCGTCGCGCTGGTCATCGGTACGGGTCTGTCGACGGTCCTCCTGATGGTCGTCGGCGAACTCGTGCCCAAGAACTGGGCGATTTCCTCGCCGCTCGCCGTGGCGAAGCGGGTGGCGACGCCGCAGCGCTGGTTCACTGCGCTGTTCCGCCCCTTCATCGCCCACCTCAACAACACCGCGAACCGTGTTGTGCGCCGCTTCGGCATCGAGCCCTCCGAGGAGCTGGCCTCGGCCCGCGGACCGCAGGAGCTCGTCGCCCTCGCCCGGCACTCCGCGAAGCAGGGTGCCCTGGAGCCCGACACCGCCGAGCTGTTCGTTCGCACGCTGAACCTCGCGGACCTCACCGCGGAGAACGTGATGACGCCGCGGGTGCGGGTCATGGCCCTCGACGCCCAGGCGACCTGCGAGGACGTGGCGAACGCGACGCGGGCGACGGGGCTGTCCAGGTTCCCGGTCTACCGCGGCAACCTCGACTCGGTCGTGGGCGTCGCACACATCAAGGACGTGCTGGCCGTACCCGCCGAGCGGCGGGCCCGTCTCCCGGTCTCGGGGCTGATGCGCGAAGCCCTCCTCGTACCGGAGACACTGACCGTCGACCGGCTCCTGGACCGGCTGTCCGGCAAACGCACGATGGCCGTCGTCATCGACGAGTACGGCGGCACCGCCGGGGTCGCCACCCTGGAGGACATCGTCGAGGAGGTCGTCGGCGAGGTGCGGGACGAGCACGACCCGCAGGAGACGCCCGACCTGGCCGCGGCCGGCAAGGACGACGACGGCCGGGCGCTGTACGAGGCCGACGGCGGGGCCCGCGCCGACCAGCTCGCACGGGTCGGACTGCGGGTGCCCGAGGGGCCTTACGAGACGCTGGCGGGGCTTGTCGCGTCCGAGCTCGGCCGCATTCCCGCCGTCGGTGACACCGTCGAGGTCGTCGGCTGGCGCCTCGACGTGACGCAAGCCTCGGGACACCGGGCCGCACGTGTGCTGCTGCACGCGCCGCTCGCCGAGCAGGAGGAAGCGCGATGACCGCCGTACAACTGCTGATCGGTCTGGCGACGCTCGTCGTGAACGCCTTCTTCGTCGGCGCCGAGTTCGCACTGATCTCCGTGCGCCGAAGCCAGATCGAGCCCCATGCGGAAGAGGGCGATGGGCGGGCGCGCAGCGTGCTGTGGGGGCTGGAGCACGTGTCCGCCCTGATGGCGGCCGCGCAGCTGGGCATCACGCTGTGCACGCTGGTCCTGGGTGTCGTCGCGGAGCCCGCCATCGCGCATCTCCTGGAGCCGGTGTTCCACGCGGCAGGGGTGCCGGAGGGTGCGGGGCACGCGGTCTCCTTCGTGATCGCGCTCACCCTGGCGACGTATCTGCACATGCTCCTCGGCGAGATGGTGCCGAAGAACATCGCGCTCGCCGAGCCGGTGCGCTCGGCGCTGCTTCTCGGGCCGCCCCTGGTCGCGCTGTCCCGGGCGCTGCGTCCGGTGATCTTCACGATCAACGCCTTCGCGAACGTCCTGCTGAAGCTGTTGCGTGTGCGGGTGCAGGGCCAGGTGACCGCGACCTTCTCGAACGCCGAACTCGCCCTTCTGGTCAAGGACTCCAGCGAAGCGGGCCTGATCGACGACCGCGCGCAGGAGCGGCTGCACGATGCCCTGGAGCTGGGGCGCCGCCCCGTGCGGGATGTCGTCCTGCCGCTGGAACGCAGCGTCTACGCGCGCGTGGGCGTCACGCCCGAGCAGTTGGAAGCCCTGTCCGCCGAGTCCGGCTTCTCCCGCTTCCCCGTCGTGGACGAGGGCCGCCGCATCGTCGGCTATCTCCACGTCAAGGACGCCCTGGAGGCCATGCCCCGCGACCTCCCGTTCCAGGTGCAGGACATGCGCTCCATCGCCCGCGTCCGCGAGAGCACGCCACTCGACGACGTCCTCACGGCGATGCGCCGCAGCCGTACGCATCTGGCGGCGGTGCTGGGTGGAGACGGGCGCCTCGCGGGGCTGGTGACGATGGAGGACGTACTGCGAGAGCTGTTCGGGCAGTCGGCCTGAGGCCGGGGCATGGAGGGCAGGCCGGCTGACGGGAGGGCGGCCGACCGGTGAGCGGGCGACGGGCGGGCATGCGAGAAGCCGGGGACGTGAGCGCACGTACCTGCGAGAAGCCGGGGACGTGAGCGGACGTACCTGCGAGGGGCCCGAGGACGTGAGCAGCTGGCCCAGGTGCCCTGGCTCTCGTAGCTTTCGACCAAGAGCCCCATGGCGCCGGCCTGGGGGAACCCCCAGTAGAATCAGGTCACGTGACTCCCGCGCCCGCAAAGCCCCGTATCCCGAACGTCCTCGCCGGCCGCTATGCCTCGGCCGAGCTCGCCACCCTGTGGTCTCCCGAGCAGAAGGTGAGGCTGGAGCGTCAGCTCTGGCTCGCCGTGCTGCGGGCCCAGAAGGACCTGGGGATCGAGGTGCCGGATGCCGCCCTTGCCGACTACGAACGCGTTCTCGACCAGGTCGACCTGGCCTCGATCGCCGAGCGCGAGAAGGTCACGCGGCACGACGTGAAGGCGCGGATCGAGGAGTTCAACGACCTCGCCGGGCACGAGCACGTCCACAAGGGCATGACCTCGCGCGATCTCACGGAGAACGTCGAGCAGCTGCAGATCAAGCTCTCCCTGGAGCTCATGCGCAACCGTACGGTGGCGGTCCTGTCCCGGCTCGGCAAGCTGGCCGGTGAGTACGGCGAGCTGGTCATGGCCGGCCGCTCCCACAACGTCGCCGCGCAGGCCACCACGTTGGGCAAACGCTTCGCGACCGCCGCCGACGAGCTGCTCGTCGCGTACGGCCGGGTGGAGGAGCTGCTCGGCCGCTACCCGCTGCGCGGCATCAAAGGCCCGGTGGGCACGGCCCAGGACATGCTCGACCTGCTGGGCGGCGACGCGGGGAAGCTCGCGGACCTGGAGCAGCGCATCGCCGGCCACCTGGGCCTCTCGCAGGCCTTCACCTCCGTGGGCCAGGTCTACCCGCGCTCCCTCGACTACGAGGTCGTCACCGCCCTGGTGCAGCTGGCCGCTGCCCCGTCCTCGCTCGCGAAGACGATCCGCCTGATGGCCGGGCACGAACTGGTGACCGAGGGCTTCAAGCCGGGCCAGGTCGGCTCCTCGGCGATGCCGCACAAGATGAACACGCGTTCCTGCGAGCGCGTCAACGGCCTGATGGTGATCCTGCGCGGTTACGCCTCGATGACGGGCGAGCTGGCGGGCGACCAGTGGAACGAGGGCGATGTGTCCTGCTCGGTGGTGCGCCGGGTCGCGCTGCCCGACGCCTTCTTCGCGCTGGACGGCCTGCTGGAGACGTTCCTCACCGTGCTCGACGAGTTCGGCGCCTTCCCGGCGGTCGTCGCCCGCGAGCTGGACCGCTATCTGCCCTTCCTCGCGACGACGAAGGTGCTGATGGGCGCGGTACGAGCGGGCGTCGGGCGCGAGGTCGCGCACGAGGCCATCAAGGAGAACGCCGTCGCCTCGGCTCTCGCGATGCGCGAGCAGGGCGCCGAGCGCAACGAACTGCTGGACAAGCTCGCCGCCGACGACCGGATTCCGCTGAACCGGGCCGGGCTCGACGCGCTCATGGCCGACAAGCTGTCCTTCACGGGCGCGGCCGCCGGCCAGGTGGCGGCGGTCGTCGGCCGGATCGAGGAGATCGTGAAGCAGCACCCGGAGTCCGCGGGCTACGCGCCGGCGGCGATCCTCTGACGCGGCTGACCCCCGCGGGCCTGGAGGCCGCCCGCGACCGGCTCGTGCCGGATGTCGTCGCGGACGGCCTTCGCGTTCTGTTCTGCGGCATCAACACGGGTTTGATGACCGCGGCCACGGGCCACCACTTCGCTGGGTCCGGCAATCGGTTCTGACCGGTGCTGCATCTGTCCGGCTTCACGCCGCGGTAGCCTGTCTTTCCTGACGAGCCGTGGGAATCCTGCTTGTCCCGAGGTGACCGTTGATGTGATCCTTCTTATGGACGCGAAGGACGCACGACATGGCATACGCCCGCTGGAAGCTCATCCTCATCGAGTCGCAGCGACACGCCCTGAAGGCAGTTGACGAGTGGAACTGTTCAAGCGGCAACTACAGCGACTTCCTCACTCACATGCACAAGGCGTGGCACTACCTGCTTCATGCGGAGTTCCACAAGGCCAAGATCGACTACCACTACAAGGACGCCCAGACCGGTCAGCACAAGCTGATCGACGGCGAGCCGAAGGCGTGGGATCTGGAGTGGTGCCTGAAGCGGCGCTACACCAACGTTGCCGACCCGGTGCGTTTGAACGCCGAGCTCTTCGTAGCGCTCCGCAACAAGGTGGAACACCGGTACGAGCACAACCTGAAGATCGTGACCGGCGGCAAGGCGCAGGCGCTCGTCATGAACTACGAGCAGGAGATGGTGGACCACTTCGGCCACTCCTTCAGCCTCGCTGATCGGCTCCGCTTCCCGATCGCCCTCCAGACGCTCACTGCCGAGGGTCGCGAGCAGCTCCAGGACGCGGCGAAGAAGCTGCCGAAGAAGACCCGCGACCTGGTGGCAAAGTTCGAGGCGTCCATCGACTCGGACGTACTGGATGATCTGAAGTACGACTACCGGGTGCGACTGGTGCCCATCGTCGGCAAGAAGACCGATGCCGACCTGGCGGTCAACTTCGTCAACTTGGACGAGCTGACCGACGCTGAGCGCGCCGTCATGACCAAGGCGGGTCGTACCGGGACGGTCATCACCAAGGTGAAGCACGTCGAGACGATGAACCCGGCGAAGCTCCGTGCGTCGGACGTGGCCAAGCGCGTTGAGGCCGAACTGCCATTTCACTTCAGTCTCCATGGCGATCACACCGAGATGTGGCGGCGGTTCGGCGTTCGCCCCGCCGCCGATGCTTCCGATCCGCGCCTCACCAATGCGCGTTACTGCATCTACGACGAGCCGGTCAGTACCTACCTGTACACCGACGCCTGGGTGAAGAAGATCGTCAAGGAGATCGGCACGGTCGAGAAGTACCGCAAGTTCTTCGGCAAGGAGCCGCGCATGAAGAAGGTGACCACCTTGCCGAAGCAGGCAGACCCCGTGCTCGACGAGCGCACCATCGGGAAGACTGCCTGAACTCGCGAAGGGCCGTGCCTACTGCGCAGCCCTCCGGCGCGCCAGCACCGGAATCGCCTCGATCTTCTCTGGCGTGAGGTCGCCCCAGACCAAGCCGCGCGGCCGTCGGCGGTTAGGGCAGGGGATCACCGCGTCCGGCGTGACGATGTAGTCCACGGAGAAATCGTGCTCCGTCTCGGGGATGTCGTCCTCGATGACCTGGAGCTCATGCACCGGTGCCACGATCACCGTCTTCTCGGTGACCAGGCCGGCCTCGATAAGAAGCGCTACTTCAAGGTCGGAGTACCCGGCACCCTTGCCGATGCGCGCACCCGAACGGTTCACGGCCACGCTGCCGCACACCACGATGTCGATCGGTTCGACCTTTTCAACACCGACGCGCCGGGCAACCTGGGCCGCACCCTTCTTCTCGGCGGCCTCTTCGGGCGAGATGGTCAGCGTCTCGGGATCGAGCAGGTAGAAGGGCTCAGGACTGGCCATCCTCGGCACAGCCATGTAGACGCGCTTGCCGTCTTTCAAGGCGGCGACACGTACGGGAAGTTGCGCCCAGTCTGGGTTCGCCTTGATGGTGGAAGCCCGTCGCCACTCATCGAGACCGGCCAGTTGCTCGGCCGTCCCCTCGGTTCCGTAGAAGCCGGGGATCTTGCCGTACGAGTCGGCCGGTGCGCCGCCGCCGTCGATGAGTCGTCGCCACACCCGCTCGCGTACGGCCTGCTTGGCCTGGTCGATAATCCCCACGCGCCCACCTTGTTCTATATGGCCATGAGCGCAAGCAACCTGTCGTTGATGTCCTGCGCCCACGGCTCGTTCCGCCACTGCCGCAGTTCCCGTCCGGCAGAGAACGCCAGATTAAGACCGCCTCCGCCGCGCGTCAGCTCGACGGCATCAATGGTGCGGTGCATGACGCTTGCTGCCTCATCCAGCTTGCCTTGACGGATGAGTGCCAAGGTCAGGTTCCCGAGGGTGATGGCCTGAGACTTCTTCTTCGACGCCAGTGCCCGGGATGTCGTGCAGAGGATGGGTTCGGCCCGCTCCGGTAGGTCGAGAAACAGGTAACAGGACCCGGCGAGCCGGTTGAACTCGTTGAGCGTGTAGTACGGCGCGGCCAGGTCATCGGGGTGGACGCGGTCGAACTGGGTCTCGGCCTTCCTCAAGGCAGCCTCGCACTCGGAGAGTGCGCCGGTCATGGCATACCCCTCGGCGACATGAAGAAGGGAGAGACCAGTCAGTGACGGACTAGCGAGCTTGGCAGCGTCGGCAGCCTGCTCGGCGAGTGTCACGCCCCGGGTCGGGTTCTTCTCGCCGTAGAGCGCAACGAAGCTCATCCGCAGCGTGGCGTACGCCTCTGTCGATGGGTCACGGGCGTGCCGCGCTGCATCGACCGCTTCTTTGAAGTACCCGAGAGGTGCTTGGTGGTCACGTCGTTGACTGACATCCCAGACCAGTTGTCCCATGAGCGTCGCTGAGTCGGCCTCTACTTCGTAGAGGGCACGGCGGACACGCGGGTTCGCTGCGTTCTCCCGGAGGAAGCGCACTTGGCCATGCAGCTGACCAGCCCGACCAAGCAAGGCTGTCGACGCCTCTTGGTCGTAGGACTCATCGAGCTTCCGTAGCTGCTCGTGGAGGTACGCGACAACCATGAGGTCGGCCGACGCTGGATTCTCCAGGGCGTACGTCATCCGCTCACTGGGCCGGGTGTCGGTGGCGGTGATGTCGTCGAGGAGCGCTTGAAGCTCCTCGCCTGAGACCTTGAGTGCACGAGCGAGCTTTGGCCGTAACCACGCTTGCGGCTCGGTGTCGGCACTCTCCCAGCGACCTACTGTTGAACGCTCGACGCTTAGATGCTCGGCCAGGCTCTCTTGTGTGAAGCCTGCTGCCTTACGGCGTCGGGCGAGACGTATGCGCTTTGCGGCCATCGCCCATCCCTCCAGGTGCATGGGGCGAGATACCACCATAGCGACGCACGTCACATCTGCGCAGGCCAGCCCCCAGAATGCACCACCGATGCGGCATACGTGCGGCACGTTTGCTGTGGCGTCTTTGCAGGTCAACCCGCTTCTCTAGCTGCCAGGTTGGCGAGCGGATGGAGCCCCGTGCCACTGCTCGCCAACCGTTCCAGTCCCCCAGCAGGAACGGATGCGACCTGCCATGTTCGGCTACATGCGCCTCGGTGCAAGTGACGACCCGGACGAAAACCAGACGATCGAGCGGGAGTTGGCGGGCTACGCCACCCGCGAAGGGTTCGAACTGGAGCGATTGTTCATCGAACGACTCGGCTCCGATGAAGAGTCGGCCTTCTTCGCATTGGTTGATGCGCTGAAGACCAGCGACATCAAGCACGTGATCGTGCCGTCTCTCTGGCACTTCGCCCGGCTGCCTGGTCTGCAAGCGGCCATGCGCGACCACATCGAGCGGGAGCTTGGTGCTCGGCTTTGGGTCATCCAAAACAAGGTCACGCAGCCGGGAAGTGCTGCGTCATGAGCAACGACACCGTGAACCCGGCCCCTCTGCTCACGAACTCGCTCCGCTTGATCGCCGTCCCTACGGCCGTCGGGTGCTCGCGGATGTTCGTCGGGCACACCTTGAAGCTCTGGCAGCTTGATGAACATACGGACACGGCGGCGCTGATCATGAGCGAGCTGGTGACCAACGCCGTTAAGGCAAGCGGCATCACGGAGCCGGACCCGAAGCCGTGGCAGATCACGGCCGAGCCGAGCGGCGGGTTCTCGCGCACGAACGGCACCTG
>CBFGQM010000057.1:0-19633 GCA_965650905.1 uncultured Streptomyces sp. | reverse complement strand
CCGCGCGGGGGGTGGGGAGATGGTCCGCGCGGGGGGTGGGGAGCTGGTCCGCGCGGGGGGTGGGGAGCTGGTCCGCGCGGGGGGTGGGGAGCTGCTCTGTACGGGGAGGCGGGAGCTGGCCGGGGTGGCCTGGGGGGTGGTCGTGCGCTCGGTCGTCCGAGCGGTGGCGGCCGTACCCCTCGTATCCGTCACGTGCCTGCGCGGACGGGAGCTCGGGCTCCTCGTAGTGGCGCTGGCGCTGGGCTGGGGATGCCGGCGGGCCCGGGGGCTCGCCGGTGGAGTCGTCCACGGTGATCGCGATGCGGATCGGGCGGCCGCACTCGTGGCTCAGCGTCTCACTGACGATCGGGGCCAGGCGTCCTTCGAGTACGCCCTTCGCGAACTCGTTCGGGACCGCGAGCAGCGCGGTGTCCGCGACCAAGGCCAGCGGCTGGCAGCGCTTGATCCAGTGCTCGTCCTTCACCTCGACACCCTGCGCGTGGCCCTCACCGAGAAGTTGTTCCAGCACCCGTGGCCACACTGCGGCAAGATCAGCAGGTACGTCAGCCACAGGGCACGCTCTCTCACAGGTCCCACGAACGTGTGGTTCTTGGGACGGGTTGGGATGGAACTCGGGCGGGCGGGTGGAACAAGCAGCTGGGCGGGTGGAAAGAACGGAACGCATCGGGGTCCAGTCACGGTAGTCAGGCGGCCGGTGCGGTTCAAGTCGTTGTCCCCAGCCTGTGGACAGTGTCTCGCGGCGGGTGCCGGTTTGACCGGATGGCGTAGCCGCGCGTACCGTGACCAGGTCGAGTTGTCGATGGTTGCTGCCGCCTGCCTCCGATGGGCATAGATCACAAACGAGTGATCGGGAAGCGGTGCACTCGGGCGTAATGCGAGCTACTCGTGGGCGCACGGTGACAGCCAGGACGGCACCCCGCCACCCACCGATTCTTTCTGGAGCCCCCGAGTGAGCAAGCGCACCTTCCAGCCGAACAACCGTCGCCGCGCGAAGACCCACGGCTTCCGGCTGCGTATGCGCACCCGTGCCGGCCGCGCGATTCTTGCGTCCCGCCGTGGCAAGGGTCGCGCCCGCCTCTCCGCCTGATCGCAGCAACAGGTCATGACGTGCTGCCTACCGAGCATCGGCTGAGGCGGCGCGAGGACTTCGCGACCGCGGTACGCCGAGGACGCCGGGCCGGACGCCCGCTTCTGGTCGTCCACCTACGCAGCGGTGCAATGGACCCGCACGCGCCTGGGGAGAGCGTTTCCCCGTCGCGTGCGGGTTTCGTTGTCAGCAAGGCGGTGGGCGGCGCCGTCGTACGCAACAAGGTAAAGCGCAGACTTCGCCACCTGATGCGCGATCGAGTGGCCCTGTTGCCCCCCGGTAGCCTGGTAGTCGTACGAGCGCTGCCCGGTGCGGGTGACGCCGACCATGTACAGCTGGCCCGAGACCTGGATGCCGCCCTGCAGCGGCTACTGGGAGGGGGCGCGCGATGAAGTACCCGCTGCTGGCTCTTATCAAGCTGTACCAGTGGACTATCAGCCCGCTGCTCGGGCCGGTGTGCAAGTACTACCCGTCGTGCTCCCACTACGGGTACCAGGCCATTGACCGCCACGGCGCGGTCAAGGGAACGGCACTCACCGCCTGGCGCATCCTCCGGTGCAATCCGTGGTCGCTGGGCGGTGTGGACCATGTCCCGCCGCGCAAGCGTCCGCGGTGGCACGAGATGCTGCGTCATGCCTGGCGCTCACGCAAGGGCGGGAACTCCGCCGCCGAATCGGCCACCGGAGGGCACGGTATGTCCGACCATGCCTCGAGCCCGGCTGCCGAGACCCCGTCCCATGCTCAAGGAGCCTGATTAGTGGACACGATTGCCAGTATTTTCAGCTTCATCACGACACCTGTTTCCTGGGTCATCGTCCAGTTCCACTCGGTGTACGGCGCCATCTTCGGCCCGGACACGGGCTGGGCCTGGGGCCTGTCCATCGTGTCCCTGGTGATCCTGATCCGAATCTGCCTGATCCCGCTCTTCGTGAAGCAGATCAAGGCGACCCGGGCCATGCAGACGCTCCAGCCCGAGATGAAGAAGATCCAGGAGCGCTACAAGAACGACAAGCAGCGTCAGTCCGAAGAAATGATGAAGCTGTACAAGGAGACGGGCACCAACCCGCTCTCCTCGTGCCTTCCCATCCTGGCGCAGTCCCCGTTCTTCTTCGCCCTGTACCACGTGCTCAACAGCATCGCGTCGAACGACACCATCGGCGTGATCAACAACCAGCTGCTGGAGAGCGCGCAGAAGGCGCACATCTTCGGTGCCCCGCTGGCCGCAAAGTTCACGGACAGCTCGAGCAAGGTTGAGGCCCTCGGTGCCTCGCTGACCGACGTCCGCGTGGTCACCGCGATCATGATCGTCCTGATGTCGGCGTCGCAGTTCTACACGCAGCGCCAGCTGATGACGAAGAACGTCGACACGACGGTGAAGACGCCGTTTATGCAGCAGCAGAAGATGCTGATGTATGTCTTCCCTGTCATGTTCGCCGTCTTCGGCATCAACTTCCCCGTCGGTGTCCTCGTCTACTGGCTGACCACCAACGTGTGGACCATGGGCCAGCAGATGTACGTGATCCACCAGAACCCGACCCCGGGCTCCAAGGCCCAGGCCGCGTTCCTCGAGCGCCTGCTCAAGCACGTCACGCACCACGGCACGACCCGCAGCCGCCGTGAGCGCGCTGTCGTCAAGGCCATCGTGGTCAAGGGCCGTGACCGCAACGAATACGAGCGCAAGTTCGTCAACGGTCTGAACAAGGTGGGCCTCGCGGCCGACTCGGACGGCACCGTGGCGAAGAGCGAGGTATCGACCATCGCCGAAACCGAGGACGGCATGCCGGCGACTGGCGCCCCCAAGCGTCAGCAGCCCAAGCGGCAGAGCAAGTCCCAGCGTCAGTCGGGCAGCACCCATGGCTCTGCCAAGGCGACGGAAGACTCAGGGGCGAAGACTTCCCTGACCAAGCCCGACGAGCCGCAGGATGCCAAGCCCGGCGCCAAGCCGGCGGGCGGCAAGTCCGCGACTGGTGGCAAGCCTGCCTCGGGGGGCAAGCCTGCTTCGGGGGGCAAGCCCGCCTCCGGTGGCACACGCAGTAAGGCCCAGTCCGGACAGCGCAAGGGTCCTCAGCGGCCCAAGTCCCCCTCCAAGAAGTAAGAAGGAGCCCATCCCGTGACGGAAGGCACCACCTCCGCGGCCACCGAGGTTGGCGACACCCTGACTCGCCTGGAGCAGGAGGGTGAGATCGCGGCGGACTATCTCGAGGGTCTGCTGGACATCGCCGACCTCGACGGTGACATCGACATGGACGTCGAGGCCGATCGCGCCGCTGTCTCGATCGTCAGTGACACCGGCAGCCGTGATCTGCAGAAGCTGGTTGGCCGTGACGGTGAGGTGCTGGAGGCACTCCAGGAACTCACACGGCTGGCCGTTCACCGGGAGACTGGGGACCGCAGTCGGCTGATGCTGGACATCGGGGGCTACCGCGCCAAGAAGCGTGAGGAGCTTTCCGAGCTGGGCGCCAAGGCCGCGGCCGAGGTCAAGAGCTCCGGCGAGCCGGTGAAGCTGAAGCCGATGACTCCCTTCGAGCGCAAGGTCGTGCATGACGCGGTCAAGGCCGCCGGTCTGCGCAGCGAGTCCGAGGGCGAGGAGCCGCAGCGCTTCGTCGTCGTTCTTCCCGCCTGAATCGGTACGTACATTCCACCGGCCCCGTCTGTTGCGCAGGCGGGGCCGAACCTTGTCAGCCTGATCCTGATAGTCCTTGATGGATCCTCGTGGTCCTGGTGGTCAGCGCTCAGTGCGCTTATGCGGTACGGAAGGACGGTTCCCCGTGACGGAGGCAGCGGAGCTCCCCCCTGCGCCTGAGGTAGCCCGGGCGGTATTCGGTGATCGCTTCGCAGACGCGGTCCGGTACGCGGAGCTGCTGGCGGATGCGGGGGTACAGCGGGGTCTGATCGGCCCGCGTGAAGTACCCCGTCTCTGGGAGCGGCACTTGTTGAACTGTGCGGTGCTCTCCGAGGTCGTGCCCGAGGGGGTGATCGTGTGCGACGTCGGCTCGGGCGCTGGGTTGCCCGGCATCCCGCTGGCCCTCGTGCGCCCCGACCTGAAGATCACGCTGCTGGAACCGCTGCTGCGACGAACGAATTTCCTCACTGAGGTGGTCGAGCTGCTGGGGCTCGACCACGTCACTGTTGTCCGCGGCCGCGCCGAGGAGGTCCTGGGCAAGCTCCCTCCGGTCCATGTGGTGACGGCACGGGCTGTGGCGCCCTTGGACCGCCTCGCGGCATGGGGAGTTCCGCTGCTGCGCCCGTACGGAGAGATGCTTCTCCTCAAGGGTGATACCGCTGCCGAAGAGGTCAAGAGCGCCGGAGCCGCCCTGAGTAAGCTTGGTGCTGTGCAGACTTCCGTACTCCATGTCGGTGAGGGCGTGGTGAGTCCGCTCGCCACCGTGGTGCGGGTCGAGGTCGGGGAGAGCCCGGGCGGTGTGCGCTTCGCGGCCAAGCGGGCCAAGGCGGCACGGACAGGCCGGGCGCGGCGTCGTCGCTGATCCGTCCTGACGACGAGACGTACTCCACACAAGCTGCCAGACCTATGCATGTCGGAGTGTCGCGCAGGCATGGTCGCGGACGCTGTGCATCGTGTTTCACGTGAAACGTCGCTCACTGCTGCACGGCATCATCACTCGCGGCCGGGCTGCGGCCGAACCCCGCGACCGCAGTACCCGTGGATCCCGTGGTTCCCTTGGATCCCGCGGAGACAGACCCTCTCCCGTGGAAAAGACGTCCCTCGGAGGGGGCACGGAGTTGTCCACAGAGGTGGATTTCTCCACAGAACACCAGGCCTCACTGGTTCACGACCCCGAAGACATGGGAGGCTCTGTTCATTGCGAGCCTGAAGTCGAGGAGAGTGAATCCTTGCGGTCCGACGCTAACATCGCGGGACCGATGACCGATCCGGTCCCCGGTCCCCGTACCGAGTCGATGGGGGAGGACGTTTCACGTGAAACACCGCCCTCGATGGACGACACTCCCATCGGTCGTGCTGCCCAACTGGCGGTGGATGCTCTAGGCCGCGCCGGCGAGGGCTTTCCGCGGCCCGAGCGGACCCGTGTGATGGTGGTCGCCAACCAGAAGGGCGGGGTGGGTAAGACCACGACGACGGTCAACCTGGCCGCCTCGCTCGCCTTGCACGGTGGGCGGGTCCTGGTGATCGACCTCGACCCTCAGGGCAATGCGTCCACCGCGCTCGGCATCGACCATCACGCGGAAGTCCCATCCATCTACGACGTCCTGGTCGAGAGCAAGCCGCTCTCCGAGGTTGTCCAGCCGGTCCCCGATGTCGAGGGGTTGTTCTGCGCACCCGCCACGATCGATCTCGCCGGTGCGGAGATTGAGCTGGTGTCCCTGGTGGCGCGGGAGAGCCGACTGCAGCGGGCGATCCAGGCGTATGAGCAGCCGCTGGACTACATCCTTATTGACTGCCCGCCGTCACTGGGCCTGCTGACGGTCAACGCAATGGTCGCTGGTGCGGAGGTCTTGATCCCCATCCAGTGCGAGTACTACGCGCTGGAGGGTCTGGGCCAGCTGCTGAGGAACGTCGACCTTGTGCGGGGCCACCTCAACCCCTCCCTGCATGTGTCGACGATCCTGCTCACCATGTACGACGGCCGAACCCGACTGGCGTCTCAGGTCGCGGACGAAGTGCGGAACCACTTCGGCGAGGAAGTGCTGCGGACGAGCATCCCGCGTTCGGTCCGTATCTCTGAGGCGCCGAGCTACGGGCAAACGGTACTGACCTACGACCCGGGGTCGAGCGGTGCCCTGTCGTATCTTGAGGCGGCACGGGAAATCGCGTTGCGCGGCGTCGGGGTGTCGTACGACGCACAGCATGCCCACTTGGGTGCACACAACGATCAGAGCACGGTAGAGGGGATTCAGTGAGCGAGCGACGGAGGGGGCTGGGCCGTGGTCTCGGCGCACTGATCCCTGCTGCCCCAACAGCGGAGAAGGCGGGGTCCCTGGCGGGGGGTGGAGCGTCCACGTCGCCGGGTGCGGTGCCTGTACGTACCGCAGATCGCGGAGTGGCGGCGGCGAAGGTCGCTTCGCTTCCGCCGACCAACGTTTCATATGACACCGAAGAATCGTTGGGGAATGGTCTCAGCGAGACGCCGCCGGCTCCCCTCGGTGCGCATTTTGCCGAGCTGCCCCTCGACTCCATCACGCCGAACCCGCGCCAGCCGCGTGATGTTTTCGACGAGGACGCTCTGGCGGAACTCGTCACCTCCATCAAGGAGGTCGGGCTTCTCCAACCTGTTGTCGTACGGCAGTTGGGTGATGCGCGCTACGAGCTCATCATGGGCGAGCGCCGTTGGCGGGCCTGCCGTGAGGCGGGGCTCGAGGCCATTCCGGCGATTGTGCGGGCCACGGAGGACGAGAAACTTCTCCTGGACGCGCTCTTGGAGAACCTGCATCGGGCTCAGCTGAACCCGCTGGAGGAGGCGGCTGCTTACGACCAGCTCCTCAAGGACTTCAATTGCACGCACGACCAGCTGGCGGACCGGATCGGCCGTTCTCGTCCCCAGGTCTCCAACACGTTGCGCCTGTTGAAGCTCTCGCCCGCGGTGCAGCGCCGTGTCGCCGCCGGGGTTCTGTCCGCCGGTCACGCGCGTGCTCTGCTCTCCGTGGACGACTCGGAGGAGCAGGACAGGCTGGCTCATCGCATTGTGGCTGAGGGGCTCTCGGTGCGGGCGGTTGAGGAGATCGTCACCCTCATGGGATCGCGACCGAAGTCCCCTCCGCGTTCCAAGGGGCCGCGGGCCGGTGCTCGGCTCTCTCCGGTGCTGACCGATCTCGCCACGCGTCTCTCGGACCGGTTCGAGACGCGGGTGAAGGTCGACCTCGGCCAGAAGAAGGGCAAGATCACAGTCGAGTTCGCCTCGATGGACGACCTGGAGCGGATTCTCGGCTCGCTCGCCCCGGGCGAGGGGCGGGTCCTGCAAAAGAGCCTTGTGGACGACGACTCTGAGGAGTCCGGGGAGTCCGAGGCCTGACTCTCAGGAAGTGGGCACGATTCCGCTCGGCCGACTTAGAGCGGGCCGTGTCCGGTGCGTACCGGAACACGGCCCGCTCTTTGCTTTCTGACGGTCTCGATCGAATCGCATCATGGATACGATGCGTTCGGATATGGCGGATCCACCTGAATCAGCTTCTGTGGGGAGGCGGGGGCCATGCGAACGGTGAGCCGCACCGGACTGGTGGGCGCTGGTCTAGGGCTCGGCGCGGTCGGCGGGTTCGTCGGCAGCCTGCTCAGGGAACGGAGTGCTCTGACAGCCGCCCGTCACACTGCGGGCGAAGGAAGCGAGGAACTGCCTTCATGGGGCGCCGGCTCGTACCGCTCACGCTGGACAACCTTCAGGACCTTCCCAAGCGCTGTCGGGCGTGTGTCTTCTGGGAGTTGGACCCAGTCAGCGGTCAGGCAGCGGTAAAGGCAGGTACACCCGAGCTGGAGAAAGAGGCGTGGATCTCCGCCGTCCTCCTGGAGTGGGGGTCCTGCGGCCGGGTGGCCTACGTGGACGACATGCCGGTGGGTTTTGTGCTGTATGCACCGCCTGCATATGTGCCCCGCTCCATGGCATTTCCCACGAGCCCGGTCTCTCCTGACGCAGTCCAGCTGATGACGGCTTTCACCATGCCGGGCTATCAGGGACAGGGGCTTGGGCGCGTAATGGTCCAGACGATCGCCAAAGATCTGCTGCGACGGGGCTTCAAGGCAATTGAAGCCTTCGGTGACGCTCGCTGGAAAGAACCGGACTGTGTTCTGCCTGCCGACCACCTGACAGCCGTGGGCTTCAAGACCGTGCGGCCCCATCCGACGTATCCGAGGTTGCGGCTGGAGCTGCGGACGACGCTCTCCTGGAAAGAAGACGTGGAGCTGGCCCTTGACAGGCTCCTGGGGGCGGTACAGAAGGAGCCTGCGCTCCGTCCGCTCTAGGGGTCCCTAGACGCACCTAGCTTCCGCTGCACATGCGAATGGGCCAACCCGTCCAGGTTGGCCCATTCGTGTTTCACGTGAAACAACGCCGCTTCTTTGGAACGGCGTCGGCGACTACTCGGTGATGAAGTCCTCGAGATCCCGCACGATTGCGGCCTTCGGCTTCGCACCGACGATCGTCTTGGCGACCTCGCCGTCCTGGTAGACATTCAGGGTCGGGATGGACATGACGCCGTACTTGGCGGCCGTACCCGGGTTTTCGTCGATGTTGAGCTTGACGACCTCGATCTTGTCGCCGTACTCGGCGGCGATCGCCTCGAGGGACGGCGCGATCTGACGGCACGGACCGCACCAGGCGGCCCAGAAGTCCACCAGGACGGGCTTGTCGTTCTTGAGGACGTCCTGCTCGAAGGAGTCGTCGGTCACATTCTTCAGGGTGCCGGCCACGGCGGGCTCCTTAACTGGTTGGTGCGGTGGGGTGGTCGGGTGTCAGACGGTGGTCTTCTCGGGCTCGGCCACGGCCTCGCCGTCAGCGACGGCGGCGAGAAAGCGCTCGGCGTCGAGAGCGGCAGCGCAGCCGGTGCCGGCCGCCGTGATGGCCTGGCGGTAGGTGTGGTCCACGACGTCACCGGAGGCGAAGACGCCCTTCAGGTTCGTCCGGGTCGAGGGTGCATCGACCTTGAGGTAGCCCTCGTCGTCCAAGTCGAGCTGGCCCTTGAAGAGCTCAGTGCGCGGGTCGTGGCCGATCGCGATGAACAGGCCGGTCACCGGCAGCTCAGACGTCTCGCCGGTCTTCAGATTGCGCAGCTTGAGACCGGAGAGCTTCTGGTCGCCCTGGATCTCGGCAACCTCGCTGTCCCAAATGAACTTGATCTTCGAGTCGGCGAAGGCGCGTTTCTGCATTGCCTTGGAGGCGCGCAGGGTGTCGCGGCGGTGGACGATCGTGACGGACTTGGCGAACCGGGAAAGGAAGGTTGCCTCCTCCATCGCGGTGTCTCCGCCGCCGATTACGGCGATGTCCTGGTCCTTGAAGAAGAAGCCGTCACAGGTCGCGCACCAGGAGACGCCGCGTCCGGAGAGTGTGTCCTCGTTGGGCAGCCCCAGCTTGCGGTGCTGTGAGCCGGTGGCAACGATGATGGCCTTGGCCCGGTGCACGGTGCCGGCGGTGTCCGTTACCGTCTTGATCTCGCCACTGAGGTCGACCGCGACGACGTCGTCCGGTACCAGCTCGGCACCGAAGCGTTCGGCCTGCGCCCGCATGTTGTCCATGAGCTCGGGGCCCATGATGCCGTCCTGGAAGCCGGGGAAGTTCTCCACCTCGGTGGTGGTCATCAGCGCGCCGCCTGCGGTCACTGCGCCCTCGAACACCAGCGGCTTCAGCGACGCGCGCGCGGTGTAGAGCGCCGCCGTGTAGCCGGCGGGCCCGGAGCCGATGATGATCACGTTACGGACGTCGCTCACGGCTTGATTCCTCGTCTCTGGAGACTGCTTCGTACGACCGGTGGGAGCTTCTCTCAGACTCTCACCCCACCCAACGGATCCTAAGGGGCGCGCATTCCCACTGTGCCCGGCACACGGAGATGCCTGACCGGACGGGGGTAACAGGGGGCAGTACGAGGACAGCCGTGGCGTCCGTCATCAACCTCCGTGGCCAGAACACCTAGGCCGAGCCGGATTTCGTTCAGTCTCGTGCGTAGGACTGCTGCAAAAGCACCTTGCCTGCAGTGAACGAGGACTTGCTCACGCAGGTGGAGTCGACGACGTAAGCCGTGACCCGGGTGGCGTCGGAGGCGTCGGGCAACACTACGAGATACGCGTTAGTCCCCTCGTAGGTGCCTTGCTTGAAGGCGAGAGCGGCCTCCTGACGGCCGATGCCGTTCTGGATGCACCCAGGCACCTGGGCAGTGGAATCCTTCAAGGTGCTCGGCTCGTTAGGGGTGGTTGCGGAGCCCCAGCGGTCGCTGCTGTCACTCTTGGCGAGGAGATCCGCGACCTGGCTTTTCAGCTTCCCCTTGGTGAAGGTGTTCACGGAGTCGGTGTGGTTCGGTGCGGTCGTTGTGCTACCTGGGGTGTTGGTGTTGTCGCCCAGCGACTGGAGGAGCAGGCCGCCAAGTCCCAGTGTGGCCGCCGTGAACAGGGCACCGAGTACGACAGTCCCACGACGTCGGCGGCGCGTGCGGTTCGGCCGCCCCGGGCCGGTGCCGACGCGAGCGCGCCCCGCGGGACGGTCGGTACCGGTCGATGTTTCACGTGAAACATGCGCGCCGCGGCTTTCGCCGGACACCGGACGGGAGGAGCTGATGCCTGCTGGGAGGTCCGTGGCATCGGGGTCTGCATCGGCACTGCGGGCCGTGGCATTCAGCAGGGCTTCGGCGGCGAGGGCGGCATCGATGCGCCCCGCGACATCGATAGGCATGCGGGGCGGACCTGGCAGTGTCCCGAGCACGCCGCGGATGTCCTCCAGCGATGCGTGCACGTCGGCGCAGAGCGTGCAGTCGTCCAGATGTCGACGCACAGCCGCCGTCCGGGAGGGCGGGAGCAGGCCTTCCGTGAGGTCGGAGATCTCCGTGACTTCCGGGTGTCCGGCCGTGTCGGTCGTGGATGTCACGCTCGCCCACCTCCGCCCTTCACAGCAGTTGAATCGTTTGGCCCTGCGCCTTGTGCCCCCGCTGCGGGTGGGACGTATGTCCCCTGCGTGTGGTTCCGTCCCTCACTCGAATTCTTGCTGTCTCTGCCACTTCCGCCGTCCGTACGCAGGTGTCTGAGCAGTGGGGCGAGCCTGGCTCTGCCGCGGGCGCAGCGACTCTTGACCGTGCCGGTCGGCACGTCGAGCACGCGGGCGGCTTCCGCCACCGGGTAGCCCTGCATGTCCACGAGGACGAGGGCGGCTCGCTGGTCGGGGGGCAGCGTGCCGAGGGCTTCGAAGAGCTCACGATGTAGATCGTTACGCTCGGCCGGCGCCGACGCCGACTCGTGCGGATCCAGGAGGCGCTCCAGGCGTTCTGTGTCGTCGATCGGAGAGGTCTTTCTTGAGACCGCCTTGCGCGCGCGGTCGATGCAGGCGTTCACCGTGATCCGGTGGAGCCATGTCGTGACGGCTGACTGGCCGCGGAAGGTGTGGGCGGCGCGGTAGGCGGAGACCAGCGCGTCCTGGACCGCGTCCGCGGCCTCCTCACGGTCTCCCAGTGTCCGCAGCGCGACTGCCCACAGCCGGTCGCGGTGGCGGCGCACGAGCTCACCGAAGGCCTCCGGGTCGCCCTCCACATGGCGGGCCAGGAGGTCCTGATCGCTCGCTCCCCCGCATCCGGCGTCGTCCGCCATCGGATCCTCCCCCCTCCGTGAGCTGTCAGCCCGTGAACTTTACGTCGGTGATCGCCTGCTTGTATCCGGCTTGGCTGTAATGGTCTGCCGGCGCTTTCGGCAGCGCCGTGAGCCACACCATCAGGTACTGGCTCTTCACTGTCTTGTCGGTCGCCACCTTCGCGGTGGTGCCGCTCGTCGTCACCGTCCCCAGCTTCTGCATCGAGCTCAAGGAGGTCGAGGAACTCATCGAGTCTGTCGCATACAGAGTGATCGTCGTGTGGTCACCGCCGTACCGGAGCCCTATCGAGGCGGCCGAGACCTCCCGGTCCGAACCGAGGTCGTAGACGATGCCGACGCCAGGCTTGTAGGCGGGATTCATCTCGGGACCGTCTACGAAGCTCTTGGTCCGCCAGTACGACGTGCCATCGCCGTCGAACGTCTTGGCCACGTCCTCGGGCGCCTGAGCGTCTCCCTTTGCGATGTACTCCTGAGCGCCCTCAATGGAGATCGGCTTGACCGGCTCGGTCTTGTCGCCGCCCTTGTGGTTGTCCTCCGTCGTCTGCGTCTTGTTGCTGTCATCGGGCTCTCCGCGCTCCATGAGCGCCTCTGCCAACTGCCAGCTGCCGAGACCCAGGGCGGCGATGAGCAGCACGGACACGGCCCACTTGAGGGCCTTGCCGGTACGGCTCTGCAACGGGGGCAGCGGGGTCGGTACCGGCTGCGTGGCGCCCGGACGGGGCGTCTGACGGCCGTACGTGCCCTGCTGGTACGTGGTGCGCTGATACTTTGGCGGTGCGGTGAACGCGGGCTCCGGCGGGCGGATGCGCGGCATCTCGCCGATCGCTTTCAGCAGCTCCTCCGAAGTGGTGCACGGCGGCTCCTGGCGGGACGCGGTCGCGCCGTCGTTCACGAGAGCGCGCATCGCCAGCTCCGACAGGCCGCGGTGTACCCCGGCCCGCACCTGGTCGGGCGCAATGAGTCCGACGCCCTTGGGTAGCCCGGAGAGACCGAAGGCGTCGTTCGCGTACGGCCAGCGCTGGGTGAGAGCGGCGTACAACAGCGCGCCGATCGACTCCGTGTCCGTGCGCTGCGGGGTGTCGGAACTGATGCCTCGCAGCGCGGCGTTCACGGCGAGGCCACGGATGCGCCATTGGCCGGAGGAGGAGCGCAGCACGGCGCCGGGGGTCAGTCGCAGATGCGCCAGCCCTTCGCGGTGCGCGGCTGCCATCGCCTGGGAGACCTGACTGACCATCTGGTAGGCGTCGTGTACCTCCAGTGGGCTGGAGGCGAGGAGTGTCGTGAGCTCCGTGGAGTCCGGCAGCCACTCGTGCACCACATAGACGAGGTCGTTCTCCTCGACCGCGTCCAGGACCTGGACGAAGCGGGGATCGCCCAGGAGGGCTGAGGAGCGGGCAGCCGCCAGCACGGAGCGCGCTCGCGGATGGTCGGCGGGCAGCAGATGCACGCCGACGGCGCGGCGCAGCTTCTCGTCCACCGCACGCCAACTGCTGAAACCGTCCAGACGGGTGACGCACTCCTCGAGCCGGTAGCGTCTGGCGAGCTTGTGACCGCTGTGCAACTCGGGCGGTGAGGTCTTGCCGGGGCTCTCGTCCCCGCTGTTCCCCTGTTCCTCTTGGCTCTCCGAGTACTCCGTGTCCCGCTCCCGGTTCTGGGCCACGCCGTCGGCCGTGGACTGGTCCGCCTTGGCGGTCAGCGGCTCATCACCGCTGTTGTCTGCCACGTCGACGGCAGCCGTGCTCCGTTCCGCCACCGTCGCTCCTGCCTCCCCATCCAATTGCCCGCTGTCCGACGCCCAAGCCAATTGTGCCCACAGATCGCCGCTATGCACGACACTCTGTGGCGGACGAAGGTTGTGCGCATACCCCCACTCAGCGTCCGAGGCGCCCTCGGACCATGCCGACCAGTCCGTTCAGTTCCTCGATGCGCATCCGCCGAGCCCCGACGAAGAAGACGCCGAGCAAAACGATGCCTCCGCCGAGGAGGGCGGCAAGTGAACCGAGCACACCCTGACCGAGCACCTGGGTGATTCCGTAACAGGCCGCTGCGGCGAGCAGCGTCGCCGGTACCGAGGCGATACCGAGGCGGGCGTACGTACGCAGGACGCGAGCCCCATCCAGGTCGCCGTCGAGCCGCTTGCGCAGCCGCCGCCAGGCCACACCCACGCCGATCGCGTACGCGAGACCGTAAGAGGCGGCCATACCCGCCACGGCCCACCGGGACGGCAGCAGGAGGTAACAGAGCGCCGAGGTGCTGGCGTTGACGACTGCCACGATGACCGTGTTGTAGAAGGGGGTTCGGGTGTCCTCGTAGGCGTAGAAGGCGCGCAGCACGACGTACTGCACGGAGTACGGGATCAGGCCGAGACCGAAGGCCATCAGCATGTAACCCATGTTCGTGGCCGCGCCGGTGCCGGAGGCTCCGAAGATCAGGGTGCACATCGGGATGCCGAGGGCCACAAAGCCGAAGGCGATGGGCACGATGGCCACGGCGGTCGTGCGCAGACCCTGGGAGATGTCGTCGCGTACGGCGCCTCCGTCGCCCTCGTGGGCCGAACGAGAGAGCCGCGGCAGCAGGGCGGCCATCAGGGAGACGGTGATGATGGCCTGCGGAAGGCCCCAGATGAGCTGAGCGTTGGCGTAGGCGCTGAAACCGGTGCCCGGGGTTCCCGTGTCTGTGACCGCCGCGGTGGCCAGCTGTGTGACGACGAGAGCCCCGGCCTGGTTGGCGAGGACGAACAGAATCGTCCACTTGGCGAGCATCGCGGCCTTACCCAGGCCGTGGCCCTTCCAGTCGAAGCGCAGCCGTAGTCGGAACCCGGTCTCGCGCAGGTACGGGATCATCGCGAGGGCCTGGACGACGAGGCCGAGCAGAACACCGATGCCGAGCAGCCGCTGGCCCTCCGGCGGAATGTTGCCGACGTTCATCCCGGAGTTCTCCGAGGTGCCGTAGACCCAGAGGAACATGCCGAGCGTCACGATGATGACGATGTTGTTGAGGACCGGGGTCCACATCATCGCGCCGAACTTGCCGCGGGCGTTGAGGATCTGCCCCATCACCACGTGGATACCCATGAAGAAGATCGTGGGCAGGAAGTACCGTGTGAAAGTGATGGCGACCTCGTTGGCCGCGATGTTGCCGGCAACGGGGACTGACAGCATGCGGACCAGGAGCGGTGCGGCGAACATCGCGAGCACGGTCAGCGTGCCGAGGGCGACCATGACCAGGGTCAGTAGACGGTTCGCGTAGGCTTCGCCGCCGTCATCGTCCTCTTTCATGGCGCGCACGAGCTGAGGTACGAAGACCGAGTTGAGACCGCCCCCTACGGTCAGGATGTAGATCATCGTCGGCAGCTGGTAGGCGACCTGGAAGGTATCGCCCAGCAGGGCCGTGCCCAGCGCCGCGACGATCAGCGCGGACCGGATGAAGCCGGTGAGGCGGGACACCATGGTGCCCGCCGCCATGACCGCGCTCGACTTCAGCAGCCCCGACGCGCGGCCCCCGGACTTCTTCGGCGCGGACGTCGGCGCCGGTGCTGGTGCGGGCGTGGGTGCCGGTACGTGAGTGGGAGGCTGGGCGGCGGTCTGCGCCGACTCGAGTGGCGGTGACGGCACACCGGGCGTGCCGACAGGTACGTGCCCGCCGCCCTGCTGCTGGTCACGGAAGAGATACGCGAAGGCATCCGGCTCGTGGCGTCTATCGCCGGCCTGTGTGACCAGCTCGTCCACGCCCACGAACTGGGTCGTACGGGGGTCGTCGCCGTACGGCAGCTGTTGCGTCAGGCCCTCCGGCTCGGGCGCCGGGGTCTGCGCCCACACGCGTGGATCGGGTGCGTGGGGCGGCTGGGGCGGCTGAGCGTACAGCGGCTGCTGCGGCGGGTGCGTACTGGGCGCGGGTGCGGGATGCGCGGCACGGTCGTAGAGCGCGTCGGCGATCGGGTCCTGGGCGGCGAGGTCTTGTGCCCGGTGGGTGTCCTGGGTGTAGGGGTCCTGGAAGTACACGTCGGCAGCGGGCTGTGGCGGCACCTGGCCAGGCTCCGGTGGTCCCTGCGGTGGGCCGTCGGGGTAGCCGGAGCTGCCCGCGCCCTGGCCGTGGACACCCTCGTACGGCGCGTTCATGGTTACCCCACCTCATCGTCCCCGGGCCCACCGGCCACGACATCGCTCAACGGTCCACTCTCTCACCCGTGGCGGACGGGGCAGTGCTTTGCGGTGCGGTGTCCGGTGAAGGGTCACTCGGCTGCTCCGGGTCGTCTGCCCCGGACGTTACCTCGGACGCCTCTTCGGGACCGTCCGCGGCGTCGTCGGTCTCGAAGCCGTCTTGCGACTCCTTCTCGGCCTGCTGGGCGGCCGCGCGCTTGCGCTGTGTGTACATCCGGAATCCTGCGAGTACGAGCAGCAGGACGCCACCGCGATGACCAGCATCACCGTGGGGGTGATCTCGGTGACCCTCACCTCGAAGGTGACGGGAGGGCCGTACGCCTGGCCGTCTTCGGTGTAGAGCTGGGCGACCACCGAGGCACGGCCGTTGGCGCGGCCGTTCGCGGTGAACTTGACCGACTCGCTGTGCCCGCCCGGCACCTCGACCCGCTTCTCGGAGTAGGCGCTGTCCCCGATGCGGAGGCGGGTCGGCTGCTCCGACGTCAGCCGCAGGACCAAGTGGTCGACGCCCTGGACGAGGTTGTTCTGCACGGTGACGGGGATGGTGGCGCTGCGGCCGGACAGCTTCGCCTCTGACTTCGGGATCAGCCCGACCTGCTCGGTGAGCTCGTTGATATATGACTCCACCCCACTGCGATACACGACCGCGTCGGCGGCGTGGCCGCGCCAGGACGTGGACATGGCCCGGTTCATGGCCCGCCCGAAGGGGGTGACCACACGGGACTCGTCCGAGAGGACCACCCGGAAGTTGTCGAGCTTGTGCTGTGTGTTCCCGATCTGCTCGAAGGCCGCCTGCGGCAGCTCCTGCCTGTGCAGCGACGAGGGGTACCAGGACGCGGACGGGATTCGCGTTGTGGCGCCGGGGTCCGGCTTGGCAGTGGCAGCACTGGACAGCTCCGTCGGCTGCGACCAGTTCGAGTCCTGGAGGGCCTCGAGCGCCTGTGCCATGGTCTGGGCCTGGCTCGTGGACGGCATGCGCTGCGGGGTGATCACGATGCTGCGCTGCCTGTTCGGCGACTGCAGGGCGATCATCAAGCTCTGGGCCAGGAACCTCTGCACGGCGAGCGTTGCGTTGTCTGCCATTGTCATGTCGCCCTGGAAGGCCGTCGAGAGGTGGTCGTCCGCGACTACCGCCGTGGTGCCACCGCCGATGGGGCGGGCCGACGTCGGCGTGTAGGGCAGGCCGCCGGTCTCCTTCAAGCTGTCGCTGCGGGAGATCACCGTGTCGGCACCGGCAGAAGTGGCGACCTTGACGATCGACGGGTCGATCGCGCCGTTCGCGGGCCAGGCGTAGTCCGTGCTGGGCGTCACGTGGAGGATCGACTCCACGGTCGTGGCGGCCACGTCCGTGGCGTCTTTGAGATGACTCAGCGCGCCGGTGACTTTCTTGCCGTTGTGCGCCAGCGACGCCAGATCGGGGTCGGCGAAGGGGAGGGCGATGACCTCCTTGTCCTCGACCGTCTTCTCCAGCTCGCCGAGCCACTGCTTGGCGACAGCCTGGTTGGTGCCCGCCGTGGTCGTGTCGTTGTCGCCCTGGATCTTGTAGCTGCGTGTCATCGCGTCCACGGAGGCCAGGAGGTCCGGGTCGATGACCCACGTGACGTCGAGGTCCTTGCCGAGCGTGAGGAGCTGCTGAAGGCGGCCGCCGGGCGCGAGCTCCGCGGCCAGGTCGTCGCTGTTGAAGACGGGGGTCTGCTGCTCGTTCGACCCCGTCTCAGCCGTCATGTGGGAGGTCGAGATCAGCGGCCAGAGGTACGTCGTCTTCGTCTTCGTGTCCGTCGCGTCGGGATGCCACGGCAGGAACGTCCGCTCGATGCCGAGAACCTGCTCGTACGGCTGGGCGGCGGTCTGCCCGGCGAGCGTTACCCCGAGCTGGTAGACGCCGTCGGCGCCGAGGTCGAGCTTGTCGACGGGGACGGAGACTCTGAAGGTTTGGGGGACGCCCGGCGCCAGCTGGGAAAAATTCGCCCCGTAATCGTCGCGGACTTCCGTGCCCGCGTACGGGCTGCTCTTGGCGGCGTCGTCGATCGCCGAGCGGCCGTTCATCGTCGGGCCCACGCGCAGACCGAGGTGGGCGCCGGTGACCGTCTGCTTGCCCTTGTTGGTGATCCTGCCGGAGACAGTGAGCGTGTCCCCCTCCGAGGGGATGCTGGGGCTGAGCGAGTCCAGGGAGACGTCGACCGTCTCGGTTCCTGTGGCCTCCGTCATAGCGGTGTACTCGGCGGCGTCCGCGGAGGGTGAGACGGGCAGCTGGAGAAGACCGGCCAGCAGAGGCGCCCCGGCGAGCAGTGCTCCGGATCGCCGAAGCCACCAGCGGGCAGGTGAGGGACTCATCCCCTGGAAGTCTGCCGCCTCGGCCACGCGCTTGCCCGTCCCTCGTCGTCGTCAGTGGTCGTCGGAATGTGCGTCCACGCATGGTAACGATGCGCGCTGAGGGGAAGTGCCGCGGTCTGCTCCCCAAGGCCGGGGATCAGGGCCGGATTGCCCTGTATATGCGGTTATGTATGGATGGCACATCACGGCACACGAAGGGAAGCATCTGTGCCCGTTTAATGGAGCGCTCGCGGTCGCCCGCGCCACGTACCCTTTTCTGTTGTGCCGAACGCCAACGAAGACAATCCCAATGCACTGAGCCAGGTGCAGCGCCGCGCGGTGAGCGAACTGCTGCGAGTGTCCCCCGTCGCCGACGATCTAGCACGTCGCTTCCAGGAAGCAGGGTTCTCCCTCGCCCTGGTCGGCGGCTCGGTCCGGGACGCCCTCCTGGGCCGGCTGGGCAACGACCTGGACTTCACGACCGACGCCCGCCCCGAGGACGTACTGAAGATCGTGCGGCCCTGGGCGGACGCCGTGTGGGAGGTCGGGATCGCCTTCGGGACGGTCGGGGCACAGAAGGACGCCCGCGTCGGAGACGCTGTCCAGCGCTTTGACATCGAGGTGACGACCTACCGTTCGGAGTCGTACGCCCGGGCTTCGCGCAAACCCGAGGTGTCGTACGGCGACTCCATCGAGCAGGATCTCGTACGCCGTGATTTCACCGTCAACGCGATGGCCGTGGCGCTGCCTGAGAAGGAGTTCATCGACCCGCACGGCGGGCTCAGGGACCTTGCGGAGCGTGTGCTGCGCACCCCGGGCACCCCTGAGGAGTCGTTCTCCGACGACCCGCTGCGGATGATGCGGGCCGCTCGCTTCGCCGCGCAGCTTGACTTCGAGGTGGCACCGGACGTCGTCGCGGCGATGAAGGCAATGAGCGAGCGCATCGAGATCGTCTCCCCCGAGCGCGTCCGGGACGAGCTGAACAAGCTGATCATCTCCTCGCACCCGTGTAAGGGTTTGACGCTGCTCGTCGACGCCGCGCTCGCCGAGCACATGCTGCCCGAGCTGCCCGCGCTGCGTCTTGAGCGGGACGAGCACCACCGGCACAAAGATGTCTACGACCACACGCTCATCGTGCTTGAGCAGGCGATGGCGCTGGAGGAGGACGGTCCCGACCTGACCCTTCGCCTTGCCGCGCTGCTGCACGACATCGGCAAGCCGCGGACGCGCCGCTTCGAGAAGGACGGCCGGGTCTCTTTCCATCATCACGAGGTGGTGGGCGCCAAGATGACCAAGAAGCGCATGACGGCCCTCAAGTACTCCAATGAGCTTGTGAAGGACGTCGCGCGACTGGTCGAACTGCACCTGCGCTTCCACGGCTACGGCACCGGTGAGTGGACGGACTCAGCGGTCCGCCGCTACGTACGTGACGCCGGCCCGCTCCTCGACCGTCTGCACAAGCTGACCCGCTCCGACTGCACCACCCGCAACAAGCGCAAAGCCACTGCACTCTCCCGCGCTTACGACGGGCTGGAGCAGCGCATTGCCCAGCTCCAGGAACAGGAGGAGCTGGACTCCATCCGGCCCGACCTGGATGGCAACCAGATCATGGAAATCCTGGGCGTCGGCCCTGGCCCGGTCATCGGCCAGGCGTACAAATTTTTGCTGGAGCAGCGCCTGGAGAACGGGCCGATGGAGTATGACGCGGCAGTGTCGGCACTCAAGGAGTGGTGGAGCGCGCAGAGTTGAGTGAGTGTGCCGGGGCCATGTTTCACGTGAAACATGACCCCGGCGCCACAGGGGTGGGGGGGGGGCCGGGGGCGC
>CBFGQM010000056.1:0-19661 GCA_965650905.1 uncultured Streptomyces sp. | reverse complement strand
CCGGCCTCGGACATCCTGCACGAGCTGAGCAAGCACAAGAACTTCGGCGTACGGACCTTCCAGGCCGAGGACGAGATCGCGGGCATCGGCGCGGCCCTGGGCGCGGCCTTCGGCGGGTCGCTCGCCGTCACCACCACCTCCGGTCCCGGTGTGGCGCTCAAGAGCGAGACGATCGGGCTGGCCGTCTCCCTGGAGCTGCCGCTGCTGGTCATCGACATCCAGCGCGGCGGCCCGTCCACCGGCCTGCCGACCAAGACCGAGCAGGCCGACCTGCTGCAGGCGATGTACGGCCGCAACGGCGAAGCGCCCGTGCCGGTCGTCGCGCCGCGCACGCCCGCCGACTGCTTCGACGCGGCTCTCGAGGCCGCCCGGATCGCGGTCACCTACCGCACCCCGGTCTTCCTGCTCTCCGACGGCTACCTGGCCAACGGCTCCGAACCCTGGCGCATCCCGGACCTGGACGAACTACCGGACCTGCGGGTGCGGTTCGCCCAGGGCCCGAACCACACCCTGGGCGACGGCACCGAAGTGTTCTGGCCGTACAAGCGCGATGAGCAGACACTGGCGCGCCCGTGGGCGATCCCCGGCACACCGGGCCTGGAGCACCGCATCGGCGGCATCGAGAAGCAGGACGGCACGGGCAACATCTCGTACGACCCGGCCAACCACGACTTCATGGTGCGTACACGGCAGGCGAAGATCGACGGCATCGAGGTGCCCGACGTCGAGGTCGACGATCCTTCCCCAAGCGCTCAACCTCGTTCGAGCACGGGAGGCTCCCAGGGCGCGAAGACGCTGGTGCTGGGCTGGGGGTCGACATACGGGCCGATCACCGCGGCGGTCCGGCGGCTGCGCGCGGCCGGGGAGTCCATCGCGCAGGCCCATCTGCGCCACCTCAACCCGTTCCCGCGGAATCTCGGCGAGGTTCTGGGGCGTTACGAGAAGGTGGTGATTCCCGAGATGAACCTCGGTCAACTCGCCACGCTCGTCCGGGCGAAGTACCTGGTGGGCGCGGAGTCGTACAACCAGGTCAACGGTATGCCGTTCAAGGCTGAGCAGCTCGCCACGGCTCTCAAGGAGGCCATCGATGGCTGAGACGACCACGGAAGGCACGGACACGATCGAGGCGCTTTCCCTCGTGCCCAAGGCCGAGGCCAGGCAGTCCATGAAGGACTTCAAGTCCGATCAGGAAGTGCGCTGGTGCCCCGGCTGCGGCGACTACGCGATCCTCGCCGCCGTACAGGGCTTCATGCCCGAACTCGGCCTGGCGAAGGAGAACATCGTCTTCGTCTCCGGCATCGGCTGCTCCTCCCGCTTCCCGTACTACATGGACACCTACGGGATGCACTCCATCCACGGTCGCGCCCCGGCCATCGCCACCGGTCTCGCCTCGTCGCGGCGGGATCTGAGTGTGTGGGTGGTGACGGGTGACGGTGACGCGCTGTCCATCGGCGGCAACCACCTGATCCACGCCCTGCGACGGAACGTCAACCTGAAGATCCTGCTCTTCAACAACCGGATCTACGGTCTGACGAAGGGCCAGTACTCCCCGACGTCGGAGGTCGGGAAGATCACGAAGTCGACGCCGATGGGGTCGCTGGACGCGCCCTTCAACCCGGTGTCGCTGGCCATCGGCGCGGAGGCGTCCTTCGTGGCGCGGACGGTGGACTCCGACCGCAAGCACCTGACCGAGGTGCTGCGTCAGGCCGCCGCCCACCCAGGCACGGCCCTGGTGGAGATCTACCAGAACTGCAACATCTTCAACGACGGCGCCTTCGAAGCCCTCAAGGACCGGCAACAGGCCGAAGAGGCCGTGATCCGTCTGCAGCACGGGCAGCAGATCCGGTTCGGGGCTCCCCTTGAAAGCGGCCTCGGCTCGAAGGGTGTCGTACGCGACCCGCTGACCGGTGACCTGAAGGTGGTCACGGTGACCACGGAGAACGAGGCACAGGTGCTCGTGCACGACGCGCACGCCACGTCGCCCACGACGGCGTTCGCGCTGTCACGCCTCGCCGACCCCGACACGCTGCACCACACGCCGATCGGTGTGTTGCGTGCTGTGGACCGGCCGGTGTACGACACGCAGATGTCCGACCAGTTGGACACGGCGATCGAGCAGAGCGGGAAGGGCGACCTGGCGGCGCTCCTCTCCGGGGGCGACACCTGGACTGTTGTCGGCTGATCGGTGGTTGTGGTGGGGACTTGACGGCCTGGGGGGCCGTACGTGTTACGCGTACGGCCCCCCAGGCCCTCTGTTGCCGTCGTCGAGGCGGCGGAGGCGGCCGGAGTCGCGCTGCTCGCGTGCGCGGGTGCGCTGGGCGGCCCCAAGGCCGATTCCGACCTGGCCGCCGACCACAAGGGCATGGAACAGGCGATCCTCACCGCCCCTGCCTGTCATGACCGTATGGCGATACGTGCATGACAGGCAGGGGTGCTCGGCGTTACCGTCTTCACGGCCGCGTGGCGCAGTCATGCGAGAGCGAGGTGGCCGTGCGAGAGGGAGGGACCGTGCCGGTGGAGTCCTGGAGCGAGCAGCGCAAAGGTCTGCTGAACGGCTTCGCGGCATACGGCATGTGGGGGCTCGTCCCCCTCTTCTGGCCGCTCCTCGAGCCCGCCGGGGCGGTCGAGATCCTCGCCCACCGCATGGTGTGGTCGCTGGGCGTCGTCGCGATCGCACTCGTGGTGATGCGGCGCTGGGCCTGGACCGGTGAGCTGCTGCGGCAGCCGCGCAAGCTCGGTCTGATCACCGTCGAGGCAGCCGTCATCACCGTCAACTGGGGTCTCTACATCTGGGCCGTGAACTCCGGCCATGTGGTGGAGGCGTCCCTCGGCTACTTCATCAACCCGCTCGTCACCATCGCGATGGGTGTGCTGCTCCTGAAGGAGCGGCTGCGGCCCGCCCAGTGGTCGGCGGTCGGCACCGGCTTCGCCGCCGTCCTCGTGCTGACGATCGGGTATGGCCGGCCGCCGTGGATCTCCCTCTGCCTCGCCTTCTCCTTCGCGACGTACGGGCTGGTGAAGAAGACGGTCAACCTCGGCGGGCTGGAGTCGCTCGCGGCGGAGACCGCGATCCAGTTCCTGCCCGCGCTCGGGTTTCTGCTGTGGCTGTCAGGGCAGGGTGACGCGACCTTCGGTGGCGAGGGCGCCCGGCACGCGGCGCTGCTCGCCGCCACCGGTGTGGTGACCGCGGCTCCGCTCGTCTGCTTCGGGGCGGCGGCGATCCGCGTACCGCTGTCGACGCTCGGGCTGCTCCAGTACCTGACGCCCGTACTGCAGTTCCTGCTCGGCGTCCTGTACTTCCACGAGGCGATGCCCGCCGAGCGGTGGGCCGGGTTCGCGCTGGTGTGGGGCGCTCTGTCACTGCTGACGTGGGACGCGCTGCGGATGTCGCGGCGGACATCACGGCGGGCGAGGTCGGTCCTGCGGTCGGCGCGGGCCGACGCGGGCGCCCCGGAGCTGGAGCTCCCGAGGCCGGAACACCCGTAGCCACGGCTCCAGAGCCGGCTCGGCCATCGGTCCCTGGATGATCAGCCGTCCCCGCGCCATCACCGCGGCATGTGTGCACACCTGCGCAAGCTCGTCGAGCAGGTGCGAGGAGAGGGAGACGGTCGTTCCGTCCGACGCCCGCTCCCGTACCACCATTGCCATTGCCATTGCCAGTGCCACTGCCTCCGGCAGGCCCGCTCTGCGCCGCGCAGCACGGTTGCGGAGCGGACTTCAGATGGGGCTCAACCCGATACATGGCGCCTATCACACGACCACGATCGACTGACCACGATCGACCGGAGAGCTCGCTGTCCGGGTCAGCCCGCCCGGTGCACCACCGCGTCGCACAGTTCCACCAGCGCTGCCTTGGCGCCGCACTCCGGGAGCGGCAGCAGGGTGGCGCGGGCCTCCTCCGCATAGCGCACCGTGTCGCGGCGGGCCTGCCCCAGGGCCGGGTGGGCACGCAGGAGGGAGAGTGCCTCGGCGTGCCGGGCGTCGTCCGTCAGATCCGACTCGAGCAGCTCGGACAACGCGATGTCGTCGGCCAGCCCGAGCCGCTCCACGCGCTCACGCAGCCGCAGCACGGGCAGGGTGGCGATGCCCTCGCGCAGATCGGTACCCGGCGTCTTGCCGGACTCGTGCGCATCGCTCGCGATGTCGAGTACGTCGTCGGCGAGCTGGAATGCGACGCCGAGCCGCTCCCCGTACTGCGTGAGTACGTCCACCACGGTCTCGTCGGCGCCCGACATCATCGCGCCGAACCGTCCCGCCACGGCGATCAGCGAGCCGGTCTTGCCGCTGAGGACGTCCATGTAGTGGTCGATCTGGTCGCGCCCGTCCCGCGGTCCGGCCGTCTCCAGGATCTGTCCGGTGACCAGGCGTTCGAACGCCTCGGCCTGGATGCGTACGGCCTCGGGCCCCAGGTCGGCCAGGATGTGCGACGCGCGCGCGAACAGAAAGTCGCCGGTGAGCACGGCGACCGAGTTGCCCCAGCGGGTGTTGGCGCTCGGTACCCCGCGGCGCACGTCCGCCTCGTCCATGACGTCGTCGTGGTACAGCGTGGCGAGGTGGGTCAGCTCCACGACGACGGCCGAGGGAACGACACCCGGCACGTACGGGTCGCCGAACTGCGCGGCGAGCATCACGAGCAGCGGCCGGAACCGCTTTCCGCCCGCGCGCACGAGGTGCTGCGCGGCCTCCGTGATGAACGGGACCTCACTCTTGGTGGCCTCGATCAGGCCTTCCTCGACAGCCGCCAATCCGGCCTGGACATCGGCTTCGAGAGCCTGGTCCCGCACGCTCAGCCCGAACGGCCCGACGACGGTCACGAGGGTCTCCTGTCTGCTGACGCTCTCAAGGGCGGTCTCTGCGTGCTCTTGGCGCTCTTGGCGCTCTGAGTGCTGTTGCTTCTGTTGCTTCTGTTGCTTCTGTCGCTTCTGTGAGTGCTGCGAATGCTCGGGGTGTTTGTCGATCTGTCGCCGCTCGCACGCAAGTCAGCGTATCCGGTCGCCTTTCGATCATGGCGAGCGCCCACGGGCCCAGGCCGGGCGTAATGGATCATTACCGTCATATCTTTGACGTACCGATACAACCTGAAGTGACACAAATCCGAGGAAGTGGTGACCGGTCTCAGTACACCGTCGAAGGGTCGCCAGGAGGCTCCCCGCGGGGCCGCCTCAGGCATGACGGACACTGCCGCACACGCCCCCCCTGTCGACCGGTGCCGTATATGACGAACCGGGTCGCCGAAATGCTGTACACGAAGGGCAGCGTACGAGGTGAGGAGAGTGCCACCGGTCCCCCACGAGCTCCCTGGACGCTGCAGGAGGACAACCAGTGCCGCATCGGGTCCTTCCCGCCTTCTTGCTGGGTATTGCCCACGAACGGGGCAGGACGCGGGAACACGAGGTCACCGCGGTGTCGTTGCCGCTGTGGCCCGGGGCCGTGGAGGACGTGTGGCCACGGTTCGGCGAACCCGCGGCGGTGCGATGTATATGCCGTACGGGAGCGCATCTGCGGTTGACGACCGCAGTTGACGACGTTCCGGCAGGAGCTGGTGAATGCCGCCCCTCGCCCGCTGCCCGGACACGGAGAGTGGGGTGGCACGGGTCGCCCAGGCCGTGCGTATCGCGGTCGGGCCGGCCGAGGACGAGGACGGCTGGAGCACAGTGGCCGGCACCATCAGAATGTGGCAGGTCACGTTTCTTCCGGACATCCTGCGGCCGGACTCCGCGGCGTGGGCGTACGCCCGGACAGGCTTGAGGGCGTACGCCCACGCGCTGGAGGAGCTGTTCCTGTGACGGCCGCTGTTGACGGAGCCATGACCGCAAGCCCTCCGAAAGGGATACCGGCGCGCAGAAATGGCTGCGGGAGCAGTGGGCACGACAACTCCCCCGTAACGTGAGCCCCACCCACACGGAAAGCGAGGCAGCATCCGATGCCCCCCTTCGAGGTCCCCGAGGGCGATCCCTTCGGTCCGCACAACCTTCCGTACGGCGTGTTCTCCCCGCTCGGCTCCGAGGAGCGCGGTGTCGGTGTCAGGCTGGGCGACCACGTCCTCGACGTGGGCGCCGCGGCCCGCGCACTCGGCTCACCGTACGTCACACTGCTCGCCCGGCCCTCCCTCGCCCAACTACTCGCGGCGGGGCGTACGGCCTGGTCGGACGTGCGGCGAGCGATCACGGCGTGGGTGACGGTGCCCACCCACCGGGAGACCGTCGCGCCCCTGCTGCACCCGCTCTCCGAGGTGACCCTGCACCTCCCCTTCGACGTCGCGGACTACGTCGACTTCTACGCCTCGGAGAACCACGCCCGCAACGTCGGCCGGATCTTCCGCCCCGAAGCCGCCGACTCCCTCACGCCCAACTGGAAGCATCTGCCGATCGGTTACCACGGCCGGTCCGGCACCGTTGTAGTGTCCGGCACGGAGGTGGTACGCCCCTCCGGCCAGCGCAAGGCCCCCGCGGACCCCGAGCCGGTCTTCGGGCCGTCCGTCAGGCTGGACATCGAGGCGGAGGTCGGCTTCGTGGTCGGCATGCCCTCCGCCATGGGCACGCCGGTGCCGCTGAGCGACTTCCGCGACCACGTCTTCGGCCTCTGCCTCCTCAACGACTGGTCCGCGCGCGACCTCCAGGCCTGGGAGTACGTACCCCTCGGCCCGTTCCTCGGCAAGTCCTTCGCCACCTCGGTGTCGGCCTGGATCACCCCCCTGGACGCCCTGGAAAACGCTCGGGTCACGCCCCCCTCCCGCACACACTCCTTGCTCCCTTACCTGGACGACTCCTTTGAGGAGGCCGGCGGCTACGACCTGCGCATCTCCGTCGCCCTCAACGGCCACGTCATCTCCGAGCCGCCCTTCTCCACCATGTACTGGACCGCCGCCCAGCAGTTGGCCCACATGACGGTGAACGGCGCCTTGCTGCGCACCGGCGACCTGTACGGCTCGGGGACGGTGAGCGGAGCCGGCGAGCGCGAGCGCGGGTCGCTGCTGGAGCTGACCTGGAACGGGCGCGACGCCCTCGAACTCCCCGACGGCAAGCGGACGTTCCTGGAGGACGGCGATGTCGTGACGATCACGGCTTGGGCACCAGGGCCGAACGGAACCCGGGTGGGGCTGGGCGAGGTGACCGGGCGGATCGTCCCCGGCGTGTGACCGTTCCCTGTCCGGTCGTCCGGCCAGTCTCCCCACCAACTCCCCCATCCAGTCTCTGTACCGAGCCGTCCAGCCAGAGTCTGTACCGAGCCGTCCGGCCCGTCCCTATATCCAGTCGTCCGGCTCGTCGGGCTCCCCCCAGCCCTCCGGCTCCGGCGTCTCCGGCTCCCCGTCCTCGGGGGCCGGGGAGCCCGGGGACAGCGAGGCGAGCACCTTGAGCACGCCTTCCCCGGACGTGGCGAGCTTCTTCTCGCCCACTCCGCTGATCCCGCCCAGCTCCGCCAGGGAGGTGGGCCCCGCCGTGGCGATCTCCCGAAGTGTCGCGTCGTGGAAGATGACGTACGCCGGAACGCCCTGCTCCTTGGCCTGCGCGGCCCGCCACGCACGCAGGGCCTCGAAGACGGGGACCAGTGCGTCGGGCAGCTCGGCCGCCGCGACCTTGGCCTTGCGCTCGCCCCGCGGCGACGCCGACTGCGAGGTCACTGGCTTCTTCGGCTCTTTACGCAGCGGTACCTCACGCTCGCGCCGCAGCACCGTCCCGCTCGCCTCGGTCAGCACCAGCGTCCCGTACTCGCCCTCGACCGCGAGCAATCCCTGGGCCAGCAACTGCCGTACGACCCCGCGCCATTCGCCTTCGGACAGCTCTTCGCCGATGCCGAACACGGACAGCTGGTCGTGGTCGAACTGTATGACCCTCGCGGTTCTGCGCCCGAGGAGAATGTCGACGATCTGGACCGCCCCGAACTTCTGCCCCCGCTCGCGCTGTAGCCGCACCACCGTGGACAGCACCTTCTGGGCCGCGACCGTGCCGTCCCAGGTCTCGGGCGGGAGGAGGCACGTGTCGCAGTTCCCACAAGCCGTGGTCCCGGCGTCCTGACCGAAGTAGGCGAGCAGCCGGGCGCGGCGGCACTCGGCGGTCTCACACAGCGCGAGCATCGCGTCGAGGTGCGCCGCGGCCCGGCGCCGGAACGCCTCGTCGCCCTCGCCGGACTGGATCAGCTTGCGCTGCTGTATGACGTCGTTCAGGCCATAGGCCATCCAGGCCGTGGACGGCAGTCCGTCGCGACCCGCGCGGCCCGTCTCCTGGTAGTAGCCCTCGACCGACTTCGGCAGGTCGAGATGGGCGACGAACCGCACGTCCGGCTTGTCGATGCCCATGCCGAAGGCGATGGTGGCGCAGACGACCAGGCCTTCCTCGCGCAGGAACCGCGCCTGGTGCGCGGCGCGTGTGCCCGCGTCCAGGCCCGCGTGGTACGGCACCGCCTCGATGCCGTTGCGGCAGAGGAACTCAGCTGTCCTGCCCACCGAGTTGCGCGACAGGCAGTACACGATGCCCGCGTCGCCCGCGTGCTCCTCCTTCAGAAACGACAGCAGCTGCTTCTTGGGGTCGGCCTTCGGCACGATCCGGTACTGGATGTTGGGCCGGTCAAAGCTCGCCACGAAGTGGCGGGCGTCCGGCATGCCCAGGCGTTGCGTGATCTCCTGGTGCGTCGCGTGGGTGGCCGTCGCCGTCAGCGCGATCCTCGGCACCTCGGGCCAGCGCTCGCCCAGGAGCGAGAGCGCCAGGTAGTCGGGCCGGAAGTCGTGGCCCCACTGGGACACACAGTGTGCCTCGTCGATCGCGAAGACCGAGATCTTGCCGCGCGCGAGCAGATCGAGCGTGGACGCCAGGCGCAGCCGCTCCGGTGCGAGGTAGAGCAGGTCGAGCTCGCCCGCCAGAAACTCCGCCTCGACCACACGCCGCTCGTCGAAGTCCTGCGTGGAGTTCATGAACCCGGCGCGCACGCCGAGCGCCCGCAGGGCGTCCACCTGGTCCTGCATCAGCGCGATGAGCGGGGAGACCACCACGCCCGTACCAGGTCTGACCAGGGCCGGGATCTGGTAGCAGAGCGACTTGCCGCCGCCTGTCGGCATGAGGACGACGGCGTCGCCGCCGGCCACCACATGCTCGATGACCGCTGCCTGCTCGCCGCGGAAGGCCCCGTACCCGAAGACGCGGTGGAGCGTGCCCAGCGCCTCGCTCTCCGCGAGCCCCACAGGCCCGGCTCCGCCCGGCTCCGTGCTCTGCCGGGCAAGCCACGCGCCACTGTCCGCTTCGGCCATCACACCCGTCCCGCCAGTCCCACTCATCGCCCTGTCCCCCGTCGTATGTCACGCCTCGACCGCTGCCTCCACGATAGGGGCCCGCACCGACAGCCTCGGAGTTATCCACAGGCCGCCTCGCGCTTTCACCACAGCAGTCCGGCACCCCCTGAAGGGGTGCCGGACTGCTGCCATCGAGCGTGTCCCGTCAGCGCACAAACACCCCCGCCTGCCCTGCCAGATCCAGGAAGTACTGCGGTGCCACACCCAGCACCAGTGTGACCGCAACGCCGAACCCGATCGCAGTCATCGTCAGGGGCGACGGCACGGCCACGGTCGGTCCCTCCGGCTTCGGCTCGCTGAAGAACATGAGCACGATCACGCGGATGTAGAAGAACGCCGCGATGGCGGACGAGATCACACCGACCACGACCAGCGCTTGCGCGCCGCCCTCCGCCGCCGCCTTGAACACGGCGAACTTCCCGGCGAAGCCGGAGGTGAGCGGAATACCGGCGAAGGCCAGCAGGAAGACCGCGAACACCGCCGCCACCAGTGGCGAACGCCGTCCGAGCCCTGCCCACTTGGACAGATGCGTGGCCTCGCCGCCCGCGTCCCGTACCAGGGTCACGACCGCGAACGCGCCGATCGTGACGAAGGAGTACGCGGCCAGATAGAAGAGCACGGACGAGACTCCGTCGGCCGTGGTCGCGATGACACCGGCAAGGATGAAGCCCGCATGCGCGATCGACGAGTATGCCAGCAGCCGCTTGATGTCGGTCTGGGTGATGGCGACGATCGCGCCGCCCAGCATGGTGATGATCGCGACGGCCCACATCACCGGCCGCCAGTCCCAGCGCAGACCCGGCAGCACGACGTACAGCAGACGCAGCAGCGCCCCGAAGGCGGCCACCTTGGTCGCGGCGGCCATGAAGCCGGTCACCGGAGTCGGAGCGCCCTGATACACGTCCGGGGTCCACATGTGGAACGGCACCGCGCCCACCTTGAACAGCAGGCCCATCACGACCATCGCGCCGCCGACGAGCAGCAACGCGTCGTTGCCCATGGTGTCGGCGAGCGCCGGGTTCACGTTCTCGATCGAGCCGTCGACGACCTGCGCGACCGTCGCGTACGACACCGAGCCCGCGTAGCCGTACAGCAGGGCGATGCCGAAGAGCGTGAACGCGGAGGCGAAGGCACCGAGCAGGAAGTACTTGACCGCCGCCTCCTGCGACATGATCCGCTTGCGGCGGGCCACGGCGCACAGCAGGTAGAGCGGCAGTGAGAAGACTTCCAGGGCGATGAACAGCGTCAACAGGTCGTTGGCCGACGGGAAGATGAGCATGCCGCCGACCGCGAAGAGAAGCAGCGGGTACGCCTCGGTGGTGGTGAACCCCGCCTTCACCGCGGCCTTTTCGCTGTCGCTGCCGGGCACGGACGCGGCCTGCGCGGCGAACGAGTCGACGCGGTTGCCGTGCGCCACCGGGTCCAGGCGCCGCTCGGCGAAGGTGAACACGCCGAGCAGTCCGGCGAGCAGGATCGTGCCCTGCAGGAAGAGGGCCGGTCCGTCGACCGCGATCGCGCCCATCGCGGCGATGTGCGCCTTCGTGGTGCCGTAGCCGCCGGCCGCGAGCCCGATGACCGCGGCGAAGGCGGCGGCGAGCGCGACGACGGACAGGAACACCTGGGCGTGGTAACGGGACTTGCGCGGCACGAACGCCTCGACGAGCACGCCGATGATCGCCGCCCCGATGACGATCAGGGTGGGCGACAACTGCCCGTATTCGATCTTTGGCGCGTCGATCTTCTCGATCGGATCCGCCGCCATTGTCCACAGGCTGTGGACGGCTACTGCGCTCACTTGGCCGCCTCCACCTCGGGCTTGGGGTCCTGCTTCTGTACGTCGGACATGGTGTGCTCGACCGCCGGGTTGACGATGTCGGTGACCGGCTTCGGGAAGACGCCCAGGAAGATCAGCAGGGCGATCAGCGGGGCGACGACCACGAGCTCCCTAACCCGTAGGTCGGGCATGGCCGAGACTTCTGCCTTCACCGGGCCCGTCATCGTCCGCTGATAGAGGACGAGGGTGTAGAGCGCGGCGAGGACGATGCCGAAGGTGGCGATGATCCCGATCACCGGGTAGCGCGTGAAGGTACCGACCAGGACCAGGAACTCACTCACGAAGGGCGCGAGGCCGGGCAGCGAGAGCGTTGCGAGGCCACCGATCAGGAAGGTGCCCGCGAGCACCGGTGCGACTTTTTGCACCCCTCCGTAGTCGGCGATCAGCCGCGAACCGCGCCGCGAGATCAGGAAGCCGGCCACCAGCATCAGCGCGGCGGTCGACAGTCCGTGGTTGACCATGTAGAGCGTGGCGCCCGACTGACCCTGGCTGGTCATCGCGAAGATGCCCATGATGATGAACCCGAAGTGCGAGATCGACGCGTACGCCACCAGCCGTTTGATGTCGCGCTGACCGACCGCGAGCAGCGCCCCGTAGACGATGCTGATCAGGGCGAGGGCGAGGATGACCGGTGTCGCCCACTTCGAGGCCTCCGGGAAGAGCTGGAGGCAGAAGCGCAGCATCGCGAAGGTGCCGACCTTGTCGACCACCGCCGTGATCAGTACGGCGACCGGGGCGGTGGCCTCCCCCATGGCGTTCGGCAGCCAGGTGTGCAGCGGCCACAGGGGCGCTTTCACCGCGAACGCGAAGAAGAAGCCCAGGAAGAGCCACCGCTCGGTGTTGGTCGCCATGTCCAGCGAACCGTTGGCCCGGGCCTCGGCGATCTCCTGCAGGGAGAAGTTTCCAGCCACTACATAGAGACCGATCACGGCAGCCAGCATGATCAGGCCGCCGACCAGGTTGTAGAGGAGGAACTTCACCGCGGCGTACGAGCGTTGGGCCGCCGCGTTCTCGTCCGTGCCCGCGTGGGCGCGGTCTCCGAAGCCGCCGATGAGGAAGTACATCGGGATCAGCATGGCTTCGAAGAAGATGTAGAAGAGGAAGACGTCGGTGGCCTCGAAGGAGAGGATCACCATTGCCTCAACGGCGAGGATCAGGGCGAAGAAGCCCTGCGTCGGACGCCACCTGCCCGCTGTGAAACTGCCAAGAGACTCAGCTCCGGTCTCCTGGGGGTCGGCGTCGTGCCATCCCGCGAGCATCACGAACGGGATCAGCAGCGCGGTCAGCGCGATCAGCGCCACCCCGATGCCGTCCACACCCAGCTCGTACCGCACCCCGAAGTCCGCGATCCAGGTGTGGGACTCGGTGAGCTGGTAGCGGTCGCCGCCCGGCTGGAAGCGGACCATGACCACCAGGGCGAGCACCAGAGTGGCGAGCGAGACGAGCAGCGCCAGCCACTTGGCAAAGGTGCGGCGGGCGGCCGGCACGGCGGCCGTGGCGATCGCCCCGAGGGCCGGGAGCGCCGCCGTCGCTGTCAGCAGAGGAAAGGACATCGGTATCAGACCGCCCTCATCAGCAGGGTCGCGGCGACGAGGATCGCCGCACCGCCGAACATCGAAACCGCGTACGACCGCGCGTAGCCGTTCTGCAGCCTCCGGAGCCGTCCCGAGAGACCGCCCATCGAGGCCGCCGTGCCATTGACGACCCCGTCGACCAGGGTGTGGTCGACGTACACCAGGGAGCGGGTGAGGTGCTCTCCGCCGCGTACGAGGACGACGTGGTTGAAGTCGTCCTGCAGCAGGTCACGCCGGGCGGCCCGGGTCAGCAGGGAGCCGCGCGGGGCGACCACCGGGACGGGACGGCGCCCGTACTGGACGTACGCGATTGCGGCGCCGATGACGAGCACCACCATGGTGGCGAGCGTGACCGTCATGGCGCTGACCGGGGCGTGTCCGTGGGCGTGTCCGGTGACCGGCTCCAGCCAGTGCAGGAAGCGGTCGCCGATGCTGAAGAACGCGCCCGCGAAGACCGACCCGAAGGCGAGCACGATCATCGGGATCGTCATGGACTTCGGGGACTCGTGCGGGTGCGGCTCTCCATGCTCACCGCGCGTCTCGGCGGCGGGCTCCACGCTCGGCTCGGCCGGGGACGGTGTCGGCGCGTGCCGCCAGCGCTCCTCTCCGAAGAACGTCATCAGCATCACGCGCGTCATGTAGTAGGCGGTGATGGCCGCGCCCAGCAGGGCCACGCCGCCGAGGATCCAGCCCTCGGTGCCGCCCTTGGCGAAGGCGGCCTCGATGATCTTGTCCTTGGAGAAGAAGCCGGACAGACCGGGGAAGCCGATGATGGCGAGGTAGCCGAGGCCGAAGGTGACGAACGTGACCGGCATGTACTTCCTGAGGCCGCCGTACCTCCTCATGTCGACCTCGTCGTTCATGCCGTGCATGACCGAACCGGCGCCGAGAAAGAGACCGGCCTTGAAGAAGCCGTGCGTCACCAGGTGCATGATCGCGAAGACGTAGCCGATGGGGCCGAGGCCCGCGGCGAGGACCATGTACCCGATCTGCGACATGGTCGATCCGGCGAGCGCCTTCTTGATGTCGTCCTTCGCGCAACCGACGATCGCACCGAACAGGAGCGTGACGGCGCCGACGACGGTCACCACGAGTTGTGCGTCCGGGGCGGCGTTGAAGATCGCTCCGGAGCGGACGATCAGGTACACGCCCGCGGTCACCATGGTGGCGGCGTGGATGAGGGCCGAGACCGGGGTCGGGCCCTCCATCGCGTCCCCGAGCCAGGACTGCAGCGGCACCTGGGCGGACTTGCCGCAGGCGGCGAGGAGCAGCATCAGGCCGATGGCGGTGAGCTTGCCCTCGCTCGTCTCGCCCGTCGCCTCCAGCACGGGCCCGAAGGCGAAGGTGCCGAACCACGCGAACATCAGCATGATCGCGATCGACAGCCCCATGTCACCGACGCGGTTGACCAGGAAGGCCTTCTTCGCGGCGGTCGCGGCGCTGGGCTTGTGCTGCCAGAAGCCGATCAGCAGGTACGAGGCGAGGCCGACGCCCTCCCAGCCGACGTACAGCAACAGGTAGTTGTCGGCGAGGACGAGCAGCAGCATCGCCGCGAGGAACAGGTTCAGATAGCCGAAGAAGCGGCGTCGGCGCTCGTCGTGCTCCATGTACCCGACCGAGTACAGGTGGATCAGCGAGCCGACGCCGGTGATCAGCAGGACGAACGTCATCGACAGCTGGTCGAGTTGGAAGGCGACGTCGGCCTGGAAGCTTTCGACGGGGACCCAGCTGAACAGGTGCTGGGCCATCTCCCGTTCCTCCGCGCCCTTCCCCAGCATGTCGGCGAAAAGGATCGCGCCGATCACGAAGGAGACGGCCGCGAGGACCGTACCGATCCAGTGGCCGACGGCGTCCAGCCGCCGGCCGCCGCACAGCAGTACGGCCGCTCCGAGCAGAGGCGCCGCTACCAGCAGCGCAATCAGGTTCTCCACGATTCAGCGACCCCTTAGAGCTTCATCAGGCTGGCGTCGTCGACCGAGGCCGAGTGGCGGGAACGGAACAGCGACACGATGATCGCGAGCCCGACCACGACCTCCGCGGCGGCGACGACCATGGTGAAGAAGGCGATGATCTGGCCGTCGAGATTGCCGTGCATCCGGGAGAAGGCGACAAGCGTCAGGTTGCAGGCGTTCAGCATGAGCTCGACGCACATGAACACCACGATCGCGTTCCGCCTGATCAGGACGCCGGTGGCGCCGATCGTGAACAACAGGGCGGCGAGGTAGAGGTAGTTGACGGGATTCACTTCGTGGCCCCCTCTTCACGGCCGAGCCGTTCCTGGGCGCGCTGCTCCAAAGCCTTCAGGTCATTGATCGCCTCGTCGGACACGTCACGGATCTGACCACGGCCCAGCAGCGTCTTGTTGATGGTGAGCTCGGACGCGGTGCCGTCCGGGAGAAGGCCGGCGATGTCCACCGCGTTGTGCCGGGCATAGACGCCAGGGGCGGGCAGCGGCGGGACCTGCTTGCCTTCCCGTACGCGCTGCTCGGCCAGCTCGCGCTGGGTCTTGGCCCGCTCGGTGCGCTCTCGGTGCGTGAGCACCATCGCGCCGACGGCGGCCGTGATGAGCAGGGCGCCGGTGAGTTCGAAGGCGAAGACGTACTTGGTGAAGATGAGGGCCGCGAGGCCCTTCACGTTGCCACCCGCGTTGGCCTGGGCCAGGCCGTTGAACTCGTTCAGCGACGCGTTGCCGATTCCCGCGCACAGCAGGATGCCGAAGCCGAGTCCGCACAGGAGGGCGAGCCAGCGCTGGCCCTTGATGGTCTCCTTCAGGGAGTCTGCGGCGGTGACACCGACGAGCATGACCACGAAGAGGAACAGCATCATGATTGCGCCGGTGTAGACGACGATCTGCACGATACCCAGGAAGTAGGCACCGTTGGCGAGGTAGAACACGGCCAGGATGATCATGGTCGTGGCGAGGCAGAGGGCGCTGTGCACGGCCTTCTTCATGAAGACGGTGCACAGGGCGCCGATCACGGCGACGGTGCCGAGGACCCAGAACTGGAAGGCCTCTCCGGTGGAGGTGGAGTAGGCGGCGAGACCTGTCATCGCCCGATCACCTTCCCCGACGCCGGCTCGTCCTCGCCGAAGGTCGAGGCGGCCTCCTGCGGTCCTTCGCCCTTGGAGAGGGCCACCTGGCGTTCCGTGCCGGGCGCCGCTTCCGTCACCAGTCCGCGGTAGTAGTCCTGCTCGTCCATCCCGGGGAAGATCGAGTGCGGGCTGTCGACCATGCCCTCGTCGAGGCCGGCGAGCAGCTGCTCCTTGGTGTAGATGAGGTTGGCGCGGCTGCTGTCGGCAAGCTCGAACTCGTTCGTCATCGTCAACGCGCGCGTGGGGCACGCCTCGATGCACAGCCCGCACAGGATGCAGCGGGCGTAGTTGATCTGGTAGACGCGGCCGTACCGCTCGCCCGGGGAGTAGCGCTCCTCGTCGGTGTTGTCCGCGCCCTCCACGTAAATCGCGTCGGCCGGGCAGGCCCAGGCGCACAGCTCGCAGCCGATGCACTTCTCCAGGCCGTCCGGATGACGGTTGAGCTGATGCCGGCCGTGGAATCGCGGGGCGGTGATCTTCTGCTGTTCCGGGTACTGCTCGGTCAGCCGCTTCTTGAACATGGCCTTGAAGGTCACGCCGAAGCCGGCGACGGGGTTCTGGAAACCGGGCTTGGTCTCCTTCTGCTCATCAGCCATCGGACGCCTCCTTTCCGTCACTAGGTCCATCGGGGCCGTCACTGGCAGTATCGACCCCGCCACTGACAATCAACTCCCGCTCCCGCCGCGGGCGTCGACGCGGCACCGGCGGCGGCGTCTGTCCCGGCATGGGCGGTACGGGGAATCCGCCCGCCATCGGGTCGAAGGCGACGGCCTCGGGCGGTGCCTCCTGAGCGGCCTTCCGGTCGCGGAACATGTCGGCGACGAACGAGAGCAGCAGCAGGACGAGGACGGCTCCGCCGACATAGAGGGCGATGTCGGCGAAGTCGTAGTTCTCGTTGCGCAGGGTCCGCACGGTCGCGACGAGCATCAGCCAGACCACGGAGACCGGGATGAGGACCTTCCAGCCGAGCTTCATCAGCTGGTCGTAGCGGACGCGGGGCAGCGTGCCGCGCAGCCAGATGAAAAAGAACAGCAGCAGCTGCACCTTCACCACGAACCAGAGCAGCGGCCACCAGCCGTGGTTGGCGCCCTCCCAGAAGGTGCTGACCGGCCACGGTGCCCTCCAGCCGCCCAGGAAGAGCGTCACCGAGACCGCCGAGACCGTCACCATGTTCACGTACTCGGCGAGCATGAACAGCGCGAACTTGATGGACGAGTACTCGGTGTTGAAGCCGCCGACCAGGTCGCCCTCGGACTCCGGCATGTCGAACGGGGCGCGGTTGGTCTCGCCGACCATGGTCACGATGTAGATCAGGAACGACACCGGCAGCAGCAGGACGTACCAGCGGTCCTGCTGCTGGGCGACGATCTCCGACGTCGACATCGAGCCGGAGTACAGGAACACCGACGCGAAGGCGGCGCCCATGGCGATCTCGTACGAGATCATCTGCGCGCACGAGCGCAGACCGCCCAGCAAGGGGTACGTCGATCCGGAGGACCAGCCCGCGAGCACGATCCCGTAGATGCCGACCGAGGCGACCGCGAGGATGTAGAGCACCGCGATCGGGAGGTCGGTGAGCTGCATCGTGGTGCGGTGCCCGAAGATCGAGACCTCGTTGCCGGCGGGCCCGAAGGGGATCACCGCGATCGCCATGAAGGCCGGGATGGCCGCGACGACCGGCGCGAGGACGTAGACCACCTTGTCCGCGCGCTTGACGACGATGTCTTCCTTGAGCATCAGCTTGATGCCGTCGGCGAGCGATTGCAGCATGCCCCAGGGGCCGTGCCGGTTGGGGCCGATGCGCAGCTGCATCCAGGCGACGACCTTGCGCTCCCACACGATGGAGAAGAGCACGGTCACCATCAGAAAGGCGAAGCAGAAGACCGCCTTGATGACGACCAGCCACCAGGGGTCGCGGCCGAACATGGAGAGGTCTTCCACGGCGAGGTACGCAGTCATGCCTCCACCTCCTTGGGGGCCTCGGTGGCGAGCGTCGCCGCGCCGATACGGACGAGGGCGCCGGGCTGCGCGCCCGTGTCGGAGGCGACGCCTCCCCCGGAGGAGTTCAGCGGGAGCCAGACCACTCGGTCGGGCATCTCCGTGATCTGCAGCGGGAATTCGACCACTCCGGAGGGGCCGGTCACGGCCAGGGCGTCGCCGTCCTTGACGCCCACCTCGGCGGCCGTGGCAGGCGACACGCGCGCGTGTGCGGCGTGCCGGGTCGCGGCCAGCGCCTCGTCGCCCTCCTGAAGGCGGCCCTGGTCGAGCAGCAACCGGTGCCCGGCGAGCAAGGCCTCCCCGGCTGCGGGCCGCGGCAGTGTGGCCGCGGTCTCCGTGGGCTCGGTGGCCCGCGGCCCGTCCCAGGCGCCGAGCCGGTCCAGCTCCACCCGCGCGGTGCGCAGATCGGGCAGCCCCAGGTGGACGTCCATGGCATCCGCGAGCATCTGCAGGACGCGTGCGTCGGTCGGCGGCAGAGGGCGGGTCATCTGGTCGGGCCTCAGCACCGCCTCGAAGGGCCGTGCCCGCCCCTCCCAGTTGAGGAACGTACCCGCCTTCTCGACGACCGCGGCAACGGGGAGTACGACATCCGCGTGCTCGGTGACCTCACTGGGACGCAGTTCGAGCGACACCAGGAAGCCCACGTCGGACAGTGCTTCACGCGCGCGTGCCGGATCGGGCAGGTCGGCGGCCTCGACACCCGCCACGACGAGCGCGGAGACCTCACCGGTGGCGGCGGCCTCGACGATCTGGCCGGTGTCACGGCCGTACCGGTGCGGGAGTTCGGCGATCCCCCATGCCGCGGCGACCTCGTGCCGCGCGCGCGGGTCGGTGGCCGGACGCCCGCCGGGCAGCAGCGAGGGCAACGCGCCCGCCTCGACTGCGCCGCGCTCCCCGGCCCGGCGCGGGATCCACACCAGTTGGGCGCCGGTCGCCGCAGCGGCCCGCGCTGCGGCGGTGAGCCCGCCTTCGACGGAGGCCAGCCGCTCACCGACGACAATCGCGGCACCTTCGGCGCGCAGCGCCTCGGATGCCGCTGCCCCGTCGCCCTCCAGACCGACGCCGGACGCGAGTGCGTCCAGCCACTCGGTCTCGGTGCCGGGTGCGGCGGGCAGCAGCGTGCCGCCCGCCTTCAGCAGACCGCGGGTCGCATGTGTGGCGAGCGAGAACGTCTTCTGCCCGTGCCCGCGCCAGGCCTTGCGCAGCCGCAGAAAGACGCCGGGCGCCTCCTCCTCGGACTCGATGCCGGCGAGCAGGACGGCTGGCGCCTTCTCCAGGGAGGTGTAGGTGACGCCCGTACCGTCGAGATCCCGTCCGCGTCCGGCGACCCGGGCGGCCAGGAAGTCGGCCTCCTCGCCGCTGTGCACGCGCGCGCGGAAGTCGATGTCGTTCGTGTCGAGGGCCACCCGCGCGAACTTGCTGTAGGCGTAGGCGTCCTCGACGGTCAGACGGCCGCCGATCAGGACACCGGTCCTGGAGCGGGCCGCCGTGAGCCCCTCGGCCGCCACCGCAAGGGCCTCGGGCCACGAGGCGGGCTCCAGCTCGCCGGACTCACCCCGTACGAGAGGCGTGGTCAGCCGGTCCCGCTGCTGCGCGTACCGGAACCCGAACCGCCCCTTGTCGCACATCCACTCCTCGTTGACCTCGGGGTCCAGAGCCGTCAGCCGCCTCATGACCTTGCCACGCCGGTGATCGGTGCGGGTCGCACAGCCGCCGGAGCAGTGCTCGCACACCGAAGGGGACGAGACCAGGTCGAAGGGGCGCGAGCGGAAGCGATACGCCGCCGATGTCAGCGCGCCCACCGGGCAGATCTGGATCGTGTTCCCGGAGAAGTACGACTCGAAGGGGTCGCCCTCACCGGTGCCGACCTGCTGAAGCG